>CAZVRY010000058.1:0-30095 GCA_964629545.1 uncultured Verrucomicrobiota bacterium | reverse complement strand
AGTCGCGCGAAATCCAAAGCGCCAGAGCACTGGCGCACTCCAAGAGCTTCGCCTCGACCCGGCGATGGGCGCGGTCGCGCCAGCGTCGTGGAGTGCGGCGGTGCTCCGCCGCTTTGGATTCGGGCGCGGGACCACGCCGACCGCGGTCAATCAGGGTTCACTGCGATCCCCGCACTCCTGGCAGGTCATTCGAGTCCGGGATTGAATCCCCAGGCCAGCGGACGCCCCCCAACCCGCACCTGCCTGCGCATCCGGTGGATCCCGTGGTTGGCGGTGGCTGGATCGGAGCGCCGCCCTCCTGACCGCCCACGCGGGGATGCGCTGCTGCGGATCATGGACGCCGGCGTGTCGTTGACAGACCCTGGCCGATGGAAAATCATCCGCGACATGAACCCAGCGACCGTGGCGCCGACCGTCGGGCCGTGGCCTACCGCTGCGACCCCGGGCCGAAGCTCGACCCAGCCCGGGTCGAATCCACACACCTTCGCGGCCGTTCCCTCGCCTTGAGCGTCCCCCTCGGCCTCGCGCCCCCACCTCCCATGAATGCGTTGCCCTGCCTCCCGTTGCTCTTCGTCCTCCTCCTCCCCACTCCCGCCCGAGCCGCCGACCTCACCCGCGAACCGCCCGAGGCTCGCGACCAGCGCATGGCCTGGTTCCGGGAGGCCCGCTTCGGCCTCTTCATCCACTGGGGCGTCTATGCCGTCCCCGCCGGCGAGTACAAAGACCAAACCGGCTTCGGCGAATGGTACCTCGAGGAAAGCAAAATGCCCGTCAGCGAATACGAGAAATTCGCCGCCCAGTTCCATCCGGTGAAGTTCAACGCCGCCGACTGGGTGCGCATGGCCAAGGACGCCGGCATGCGCTACATCGTGATCACGAGCAAACATCACGACGGCTTCGGCCTCTTTCGGTCTGCCCAAACGGACTGGTGCATCCGCCGCACCCCTTTCGCGCCTGATCCCCTCAAGGAACTGGCCGACGCCTGCCGCAAAGAAGGGCTTCGCCTCTGCTTCTACCACTCGATCATGGACTGGCATCACCCGGATTGGCCAACCCGGCGGGCGTGGAACGACCAGGCCAGCGGCACCCCCGACATGGATCGCTACGTCGCCTACATGAAGGCCCAACTCAAGGAACTCCTCACCGGCTACGGTCCCATCGGCATCCTCTGGTTCGATGGCGAGTGGGAAAGCCCCTGGACCCACGAACGCGGCGTCGACCTCTACCACTTCGTCCGCACCCTCCAACCCGACCTCATCGTCAATAACCGCATCGGCAAAGGCCGCGGCGGCATGGACGGCATGGACCGCGGACAAGGCGTCGGCGACTACGGCACCCCCGAACAGGAAATCCCCGCCACCGGCTTCCCCGCCGGCGTCGACTGGGAATCCTGCATGACCATGAACAATCACTGGGGCTACAACAAGCACGACCACCATTGGAAATCCACCGCAACCCTCGTCCGCAACCTCATCGACTGCGCCAGCAAAGGCGGCAACTACCTCCTGAATGTCGGTCCCACCGCCGAAGGCACCTTCCCCGATGCCTCCATCCAACGCCTGGCCGAAATCGGACGCTGGATGAAGGTCAACCGGGAGTCGATCTACGGCACCACCGCCAGCCCTTTCAACAAGAGCCCCTGGGGCCGCACCACCCAGAAGCCCGGCCAGATCTACCTCCACGTCTACCACTGGCCCGCCGACGCCCACCTCGACGTGCCCCTGAAGAACCGGGTCGAACAAGCCCGCCTCCTCGCCTCCCCCCACACCAAGAGCAAACTCGAGCGGAACGGCGACCTGCTCCGCCTCCACCTCCCCCCCGCCGCACCCGACCCCCTCGCCTCCGTCATCGCCCTGGACCTCGACGGCCCCCCCCAGACCGTCCTCCTCCTCCCCACCCAGGGACCTGACCGCAGCCTCCTCCTCCTCGCCGAAGACGCCACCATCGTCGGACAAACCGCCCGCCTGGAACATAAGGGGGGACTGCCCAATATCGGGTATTGGACCGACGCCAAGGACACCGTCCACTGGACGGCCCAAGTCACCAGCCCAGGCCCCGTCACCGTCGAGGCCGACTACGCCCTGGACAGCGCCTCCCAAGGCAGCCGGATCCGCCTGCATTGCGGATCCGCCAGCCTCGAAACTGTCCTCGCCCCCACCGGCGCGTGGGACCAATTCAAAACCGTTGCCCTCGGCACCATGGTCCTCGAAGACGGCCGCCAGAACGTCGTCATCACGCCCCTCGCCAAACCCGGCCAAGGCGTCATGAACCTCCGCGCCCTCCGCTTCAAGCCAACCGTCCCCCGCTGACGCCCCCTGCGACTCCTCCAGGTCCGACCCGCTGAACCCATGGCCCTCGGCCACGAACTAACCCGCGGATGCGACGAGCCGCCACGCGACCTTCCTTCTCCTCGGCATGCCCCCCTCCAGCCATCCACCCCGCCCGCCGCGCAAAACCATCCTGATCATCGATGACCAACCCGACCTGCTCGAGGCGGTGACGTCCATGCTCGAGGTGGTGGGTTTCCGGGTCGTCAGCGCCTCCAACGGACGGGCCGGCCTGGCCGCGGCCCGGGCCGAGCGCCCAGATCTCGTCCTCTGCGACGTCACCATGCCCGGGTTCAACGGTCACCAAGTGCTGGAAGCCCTGCGCGGCGACGCCACCACTGCGGCCGTTCCCTTCATCTTCCTGACCGCCCTGGGCGATCGGTCGGACCTGCGCACGGGAATGAACCTGGGAGCGGATGACTACCTGACCAAACCGGCAGCCCCCCAGGAGATCGTGCAAGCCATCGAGGCGCGACTGAACCGGCAACGAATCCAGGATCGACGCCTCGAACACGAGCGCGCCAACCCGCCGCCTGAGTTCAGCCTGCGGTCCCCGGAACCTCTGCGCGGTCTGGGCCTGACGCCGCGGGAGGCGGAGGTGCTGTTCTGGGTCGCTCAAGGCAAGACCAACGCCGAGGTCGGCATCATCCTCGGCATGAGCGACCGCACCGCCAATAAGCACCTGGAACACGTCTTCAAGAAGCTCGGCGTCAGCACCCGGAGCGCCGCCACCCTCGCCGCCCTCGAATTCCTCGGCCGGAACCCTGCCTCCGCCGAGTCGTCCTATTGATGAGTGCATAAGTAGGCAGACACAGGATGGCTCCCCTCTCCCTTTCTCCCTCTCCCCAACCCCGTTCCATCGCTTCGCTTTCAAGGGTTGGGGAGAGGGATGGGGTGAGGGGTGTATGCTTACTTCTGCACTGATGAATAACGTCACCTCCGAGCCCTTCCGGGCAGGAGCCTCCCAACCCCTGTCGCCTCGGCCGCTCGGCCGTATGCGCGGCCATCCCCACTGCGGTTCCCAGGGGGCCCGTATCCCGCCCCTGCCTTTGCCTACGTCATTCGACGTAGGTGAGAATCCCCGGAACTTGCTTACCCCCACCCGTTCGCACGACGGCGTGATCCGTCGGGAACGAGAAACGAACCACGTTTGGAATCCTGATCATTACCTTATGAAATTGAGTCTCAGCCACGTAGCCACCGCCGGTCTCCTCGCCAGCGCCCTCCAGTTTGTCACCCTCCAGGCGCAATCGACCCTCCACCTCGACCACGCCAGGACGCTGGTCGCCCAACTGCGCACCCAGGGCGAGGCGGGTGAGTTCTTCGACGAGAACGGCGTCGAGTACAACCGCTACGGAGCCTCCTGGTCGAATTCGTACATTGCGTGGGGCGACCCCTCCTACGTCCACGCCGTCTGCAGCAATTTCTACATCCGTTTGATGATGGATTCCTATCCCGGCTGGACCGCCCGAGGAGTGGGTTTCACCAGTTCCAGTCCCAGCTCGGCGGTGCTCCACGACGCCGTGGAGGCAAACGCTTGCCAGTATGTGCATGTGACCGACTTTGGGGCCGCTCAGCCGGGTGACCTGCTCGCCATCAAATACCTCGACGGCAGTGCCAGCTCTGGGCACACCATGATCCTCGACAGCGCCGAGCCCAGCTTCGTCTATGGCGACGGCACCGTGCGCTGGTCCGTGCAAGTGATCGACTGCAGCAGCGGGGTGCACAGCCAGGATACGCGCGTGTTCCCCGGCTACACCAGCAGCGGGGTCGGCAGCGGATACATGAACGTCTACACCCTGAACGGCCAGATCACCGGATACTCCTGGAGCCAATCCAACAGCAGCAAAATCTACACGCCAAACCTGCGCCATCTCACGGTCGGTCGTCTGGCTTTCTAAGAACCGTGATGGGCTCCGACTGGGGATCGGGTAAACGAGGTCGGGGGGGGTGCGGTCCGCGGTTTTCGGATTGAACCGGGCCTGGGGCGAGCCAAGAATTCGGCTCGTGTCTTCGGCGCCTCCCCTCCGCTGGCGGATCATCCATTCCGAGGCCTCCCTCGGCTGGGGGGGGCAGGAGCGGCGCATCATGGCCGAGATGGCGGGGTTGCGTCGGCGCGGGCATGCCATGGGGTTGTTGGCTCCGGAACGGAGCGAGGTTCTGCGTCAGGCCCGGGAACAGGGGTTTCCGGTTCAGCCGTTGGCGGTGGAGCGGTGGCGGTTTCCGTTTGAGGCCGTGCGGGCGGCGGTTTGGTTGCGGCGCGAGCGGCCGGACGTGGTGAACACGCACAGTTCTCGGGACGGCTGGTTGGTCGGCGTGGCGGCGCGGTTGGCGGGAGTTCCCTTCGTGATCCGCACCCGGCATTTCGACGTGCCGGTCGGTCATCGCGGGTTAAGCGGCGTGGTTTACCGGCGTCTGGCCGACCATGTGCTCACGACGAGCCCGAAGGTGACGGCCGAGTTCCAGGCGCTGTTCCATTTGCCCGCCTCGCGCGTGACCACGCTGCCCACCGGGATCGATCTGGACCGGTTCAGCCCGGAGGGCGACCGGGCCGAACTCGGCGCCCGGGACGATCCGCCAGGCCTCCCGCGGATCGGCATGATCTCCGTCATCCGCCTGGCCAAAGGGCATAAGGTCCTGATCGAGGCCGCGCAACGGTTGCGCCAGCAGGGGGTTCCCGCCCGTTACGTGATGGTCGGCGATGGCCCGTCGCGGGGCAAGGCGGAGGCGGCGGTGCGCGCGTTGGGGCTCGAGGACTCGGTCACGTTCATGGGCCATCGCGACGATGTCCCGGCAGTGCTGCGGGGGTTGGATTTGCTGGTGATGCCCTCTCTGCATGAGGGGATTCCGCAGACCGTGCTGCAGGCGCTGGCGACCAAGACCCCGGTGGTGGCCAGCGAGGTGGGGGGGCTGCCGAGCGTCATTCGCGACGGGGTGACTGGGCGTCTGGTGCCGCCGGGCGACGCCGGCGCGCTGGCCGGGGCGATACGGCAGGCGTTGGCGGACCGGGCGGCGACGCAACGGATGGCGGAGGCGGGCCGGCGCCTGGTCGAGGCCGAGCACAGTCTCGAAGGCATGCTCGACCGGTTGGAAGCGCTCTATGGCCAGCGCCTGGGTGTTCCTGGGCCGGGCCGATAAGGGAAGGCGGAGAGACCGCCCCCTGCCGGCCCCGCGCCCCGGCTCGATGGCGGCTCAAAAGGCGGTCAGAGCGGCGGCCAGGAGGTTCACGTAGCCGGCCGCCAGGACGTCGTCCATCGTGACGCCCCAGCCGCCCGGCAGCGACTGGCTCTGTTTCACCGGCCAGGGTTTGGCGATGTCGAAGCAGCGAAAGGCGAGGAAGGTGGCGAGGGTGACCAGGAGGCCGGAGCCCGTGAGGAGGCTCAGCGGGGCGGCGATGTCCCGGCCGGGAGCGGGGTGAGACAACACCCAGAAGGCAAAGCAGAGGGGGAGGGCGACGATTTCGTCGAGGACGACGGAGCCGGGGTCGCGAGCGCCCAGCCGGCGTTCGGCCTCGCCGCAGGCCCAGACGGAGATGCCCACCCCGACCAGGCAACCGGCCGCGAAGATCCAGGCCTGCCCGGGCAGGAGGAGGAGCAGGGTCCAGCCCACGCCACCCAGCGATCCCCAGGTGCCCGGGGCGGGGTGGAGACGGCCCAAGCCGCCCCCCTGGGCGAGTTGCAGAACCCAGGAGGAGCGCGCAGCCTTCACGATCGGGGGGCAGAGCCGGTGTTCAAACGTCGCGCAAGTAGAGCTCGCGATTGCGCGAGAGGTAGAGGAGACCCGAGCTGAAGGTCAACGCCACGGTTACCCACAGGGCGATCTGGGCGAACCACGGCACCCAGGGCTTCAGCAACCAGGCGGCCCAAGGGCCCCATTCGCCGTAGGCCTCGAGCACCAGCAGCGCGATGATGGCGGTGATCTGGGAGATGGTCTTGTGCTTGCCGTAACGTTCAGCGGCCAAAACGACGTTCTTCGAGGCGGCCAGCAGGCGGAGGCCCGTGATGACCAGCTCGCGCGCGACAATGATGACAACCATCCACGCCTCGACGCGGATGGCGGGCCATTCCTTGAAGGGACCACGTTCCACCAGGGCGATGAAGGCCGAGCAGATCATGATCTTGTCGGCCAGCGGATCCATCAGGATGCCGAAATTGGTGATGAGCTTGCGCGCGCGGGCGATGCGGCCGTCGAAGTAGTCGGTGATCCCCGCCGCGCAAAAGAAGATCAGGGCCAGCGTGTTATTGAAGGGGAAGGGGGCGAACATCGCGGCCAGGAACAGGCCGGTCAGAAAGAAGCGCGCGACGGTGAGTTGATTCGGAACGTTCAAAGTGTGCGGCCGAGAGAGCCCGGGCTCGGGCAAGGCGCTTCGGCCGGCGCATTGTGCCGGGGGCGCTGCCGCATTTCAACCCTGGGAAGCCGCCCTGGATCCACCTGACCCGAGAACCGCCGCCCCATCCACCACCGGGAGGCCGACGCCTGCGAGGTGCGTCCGCGTGACGGTGTTGCCGCCCGGGCCCGCAAAGGGCTGTCCCGACCCCATCGGCTCGATCTTCCGCCCTGCCGTCGTCCCCCATCTCTGCCCACCCGTCGTGACCCAAGCCAAGTCTCACCACGAACCTGTCACCCTATCGTTCCGCTGGCACTTTGAACCTGTCACCTTGCCCCGCTTGAACCTGGCACCTTGCCCCGCTCGCTCTTCGAGACGCAGGACAAGGTGGACCGACAGCGGGAAACCCTCATGGCCGCCATCGAGGGAAGGCTCACGCAACGCACCGAGCTGAAAACGCTCTGCACTCTGCGCTGGCGGCTGGATTGACAGTTGCACAGCCAGGCAGTATTTACAGCTTTGTGAAGACCACCTTCGATCTGCCTGAAGACCTTCTGCACCGGGCCAAGGTTGCCGCCGCCCAGCGCAAGACCACGCTCAAAGAGTTGGTGCTTCAAGGTCTCGAATACGCCACCCGTCACGAGATGCCCAGTTCCGAAGAGGTGCGAAAGGCCAGCGCGCAGAAGCTCCTCCAAGCCCTTCAGGCCACCAATACCCGCGCCATGCGCCCCTTGAAGCGGCAGGAAATCTATGACCGCTGATCGCTTCCTCGATACCAACATCCTGCTCTACGCCGGCTCTCAGGCCCCGGCGGACGCATCGAAGCGCGTCATCGCCGCCAAGTTGGTCGCCAGCCTCGACTTCGCCCTCTCCACCCAGGTGGTTCAGGAATACATCTCCAACGCCCTGCGCAACAAGGAACTCGGCCTGTCCGAGCTGAATGTTCAGGCGCTCCTGGACTCCCTGGACGCCGTGCCGGTGCTCCCCGTATCCGTCCCGCTCATTCGCAGGGCATGGTCGCTTCGCTCCTTCCACCCCCTTTCCCACTGGGACGCCACCATCGTCGCCGCCGCGCAGGAACTCGGCTGCCACACCCTCTACTCCGAAGATCTCACCCACGGTCAAAACTACGACGGCGTCACAGTCATCAATCCCTTCCGCTGACCAACAACCCAAACTTGAACTGACCCGGGGGGAAAGGTGACAGGTTCAGAGTAACACATAAGCGTCCTACCCCCCTCCTGAATCATTCCTTCCATAAATCGGTCGCCCTTGTCCCCCCACTGTGAAGCGATGCGGTCGCCGCCGCGCTATCGCTCGGGCGAGGAGCCTGGGCCGCGGGCGGGTTCGGCGATCAGATCGTAGTCGGTGTGGCCGAGGATGCGGACGGTGGCGAAGGCCCCGACCGGGGCGCGGCCGCGGACGTAGACGCGGCCATCGATGTCGGGGGCGTCGGCCTCGCCGCGGGCGACCAGGTAGCGGCCGTGGAGTTGATCGAGTTGGGTATCGGTGTCGCGGATGAACCCGTGTTCCCAGGAGGTGACTTCGGCCTGGCGGAGGTCTTCGGCTCGCGCGGGGCGTTCGATCAGGACGCGGAGGGTGCGGCCGACGGAGCGCTGGGAGACGTGGCGGGCGACGTCGCGTTGGACGGCCATGGCGCGGTCGCGGCGGCGGCACTTCTCGGCCTCGGGGATCTGGCCGGCCATGCGCCCGGCGCGGGTTCCCTCTTCGCGGGAGTAGGTGAAGACGCCGAGCCGTTCGAAGGCGGTGGCGCGGATGAACTCGAGGAGCGATTCGAAGCAGGCCTCGGTTTCGCCGGGGAAACCGACGATGAACGTCGTGCGCAAGGCGACGCCGGGCAGGCCGGCGCGGAGGCGGCGGATGAGGTCTTCGATGTAGGCGCGCGAGGTCTCCCGGCGCATTCGTTCGAGCATGAGGTCGTGGATGTGCTGGAGCGGCATGTCCACGTAGCGCGCGACTTTGGGACAGGCGGCGATCGTCTCGATGAGCTCGTCGGTCCAGTGGGCGGGATGGGTATAGAGGAGGCGGATCCAGAATTCGCCGGGCAGGTCGTTCAGGCGGCGCAAGAGCAGGCCCAAGGTGGGGGTGTCGGCGGGCAGGGCGCGGGCGGCCGCCCGGAAGCGGCCCGGGGCGGCAATCGAACCCGTCCGCTGCGGCCGCAAATCGAGGCCGTAATAAGTGGAATCCTGGGAGATGAGGTTCAGCTCCTTCACGCCGTCCGCCAGGAGGGCGGCGGCCTCCCGCACCACATCGTCGAGGGCGCGGCTGCGGTGCGATCCGCGCATTTGGGGGATGATGCAGAAGCTGCACGGGTGGTTGCAGCCTTCGGCGATTTTGAGGTAGGCGAAATGGCGAGGCGTGAGGCGGAAGCGCGGGGTGGCGAAGTCGGGGATGAACTGCGGGCGCGCGGTCACTTCAAACAAGGGCGAGGCCGGCGCGGGAGGGGGAGGAGCGGGCGGCGCGACCGTGACTCGTGTCTGGTTTCGTTGGAGGGGTCCCGGCGGCTCCGCCACGTCCTCGGGCGCCTGCGGTTGTTGGCGGTCCAACTCTTGCAAGGCCGTGAGGACGCCTTGTTTGGGTCGCCGGCCGCGGCGGGCGCGGGGCGGTTGGGCGAGACGCGCCTGGCGGCGCGCGAGGGCTTGGTGCACGATGTCGGGCGCGCGGGCGACCTGGTCGATGCCCATGAAGGCGTCGACCTCCGGAAAGAGCGCAGGCAGTTGGTCGCGAAAGCGTTGGGAGAGGCAACCGGCGACCACCAGCCCCTGGCCGCGGCGGTGGGTTTCGCGGACGGCGACCGATTCGAGGATGGTATCGACGCTTTCCTCCTGGGCGGCATCGATAAACGAGCAGGTGTTGACGATGACGACGTCGGCGGTGGCCGGGTCGTTGGTGATCTCGAGCCCGCCTTGGAGGAGGGCGCCGAGCATGATCTCGGCGTCCACCAGGTTTTTGGCGCAGCCGAGGGAAATAAGTCCCACGCGGACGGGGTCTGGAGGTTGAGGGGCGACGGTCACAGGGGCGGGAGCATAGGGGAGAGAGGTGGGAGAGGCAATGCAGCGCCGTCGAGGGTCAGCAGGATGCGCTAACCTCCTTGCAACCCGAGACGCGTTGTGGAACGGTCGCGTTCCGATGCTCTCCTCACCCAGGTCTCAAGGATCCTGTGTTGTCAGGCCTGAAACGATCCCGTCCGGCCGTCCTGCCTTCGTCGCCGGCCATGCCTGGCTGCTGGTGGGGCTGGCCCTGATCCAGTCGATCCCACTCCTCGCCGCCCCGGGCAGCGGGGTGCGCCTCACGCTTACCCGGGGCGAGGTTCGGCAAGTGGCCAGTGCGGCCGATCTCAACGTGGCGCTGGACGCCGCCAACCGCGCGCAGGTCCCCTCGACGGTTCTGCTGGCTGACGGCACGTATCTGCTCGAGGGGCCGGCGCTGGAGGTCCGATGCCCGGGCGTGGTCATCCGCAGCGCCAGCGGGAACCGCGACGCCGTGATCGTGCGCGGTCCGGATGAAGGGCCTCAAGCCAGCGTGGCCAATGTGTTCACGGTGTCTGCGAACGACGTGGTGATCGCGGACCTGACCCTGGGCTATTGTCGCCACCATGGCATCCAGGTCCGCGGAGAAAGCCCCTTCGATGTCTCGGGTCTGCGGGTGCACAACTGCCGGATCGTCAACTGCAACGAGCAGTTCATCAAAGGTTCCTCCAGCGAGGCGGATCCGGTGGGCGCGACCGACGGCTGCATTGAACAGTGCTGGTTCGAGTTTACCAGCGGCTGGGCCTACCAGTCCTACACGGGCGGCATCGATATCCACAAAGGCGTCAACTGGATCGTGCGCGACAACCTCTTCCGCGATCTCCGCACCACGGCGAGCCAGGCCGGCATGGCCGAGCATGCGATCCACTTCTGGAAGCGATGCCCCACCCGCCCGCAGAACGTGGTGATCGAACGTAACTGGATTTTGAACTGCGACCGCGGGATCGGCTTGGGCCTGGTCAACGCGGAGGGCGGCCACCAGGGCAGCGCCAGTATCATCCGGAATAACCTGGTCTTCAGCGACGGGAGCGGTCCCAAGACCGATGTGGGCATCGGCCTCGAACACGCCTCCGGGGTCCAGGTGGACAATAATACGGTGGTGATCCGGAACTACTGGGGGCCCATCGAGTACCGTTTCGCCGGCAGCTCGAACCTGATCTTCCGCAACAACCTCACCCATCGTCCCATCCAACGTCGGGACGACGCCCCCCCCGCTCCGCAGTCCAACAATCTCGGGCGAGTGGAATCGTCCTGGTTCAGGGACCTCGCCCGGGGCGACTTGCGGCTGACGGCCGCCGCGACGCCCGCCATCGACGCGGGCCAGGCGCTGGAGGGATTCCGCGACGACGTGGACGGCCAACCGCGGCCGCAGGGAGCGGGTTGGGACATTGGCGCCCACGAATTCGGCGCCGAATCGCCCGCGCTGGGGTTGAGCCTCCTTTCCGGCCCGGTGAACGGCGCCTTGATCGAGCGGGGCGGCAGGGTCCTCGCCGTCTACGGCGACCCCTCGGGCGCGCGGCCGACTCCCGCGACGGTGCTTCTGACCACGGCGCGCCGGGACGCCACCTGGGCGGCGCGCGATTGGGCGCGGCGCGGGGCCGAGCTTGTCGCTCCCGAGCGCGAAGCGGAGTTCCTCCGTCAGCCCGGGACGTTTTGGGCGTCCGCAGGCGAGAAGCGGTTCCACGACTATGCCCAGCAGACCACGAAGATTCCGGTCGAGCCGATTCCGGTGAGCCGCACGGTCCAGGGGGGCGGCACGATCGACTGGGACGAGCTGACGATCCGGGTGATCGACACCCCGGGCTACACGCGGGGCGCGGTGAGTTACGTGGTTGAACTCGACGGCAGGAAGATCGCGTTCACCGGCGATCTGATTCGCGACGACGGCAAGCTTTCGGACCTGTTCAGCCTGCAGGACGCCATCCCGGAGGCGAAGGTCGGCGGCTATCACGGCTGGGCGGGCCGCCTGGGCCAACTGATGACGAGCCTCGACCGAATCGCCGCCGAGAAGCCGGACGTGCTCGTCCCGCTCCGGGGGCCCGTGATCCGCGATCCGCTGGCCGCGATCCGCCGGTTGCAGGATCGGATCCGGCTGGTCTACGCCAACTACCTCTCGATCGATGCGCTGCGGTGGTATTTCAAGGACGACCACATCCGGGCCAAGGCCCGACGCGTCCTCGGGCCCGAGGCTCACCTCGAGGGGATGGCCCTGGCGGAAACGCTGCCACTGCCGGAAGCGATCATCCCCATCTCAAACTCCCGGCTCCTGCTGGCGGCCGATCGTACGGGGTTCCTGGTGGATTGCGGCGGGACCGGCATCCTGGACCAACTGCGCGCGCTGCGGGCAGCCGGGAGGCTGGTCTCGATCGAGCATGTGTTGGTGACGCACTATCACGACGACCACACGGATGCCCTGCCGGCGCTGGTCGCGGAGTTCGGCGCGAAGATCCATGCCTGCGGCAGTCTGATCGATCTGCTGGAGCGGCCGGGCGATTACCGGCTGCCTTGCCTGACCGGGAACCCGGTGGTGGTCACGGCGAAACACCGCGACCGGGACACCTGGCAGTGGAAGGAGTACCGACTCACGATCTTCGATTTCCCTGGCCAGACGCTCCATCACAACGCCCTCCTGGTCGAGCGCGCCGGCGGCTGGTCGGCCTTGTTCGCGGGCGACTCGTTCACGCCCGCGGGGATCGACGACTACTGCTTGCAGAACCGCAACTTCCTCCGCGAAGGGCACGGTTTCTTCCGTTGTCTCGACCACCTGGACACACTGCCAGCCGGATGTCTGATCCTCAATCAACACGTCGAACCCGCGTTCCGCTTTTCTCCGGCGCAAGTGGCGCAGATGCGCGAGACGCTGCGGCGGCGGATCCCCTTGCTGGCCGACTTGCTGCCTTTCGACGATCCGAACTTCGGCCTGGATGAGAGCTGGGCGGTCCTGCATCCGTATTGGGCGACCGTGCGGGCGGGCGAGCCGGTGACGCTGGCGATGCGGATCACGAACCACTCGCCTCGCGAGCGGACTTTTCGAGCCGTGGTCCGCGCCCCGGACGGATTCCAGGTGTCGCGCGTGGAACCGCTGCGCCTGGCGCCTCAGGCCGACGGGAGGTTGCCTGTGACGGTGCAGGCGCCCGGCGACGAGGCGCCCGGCCTGCGCGTCATCGTCGCGGACGTGGCTTGGGAGGACGGGGAACTCCGCGAATGGACCGAGGCGGTGTTGGAAGTGATCCGCTGAGGGGCGGCCCTGGCCACGGGATGCTGGCCTGGCGGGCCGGCACGCTGTGACCGCGGGGGGCCGGGAGGGAGTTCCCCGATCGGAATCGCGCATTGAACCCATGAGCCGCTGACGTTTCCCCTCTCCCTATCTCCCTCCCTCCAACCTGAGTCATCGCTGCGCTGGCAACGGTTGGGGGGAGGGACGGGCCTTCGCCGCGCCGAAGCGGCTTCGGCCGCGCAGGCGGGGTGAGGGGCGACGGTTCATGGGGAGCTTCCAAGTCGAACGAACCGACGCGCATGGGGACCATGAACCGTTGACGTTTCCCCTCTCCCTTTCTCCCTCCCCCCAACCTGAGTCATCGCTTCGCTGGCAACGGTTGGGGGGAGGGACGGGGTGAGGGGTGACGGTTCATGGAGAGGGTGGCCCAAGGCCGGGTGAGGGGCCGTCCGAGTTTCACCATGCGAACTGCCGCCGGGAGCGCAATTGGGTTTGCCAAAGGGGGCTTGGCTTGGCGATTAGTAGGGGACTTCATTTATGAAATGGTATCTAGGTTTGGTGGCGGGAACACTTGGGATCACGGCGGCGACGTGGTTGGCGACGGGGGCCGAGGGGGCGCCCACGGGGGTGGGCGGGGCGACGACCGTGCTCGGGCGGTGGCACTTCGCGGGAGCGGCGGCGTTCGAGGGCGACACCAACGGGGTCCGGCTGCATGCGATTTGGCCGCATCCCCTGACGCAGAAGTTGCGTCGGGAAACCTTCGACAAACTGGCCCTCGCCCTGGCCCGCCAGGCACAGCCTCTGCCCGCCACCAATCGCCTCGCCCCCCCTCGCCTGCGGGCGCTGCTGGACGATCTGCTCACGGTGGAGTCCTACGTCGAGTGGCGGGCGGGAACCGGTCCCGGGCTGGACTGGGGCGGGGCCTTTGCCCTGCAAGGCGAGCCGGCGGCCCGCTGCCTGACCCAGTTGACGGGCTGGATGCAGGAAGTGCAGGGGAGCCCGGCCGCGGCCACTACCCTGGACGGGGAGGCTGGATGGGAAGCCGATCTGGGACCGCGGCTGGGCCGCCTGACCGCCGTGCAGAAGGGGGATTGGCTGGTGCTGGGGGGAGGCGGACTGGGCGCCGTCCGCGGGTTGCTTGGCCAGGTGAAGTCGACGGGGCGCCCGGTCCCGGCGTTGTCCAAAGCCTGGATCAGCCTGGAGGTGGACGTGCCGAAGCTGGCGGCTCGGCTCGGGTGGGCCACTCCGGATCGCTGGCCGCAGGTCCAATGGCTGTTGGCGGGGCACGGGGAGAACGTGCGCAGCCAAGGCCGGTTCGGCTTTAAGGAACCGCCGGTGACCTCGTTACCCGAGTGGAGAGTGCCCACCCGGACGATTCGCGAGGACCCAGCCCGGGTGCCCCTGGTCGGGTTTCTGGCTGCGCGCGGGCTGGGGAGTTGGCTCGGGGGAATGCCCTGGTGGCGCGACCTGGGGGTGGGCCCGGGGCCCGGCCAGGGATACGTCTGGGCTCAGTCGCAACTCCCCTTCCACACCTTCTTTGCGGTGGAGGTGCCCGCGGTGACGAACGCACTCCAGCGGGTGGCGAACACGCTGCCGGGGGTCCTGGGCACCAATCTGAGCGCCCGCGGAACGGCCGTGATCGAGTACCATGCCGACCCCACGGAGGTGGTCTGGAAGGGGTTGCCGATCCTGATGCCCAGCCTGCGGCCCGCCCCCGATGCGGACTATGTCCTCGGCGGGTTCTTCCCCATGGCGCCGGTCACCAACCCGCCACCCGCCGCCCTCGTGGCGCAGGTCACGAGCCGGACGAATCTCCTCCTGTTCGAGTGGGAGATGGTCGGGGCGCGGATCCCGCAGTGGAACATTCTGTGGCAGGTGGGCAACATGGCGGCGGGAAAGCCGGACTTCACCCCGCAATCCACCGCTCGCCAATGGCTGTCCACCATTGGCACCAACCTGTTGGAGGCAGGGACCGAGATCACCTTGGAGTCGCCGCAGGTGTTGGGGCTCAAGCACACCTCCCCGCTCGGCCTCAATTCCCTGGCCATGGTGGCGCTGACCCGTTGGCTCGATAACCCGCTCTTCCCCGCCTTCGAGCGCCCGCCGCCCACCCGGCCGGCCGCCCGCATGCCGCGCCCCCAGCCGGCCCGCCCGGCCCAACCCTAACCGGCTATGCTCAAACTTGGCGTCAACATCGACCACGTCGCCACCCTCCGCGAAGCCCGCTACCGCGGCCGCGACCGGGGCGAACCCGATCCCATCGAAGCGGCCCTCATCTGCGAATCGGCCGGCGCCCACGGCATCACCGCCCACTTGCGGGAGGATCGCCGTCACATCCTCGACCGCGACCTGCGGCGGCTGCGCGAGGTGGTGAAGACGCGGTTGAACATGGAGATGGCGAACGTGCCGGAGATTGTGGCCATCGCCCTCGACGTCCGGCCTCACATTGTGTGCCTGGTGCCGGAGCGGCGGACGGAGGTGACGACGGAGGGAGGGTTGGACGCGGCGAGCCACTGGCTGGCCCTGCGCGAAACGCGGCAGCGGATGAACGACGCGGGCATCGAGGTGAGTCTGTTCATCACTCCGGAGCCGGCCCAGGTCGAGGCGGCGGCCCGCATCGGGGCGCAGTTCATCGAGTTGCACACGGGGGCGTGGGCGGAGCATTTCCACCGCAAGCGCGAACGCGACCTCGAACTCGAGCGCCTCCTGGCGGCCGCCCGTCAGGCCCATCTCCTCGGCCTGCGGGTCAATGCCGGCCACGGTCTCAACTACCAAAACCTCGGCCTCCTCCTCCACGTGCCCCACCTGGTGGAACTGAACATTGGCCACAGCATTATCAGCCGCGCCGTCACCGTAGGCCTGGGCACCGCCGTCCAGGAGATGCTGCTGCTCATGCGCGGCTACGCCCCCGATGATCCTCGGCACCGGGATTGACCTGATCGAGGTGGAGCGGATTCGGGAGTCGCACGCCCGGTTTGGGGAACGATTCCTGAAGCGGATCCTGCGGCCGGCGGAAATTGCCTATTGCCTGCAGTACCGCGACCCGGCGCCGCACCTGGCCGCGCGGTTTGCCGCCAAGGAGGCGATTTCGAAGGCGTTCGGCACCGGCATCGGCAGCGCCCTCGGCTGGCAGGACCTGGAGGTGGCGCGGAAGGAGTCCGGTGAGCCCTATGTGGTGCTGCACGAAGGCGGACAGCGTCTCCTCGAACTGCGCGGCGCCCGCATCGTCCACCTCAGCCTCACCCACACCCAACATCACGCCGCCGCCGTGGCCGTCTTGGAGGGTCGGTCCGATTAGTCCTTGGCCGGCCGGCCGGCGGCGGAGGGCGGGGCGCTGGACGACCCGAGGGGGTTGGCCGAAGCAAAGCCGCCGCCGTCTGCTTGGCGTGCGCTGGCCGCCCCGGCCGCGATCTACAGGGGACGGTTCAGGAGCCAGAGGAGGGCGCTCAGGACGCCCGCCACGACCAACCCGGCGCAGACCGCCGCCACCAGAATCTGGGTCTGACGCTTGCGGCGGTTCCGTCCCTGCCCGGGGAACAGGTAAAAGCGGTGCTCTTCCTTCTTGTTCGGCGGCTTGCGCATGCGGTGGTCTGGGGTGGCCCCGCCGGAGCCTCGGGGAACCGACTGGACCCCGAGGCCCCGCGGGGACGGCCGCGACTTTGCAGCATTCCCCGCTGGTTGGCAAATCCAACTACTGGACCTTGTAAAACTGGGCGGCCCCCGCCGGGGTGACGCGGTGGAAGGGCGCTTGCGCCCCAGGCACGGCGGTGTAAACGCCGTCCACGGTCGCCGATTGGACCAGGGTGCCGCCTTGCCAAACGACGTCGACGAATCCGTCCACGGCGTGGACCTCGAGCCGGACGGGGCCGACCTCATCGAAGGAGCGGCCGGCGTCGCGGCCGACGAGGTAGATGCTCTGGGCTTCGTAGGTGGAGAGGGCGCGGCGCCAGATGCCGAGGTCATCGAGGGTGCCGTCGGGGATGACTGGCGAGTAGCCGCCGGTGCCGTCCTGGCCGACGTTGAGGACATAGCCGAGGGCGTTGTTGTTGAGGTCGCCGATGGCGCCCAAGGTGACGTAGTCGTAGGTGCCGCTGGCGGGGTCGGTGCGGAAGCGCAGGGCTTGCGCACCGATCCGGCCAGGGACGAAGCTGGGGGAACCGACCGCGCTGCCGTGGTTGCCGCGGCCGGAAGAATCCTGGAGGTCGCCGTCCCAGGTGAGATGCAGGACCAAGTCGTTGGTCAGGTTGGCGTAGGAGGGGGTCGGCATGACGGTGAGCAGGACCGGATCACTGGTCACGGTGCCCGCGCCGTTGCGGACGACCACGCGATAGGAGCCGGCGGCGGTGTGGTAGACGTTGTTGAGCGAGAGAGTGGCAGGGGGGTTGTAGGTGACAGCGGGGGGATTGACCAGCGCCGGCGCCCCGCCTACCGCCGCCGTGTAGTGCGCCACGATCCGATCTTGGCTCAGCACGCTTGGAAACACGGCCACCTCGTCCACTCCCCCGTTCCAGAAGAAGTTGCCGATGACGGAATCCGTCTGGCCCGCGCCGATCCGCAGTGGCTTGGCCTCGTTGACATTCACGGTGACGTCGCCCGCCGCTCCCACGCGCTGGCCATCGACATAGAAGGCCTTGGTCTTGGTCTCCGGATCGTAGGTGCCCACGAGGTGGTACCATTGGTTGGGCACGACGTCGGGGCCGGCCAAAGGACTCTCCACCCGCACGGTGCTGGTTCAGGGGCGCTGGGCGCGCGTGAGCGTGCCGTTCCCCCAGCCGTTTAGAACACCCGGCGCAGGACTTCCGTGGTGACCAAACCGAGGAACGTGCCGATCACATAGCCCCACAGGCCCGCCAGGAGGCCGGGCAGAACCAGAGCCGACCAACCCCGGGCGATGGCCATCGCCGCCGCCGACGGCGCTCCGCCGAGGGTGGCGTTCACCGCCAGGAGCAATTCCTCGAGGTTCATGCGCAGCATCCGCCCCACCCCCAGCGTGAAGACCAGGTTCGTCAGCGCCATCACCAGGCAGAACAGGAACAGGACCGGGACGTTCCGCACGACCTCGACCAAATCGGCCCGCACCCCGATCACAAAGAAAAAGAGATAGAGCAGGTACATCCCCACGTCCTCGGCCCCTTGAATGCGCTCGACCCAGCGATGCCCAAGGGTGGTCACGAGCACGGTCAAGCCCGTGATGAGCAGGAATGGGTTCCCCACCAGGGAGCGGAGGATCACGGACGGCACCGCCTGCTTCACCCACGCGGTCAGGGTCATCGCCGTGGCCGTGATGGCGAGGGCCAAGCCGAGGCCAGCCGCCAGGTCGAGCAGGGAGATTTCTTTGCGCCGCCAATGCCGCGCCGCCAACTCGCGGCTGTCCGTCGCGTCCCCCGCCGACGAATGGGGATGCGGATAGCGCTGGCGCATCCACCGGCTGCCCGCCATCACCAGCAACGCCGCGAACATGGCGGACATGATGAAGTTGTCCGCGACCAGGAGGGGGTTGGTGAGGCTGGCCGGCACGCTGTAGGTGTCGCGCAAGGCGACAAAGTTCACCGCCCCGCCGATGTAGCTGGCCGCCATGATGCCGGCGAGTTCCGGCACCTGCTCGAAAGCGCCTCGGAACAGGGCCGCGGCCAGGAACGCCCCGACCATGCTGCCAACCGCCGCCACATGGAACGTCGCCAGCAGGGGGCCGGTCTCGCGGAAGATCCGGCCGAGATGGGCCCGAAAGAGCAGCAAGGGAATGGCCACCGGGACCAGGTAATCGTCCACCACGTCGTAGGCAGGCGCCTGGGTCGGGATGACGCCCACGTTCGACAAGACCATGGCCAGGACCAACGCCACCACCGGGCCGCCCAGGCCCGCCGCCCAGCGTTTGTTCTGCTCCAGCCAGATGCTGGACGCCGCCCCCACCCCCACAAACGCCAGGAGCGGGAACGTCTGCTCAGGCGAGATCAGGGAAGTCATGGGATGGGGGTGGCCGCCGGCGGATGGGGGCCCGCGCTCAGGGCGACAGGTCGGTCGGGGTCCAGGCGGTCTTGGAGTGGGCGCCGATCTGGCCCCGCATCTGGTAGAGCCAGGTCAAGGCCACGTCCATCATGTGCTCCCCGGCTCCCACGGCCACCGGAGCGACGCGGTCGTCGGCCCCGTAGCCGCCCTCCGCCACCGCCTCGATGGTGGGGAAGTAGAGGTGGTGCCCGTTGCAGTAGCCGATAAAGAACACCTGACGAAGACGGGCCCGCGCCTTGAGGCGCAACGCATGCTGGCAGAAGAACTCGCCGGAAGCCCCCACGAACGCGATGTCTCCATTGAGCAGGCCGACGGACAGCCGGGGGCGGATCCCGTCGGCGAACTCGTCCACGTAATTGGCGATCAACTCCGGGAAGAAGGCGAGGGCATAGAGTGCCTGGTTGACCGGGTTGCGGAAATCGGTGCGCGAGGCGAAGCGGAACTGTTGTTCCCGCACGAGCCAGGTGGCATTCGTGATGGGCGCGGGGTTGAGACTGGCCGCCAGTCGTGCCGCCTCGCGTCCCAGGGCCGCGCCATACTGGCGGTAATCCCCATGCCGACCGCGATCGGTGGACAAATCGCCCGCCGCCCCCTGCAGGAACACCGCCACTCCGCCCAATTCCTGCTCGACCGCCGCCTTCAGGGCCCCAGGGTAGTCGGCCGAAAACTCGAGGTTCTCCGCCGGAATCGAGGTCGGATGGGCCGCGAAGTTCACGACGACGGCCAGCGGCTTCCCCGCGTCGTCGTCCACCCTCAGCACCGCCAGTTCGCGGTCCACCGGGACGGGTTCGATCTTGGTGTGCCGGTTGCGATTGAACCCTTCGAGGGGTTTGGACCCGGCGGCCAGCCGGGCTGGCTTCAGCCGCTCATTCGCCTCGAGGACCACTCCGGCGAGGGCCTCCTCCAACTCGGCGTAGTAACGCAGGGCGGCCGCGAACTTGCCCTGTCCCTTGCCGGGCGCGTCGGACAGTTCCAGCACCGGACCATGGTGAGTATGGGAGCCGCCAACAAAGGCATGGCCGATCCCCGCTTCCGTCTGCCAGCGAGACCGCAACCGCCCCAGCATGGCCTCGCTGGGACCACGGCCGAGGTCGAGTCCGACCAGGGCCACCTTGCGCTCGCCGACCTTCAGCACCAGGGCGGCCGCGTGCAATCGGTCGGCCACCCCCGTCGACAGGGCGTCGTGGCGTCCCCCGTAGCCCCACATGGGAACCGGTTCCTTGGGCGTCACGTCTCGACGCGCCGCCCCGGCCTGGAAATCGGCCTCACCGGCCGTCAATTCGAGGAGTGCACCGCAGACCGTCAGCAGCAGGATGGCAGATTTCATGGGCTTCAGGAACATCGTTCGAGGGAGCAAAGGACGGCGGAAAGTCTCACGAAACGAGATCGTCTTCAATCAGTTTGAGGTGCTGGTTCGGGTAGCGGGGGGGGCAAACGGCCGGGCGACCTTGCCCCGTGACCGGACGCCCCCGAGGGGGCGAGCCGATCGCCCGACTGCTCCCCGCAGGCCGCTGGCCGCTCATTCCGCACCCCGCTCAGCCTTCCGCGTGCCTGGCGCGGTGCGCCGACCCCTTTCTCGTTTGCCTGCCCCGCCGCCCCCTGACTACAGTCCGCCATGCAAGTGATGATCCTCTGCGGGGGCAAAGGCACCCGGCTGCGCGAGGAGACGGAATACCGTCCCAAGCCCATGGTGCCGGTCGGCGACCAGCCGATCCTCTGGCACATCATGAAGCTCTACGCCCATCATGGGCACCGGGACTTCCTGCTCTGCCTCGGCTACAAGGGCGAGGTGATCAAGGACTACTTCCTGCATTACCAGAATCTCGTGGACGATTTCACCATTCGCCTGGCGACTCGTGACGTGACCTACCACGGGACGGGCTCGGCCGAGGACTGGACGGTGACGCTCGCGCACACGGGTGAGGAATCGATGACCGGAGCACGGGTCAAGCGGGCCGGACGCTATTTAAACGGTGACATGTTCATGCTGACTTACGGCGACGGCGTGGGGAACATCGATCTCGACGCCCTGCTTGCCTTCCATCGAGCTCACGGCCGATTGGCCACCCTGACCGGGGTCCGGCCGCCCGGACGGTTTGGCGAACTCACCACCGAGGATCATCGCATCGTCGAGTTCAACGAGAAACCCCAGACCTCGGGCGGGCGGATCAACGGGGGCTACTTTGTCTTCTCGCGCGAGGTGCTGCGCTATTTCAACGACGATCCCAACCTGATTCTCGAGCGGGAGCCGCTGCGGGCGCTGGCGGCGGACGGGCAACTGATGTGCTTTCCTCATGACGGTTTCTGGCAGCCCATGGACACGTTTCGCGAGTTCGAGTTGTTGAACAACCTGTGGCGCTCGGGCAAGGCGCCGTGGAAGGTGTGGTGATGCTCGCCGATCTTTACCACGGCCGGACGGTTTGGCTTTCGGGCCACACCGGGTTCAAAGGCGCCTGGCTGGCGGAATGGCTGCTCCGGCTGGGCGCCCGCGTGCACGGCTTCGCCCTCGCCCCCCCCACCGAACCCGCCCTGTTCGATCAACTGGCCCTGGGCAAACGGATCCAACACCAACTGGCGGACATTCGCCATCCCGAGGCGGTGGCGCGGTCGCTGGGGGCGGTCCAGCCCGATTTCGTGTTCCATCTGGCCGCCCAACCCCTGGTGCGGACGTCCTATGTCGAGCCGGTGGCGACGTTCGAGACCAATGTGATGGGCACGATTCACGTCCTCGAGGCGCTGCGGCGGCTGGAGAAACCCTGCGCTGCCGTCCTGGTCACCACGGATAAGTGCTACGAAAACCGCGAGTGGGTCCACGGGTATCGCGAAGAAGACCCGCTCGGGGGACACGATCCCTACAGCGCGAGCAAGGCCGGCGCAGAAATCGCCATCAGCGCCTGGCGCCGCTCCTTCTTTGCCCGCCATCCGGTCCGCGTGGCCAGCGCCCGCGCCGGCAACGTGATCGGGGGCGGCGATTGGGCCAAGGACCGGATTGTGCCCGACTGCGTGCGGGCCCTGCAGACGGGTCAGGCCATCCAGGTGCGCAACCGCCGGGCCACCCGCCCGTGGCAGCACGTGCTCGACGCCCTGTCCGGTTACCTCTGGCTCGGGGCCGCCCTCGCGCGCCCGGAACTGGCCCGGGCCCCCCTCGACTCCCTCGCGGGCGCCTTCAACTTCGGTCCCGGCCACGACGCCAACCGCTCCGTGGCATCGCTGGTCACCGCGGTGCTCCGGCACTGGCCAGGACGCTGGGAAGACCGCACCGATCCCCACGCCGTCCATGAGGCTGGCTTCCTCCAACTGACGACCGACAAGGCGCATGCCCTGTTGGGCTGGGAGCCGGTGTGGCGGTTCGAAGAGGCCATCGCCCATACGATCGAGTGGTATCGGGCCGCCGCCGCCGATCCCAACCCGGCGGCTCTCCAAGCCCTCACCGGGCGCCAAATCGAAGCCTACGAAGCAAGCGCCCGCCAGGCCGCCTTGCTCTGGGCCACCGCGCCGCCGGCGGCCGGCTCGGCTCCCTGATTTCCCATGCAAGGAGAGCTTGTCACCCTCATCGGGCCTGCTGCGGCAGGCGAACCTCTCACTCCCGGGCCGGCGCTCGTCCTCGAGGGACCGGACGCAGAGGGCGTGCTCACGGTGTTGCCGGGGGCTGGAGGAGCGGATAGCCCTGCCGTGGTGCGCCTGGAGCAGGGCGACCTGGCCACCGGCATGCTCGCGCAACCGTGTTTCGTTCGGCTCGACCGCCCGTCCACCGTCCGCGAATCCCAGGTCCAACGCCCTGGGCTGCGGGTGGGGGATCGGAAGCTGGCCGAGGTGCACCGCGCCCTCGCACTCCGCAGTGCCCGCGCTTTCTCCCGCTTGTCTCATGCCGCCCATCGGCCCGGCCTCGATGCGGCCGCTCCGTTCGTGCCCGGCCAGACCACGGTGCCGTACGCGGGGCGGGTGTTTACCGCGGACGAAGTGGAGGCGGCGGTCAGCGCCACCCTGGACTTCTGGTTGACGCTGGGCCCGGAAGGCGATGCCTTCGAACGCGAACTGGCCGCCTTCCTCGGGGTCAAGAAGTCCATCCTCGTCAACTCCGGCTCCTCGGCCAACCTCCTTGCCCTCTCTGCCCTCACCAGCCCGAGGTTGAGGGAACGCCAACTGCGTCCCGGGGACGAAGTGATCACGGTGGCGGCCGGGTTTCCCACCACGGTCGCTCCGATCCTCCAGAACGGCCTGCGCCCGGTCTTTATCGACAACGACCCGGTCACCCTCAACGCGCGGGTGGACCAGTTGGAGGAGGCCCTGGCGCCCGGGCGCACCAAGGCCGTGATGATGGCCCACACCTTGGGCAACCCGTTCGACCTGGGGGCGGTGACCGAGTTTTGCCGGCGGCACGGCCTTTGGCTGATTGAGGACAACTGCGACGCCCTGGGCTGCCGCTACGATGGCCAATACACAGGGACGTTTGGCGACCTCTCGACGCAGTCGTTTTATCCGCCCCATCACCTCACCTTGGGCGAGGGGGGATCGGTGAATGTCGTGCGCGAGATGCAACTCAAGGTCCTGGTGGAGAGCTTCCGCGATTGGGGACGCGACTGCTGGTGTCCGAGCGGCCACGACAACACCTGTCGCAAGCGCTTCGGCTGGCAGTTGGGCGAACTGCCGGCGGGCTACGATCACAAGTACATTTATTCGCACCTCGGTTACAACCTGAAGCCGCTTGACCCGCAGGCGGCGATTGGGCGGCAACAGTTGAAGAAGTTGCCGGACTTCGTGGCCGCGCGCATGCGGCACTGGGACGTGCTGCGTCGCGGTTTGGCGCCGCTGGAGGGTTACCTGGCCTTCCAGTTGCCCACCCACGCCACCGGTTGGAGCCCGGAAGGGTTCACCTGGGACGGTTCGGGGCATCGCTGCGAGTGTTCGTGGTTCGGGTTCACGATGCTCGTCCGCCCCACCGCCCCGTTCACCCGCCGCGACCTGGTGCAGGCCTTGGACGCCGCCAAGATCGGCAGCCGCATGCTCTTCGGTGGCAACCTGGTGCGGCAACCCGCCTTCGTGGACCTCCGCCGCCAACAACCCGGCGCCTTCCGCGTCGTGGGCAACCTGTCCGGAGCCGACCGCATCATGAACGAAACCGTCTTCATCGGCACCTACCCGGGGCTCACCCCGGCCATGCTCGATTACATGATCGAGACGATCACCCGGTTCGTCCGCCGCAAGACCGGAACGGCCTCCTAACCCTGGGGACATGAATCCCTCCCCCGCCATGACCGTCCTTCCAACCACGCTCCCCGGGGTGCGCGTCCTCCAGCCCCGGGTCTTCAGCGATGCGCGGGGGAGCTTCGTCAAGACCTACCACGTGGATACCTTTCGCGAACTGGGAATCGAGTTCGCACCGCGCGAGGAGTTCTTCTCGGTGTCGGCCCGGGACGTCGTGCGCGGCATGCACTTCCAGCTCCCGCCAGCGGCCCATGACAAGCTGGTTTATTGCGTGGCCGGCGCCGTGTTGGACGTGGTGGTCGATCTCCGGAAAGACTCGCCCACCCGCGGCCAGCACTTCACCCGCGAACTCAGCGAATCCAACCGGGAGATGTTGTTCATCCCCATCGGATTCGCCCACGGTTTCCTCGCCCTGGCGGACCGGGCCGTCATGGTGTATCAAACCAGCACCGTGCACGCTCCGACCCAGGACGCCGGCATCCTCTGGAACTCGTTCGGGTTCCACTGGCCCGTCGAGCACCCCATCCTCTCCGCGCGCGACCGCCAGTTTCCTGCGCTGGCGGAGTTCGGCTCACCCTTCTGACCTTCGATGAGAGGATCCACCCTTGACCTGTCCACCATGAGTTTCGGGTTTCGAGGATTCCATGAATCCGGCCGCAGGCGCGCGCTCCGGGGCGACCGCACCCACCCTGTTTCCGGACCGGCGCTAAAGCGGCGGGGGCGTCGAGGGCGGGGGTGGGCGGGAGTGTTGGGCTGGGTCGCCAGCGGAGCCCTGGCCACGGGCGCGAACGGTTTGAGCCCGGGCGAGACCGAGTTCTTCGAGCAGCGGATTCGACCGGTGTTGGTGGAACATTGTTACGCCTGTCACAGCGCGTCGGCCGGCAAGGTGAAGGGAGGCTTGCGACTCGACACGCGCGACGGACTGCGTCAGGGAGGCAACAGCGGGGTGGTCCTCGTGCCGGGACAACCCGACGCAAGCCTGCTCATCAAGGCGGTCCGTTACACGGACCCCGACCTCGAGATGCCACCCCAGGGAAAGAAGCTCTCGGAGGTGCAGATCGCAGATCTTGAAGCCTGGGTGACGATGGGCGCTCCGGACCCGCGCGTGGGGGACGCTCCGGCGACCGTTCCCAGCGAGATGGCCACCGCCCGGGCGTCGCACTGGGCCTTCCAAACGGTGGTCTCGCCGCCCCTGCCGAAGGTCCACAAACAGCGTTGGGTGCAGAACGAGATCGACGCCTTCGTGCTCGCCGGGTTGGAAGCGCAGGGGTTCAGCCCCGCCTTGCCGGCCGACCGCCGCACGCTCCTGCGCCGGGTTAGCTTCGACCTCACGGGCCTGCCGCCGAGTCCGGAGGACGTCGAGGCATTGGTCGCCGATGCCTCCCCGGAGGCCTTCGAGGCTCTGGTCGACCGCCTCCTGGCCTCGCCCCGCTTCGGCGAACGCTGGGGCCGTTACTGGCTCGATGTGGCCCGCTACGCCGATACCAAAGGCTACCTCGCCGGCGGCGAGGAACGCCGCTACGCCTTCTCCCATACCTACCGCGATTACGTCATCCGCGCCTTCAACGAGGACAAGCCTTACCCCGAATTCCTGATCGAACAGATCGCCGCCGACCGCCTGCTCGCCGAGACCGAGGGACACCCAACCCACACCGCGCCCGCCGACCAAACCGCCCACGACCGGCGCGCCCTGGCCGCCCTCGGCTTCCTCACCCTCGGCCGCCGCTTCCTCAACAACCAAAACGACATCATCGACGACCGCATCGATGTGGTCATGCGGGGCACCCAGGGCTTGACCGTAGCCTGCGCCCGTTGCCACGACCATAAATACGATCCCATCTCGATGGGCGACTACTATGCCTTGCACGGCGTCTTCGCCAGCAGCGAGGAGCCGGCCGAAAAACCCCTCCTCGGCAGCCGCCCCGCCGGCCCCGACTACGAAAACTACCTGGCTGAGGTCGCCAAGATCGAGGCCGAGGTCGAGGACTTCAAGGACCGGGAAGTCGCCAAGTTCGCCGGCGAATTGAGACAGCACATCGGCGATTATCTCCTCGGCGCTCGCGCCGCCGCCGCCCTGCCCAATCCAGCCGAGTTCGACACCTTCGCGGGCGAACGCAAACTCAATCCCACCATCCTCCGCCGCTGGATGACCTGGCTCGAGGAAGCCCGGTCCCGGCCAGACCCCCTGTTTGCCCCATGGCTCGAGTTCGCCGCCCTCCCCGAGGACGGGTTTGCGGGCGCAGCCGTGGCGGTCGCAGAGCGCTGGGCTGGCCAGACCGACCCGGCTCGCCCCTGTAACCCCGCCCTCGCCCGCGCCCTGGCCCAACCCCCCGCCGCGCTCGCCGACGTCGCCGCCCTCTACACCCGCTTGGCCAAGGAGGCCGAGGCGGCCTGGACCGCCGCCCTCGAGGCCGCCACCAAGGCCCAATCTCCCGCTCCCACCGCCCTCCACGACCCCGCCCTCGAGGCCTGGCGGGTCTTCCTTCATACCGAGGGCACCCCCGTGAACCTCCCCCAGAACGAGGCCCGCCAACTCCTGGCCCGGCGCCTCGGCGAGGGCTCCGCGCCCATCCGCAATCGCATCGAGAAACTGAATTGGACGCACCCGGGCGCCCCGGCGCGGGCCATGGCGCTCGTCGATGGGGCCAAGCCCCGGGACTCGTTCGTGTTCCTGCGCGGAAATCCCCGCAACCGCGGCCCGGCGGCGCCGCGCCGTTACCTCGAGGTCCTGGCCGCAACCCAGCCCGTCGCCCTGACCAACGGAAGCGGCCGACTCGACCTGGCCCGCGCCATCGCGCGCCGCGACAATCCCCTCACCGCCCGCGTCCACGTCAACCGCGTCTGGATGCATCTCTTCGGCCAGGGCTTCGTCCCTACGCCGGGCGATTTCGGAATTCGGACCGAGCGCCCCCCGCACCAAGCCCTGATGGATTACCTGGCGGCCCGGTTCATGGACCAGGGCTGGAGCACGAAGGAACTGATCCGTTTCATCCTGCGCTCGGCAACCTACCAGCAATCGAGCCGGCCCCATCCACCCCAGTACGAGCGCGACCCGGACAATCACTGGCTCCATTTCCATCCCCGGCGGCGCCTCGACTTCGAGGCCCTGCGCGACACCCTCCTGGCGGTCGCGGGACGGCTTGACCTTTCGATGGGTGGCCTCCCGGTGGACATCCTGGCCGAACCGTTCGTGCCGCGACGCACCGTTTATGCGTTCATCGAGCGACAGAACCTCCCGGGCGTGTTCCGCACCTTCGACTTCGCGAGTCCGGACGTGAGCACGCCCCAGCGCTTTCACACGACCGTGCCCCAACAAGCCCTGTTCCTGATGAACAGTCCGTTTGTGATCGAGCAGGCCCGAGCCTTGGCCACCCGACCGGAAGTCGCCCGCCACCAGGCCCCGCGCGAGCGGGTCGCCGCGCTCATGCGCCTGACCTGGCAACGAGGCGCGCAACCGGACGAACTCGACTTGGCCACGGACTTCCTCGCCGCCGCGAAGCCCGAGGAACCGCCGCCCGCTCTCGACCCCTGGGCCGCCCTCGCCCAAGCCTTGCTGCTTTCGAACGAAGCGATCTTCGTGGATTGAAGGAACGGCGGTTGGGCCCGGCGGTCCTTGGATGGACCGGTCACCTGTCTCCGCGCTGCCCAGATTCATCGGTCGCAGGTGGGTTCGTTCGAGCGTCCAGACCTGCAAGATGAGAATGGCTGGGTTTTCCATTGTCAGCCCCTGCGGGCGGTGGTGAAATTGCGGCGCACTCAGCCTTATCTGTTATGTCAGCCATTCGCGTCGTGTCGCGTTCTAACCGTCTCCTTGGGCTTGCGCTTTTCGCCGGGCTTGTGGTCGGGGTGATCCCGGTGGGTTTTGGCGCGGAAGCCAAGTCCGGTCCGGCGGAGCCGCCGGTGGTGGAACCAGGGCCGGTGGGGGGCCCGCCTTCTGACGCGCTGGTTTTGTTCGATGGGCGGGATCTGTCCCGATGGCGCACCCGCCAGGGGGGGGCAGCGCAGTGGAAGGTCGAGGACGGGGTGGCGATCGTGAATCGCACCGGGAACATCTACACGCGGGAGGAGTTTGGCGATTGCCAGTTGCATGTGGAGTGGTCGGCGCCTCCTGAGGTCAAGGGCAGCGGGCAAGAGCGCGGCAACAGTGGCGTCTACCTGCAGGGCCGCTACGAGATCCAGGTGCTCGATTCCTACCAGAACAAGACCTACCCCGATGGCCAGGCGGGTGCCTTCTACGGGAATGCCGCCCCCCTCGCCAACCCGACCCGGCCGCCCGGCCAATGGAACACCTTCGACATCGTCTTCCGCGCGCCGCGGCCCAGTGCCGACGGCAAAGAGGTCCTGCCCGGGTCGTTCACCGTCCTGTTCAACGGGGTGCTCGTGCAGGATCACGTGCCCGTGAAGGGCCCGACCACGGCCGCCTCGTTCTCGGGCGCCGTCCTCAAGGGCCCGCTGGCCCTGCAGGACCACGGCAACCCCGTCCGCTACCGCAACATTTGGATTCGTCCGCTCTAGCCGTCTCGGCGGCCCCACCCCTTTGTGGCTCCAACACCCCGGTCTGTCCCCTTAACCCTCATCCCAATCCCACCTATGAATCGTCGCACGTTTGTCACCTCGTCCCTGGCCGCCTCCGGTCTGGCCAGCGTGTCCACCCTCCACACGCTCAAGGCCGCCGAGGCGGCAGGCGCGCGCGAGTATTACGAATGGCGGACGATCAAGCTCAAGGATGAGGCCAAAATGAAGGATTTCGAGGCCTACCTGCGGGAGGCGGCCATTCCCGGTCTCCGCCGCGTCGGCCTGGGTCCGATCGGCGTCTTCAAGTCGGAGTCCGGCGAGCCCGGCCTGCAGGTGCTGATGACCTACAAGTCGATCGACCAATTCGTGAGCGCGAGCGCCGTGCTCCGTCAGGACCCCGATTACCTCAAGGCCGCCGACGCCCACATCAACGTGCCCGCCACGGATCCTGCTTACAACCGCATCGAGAGTTCGCTGATGGTGGCCTTCGAGGGCATGCCCCGCCTCGAGGTGCCGCCGGCGGCCAGCGGCAACCAGGCACGGCTGTTCGAACTGCGCATCTACGAGAGCCATAGCAAGCGGGCCAACAAGAAGAAGATCGAGATGTTCAACGTCGGGGAGATCGGGATCTTCCGCCGAACGGGCCTGACGCCCGTGTTTTTTGGCGAGTCGCTGATCGGTCCCCGGCTGCCCAATCTCACCTATCTTCTGGTCTTTAAGGACCGGGCCGAACGGGATAAGAACTGGGGCGTGTTCGTGAAGGATCCGGAGTGGATCAAACTGAAGAACACCCCTGGCTACGCCGACAAGGAGATCCTCTCTGGCATCACGAATCATTTCCTGGTTCCGGCGGCCTGTTCCCAGGTGTGAGGGTGGGCCGAAAAAAACTCCGGGATCTTTGAACATTCCCCGGCGGGCTGCGCTCCAACGTCTCGGAAGTAGTCAGTCTGTCCGGCAAAGGGTTGGCAGAGGGGTCTGGCCGGCAGCGGGGTTCCGGGCAGAGTTTCCAGTTGGCCCCGTTGCCCTTCTGAGCGTCGTGGTGACGGCGTTAGTGACCCCATCACCGATGAGCCGGAGCAATCCGGCTCATCTCCTTTTCCCGGGGTCGAGGCCATCCCGGATGGCCGCGGACGACCCATGGTATTGATGAGTGCATAAGTAGGCAGACACAGGATGGCTCCCCTCTCCCTTTCTCCCTCTCCCCAACCCCGTTCCATCGCTTCGCTTTCAAGGGTTGGGGAGAGGGATGGGGTGAGGGGTGTATGCTTACTTCTGCACTGATGAATAAAGCCACCCTGACCCGGAGGTTTCACGGCCAGCAAGCCCCCTCGGTCGCTCTCCCTTCCAACGGTAAGTGGAGCTACGCCGGAGCAAGCGCCCAAATCCTCGCCGAGCGCGCTCGTCCGGCGTTAGCTCGCACGCCTGGTTTGACGTTCCTGGCTGGAGAT
>CAZVRY010000057.1:0-30102 GCA_964629545.1 uncultured Verrucomicrobiota bacterium | reverse complement strand
ACCCTCCTCACCAACCTCGGGCCCCAACACATCGCCCTCTTCATCGAACGCGCCGCCCACCTCCCCGCCGTCGACCTCGATATCCGCCCCGTCCGCGTCTACCCCCACGGCCCCCTCGCCGCCCACCTCCTCGGCCACCTCAAACGCCACGAAGGCGACCTCGATAGCCCCGAAGAACCCAACTTCACCTACCGCCTCCCAGACTACAAAGGCGAACTCGGCGTCGAAGCCGCCTACGACGACGACCTCCGCGGAAGACCCGGCGTCAAGTCCATCCTCGTCAATAACCTCAATTACCGCCAATCGGAAACCGTCTGGGCCCCCTCCGAACCCGGCGACCACCTCATCCTTACCCTCGATACCCACCTCCAACGCGCCGCCGAATCCGCCCTCTATCACAGCCCTCAAGGCACCAACTCCCGCGCCGCCGTCATCGTCATGGAGGCCAACTCCGGCGATATCCTCGCCCTCGCCTCCACCCCCGCGTTCGATCCCAACCAGTTCGTTGATGGTATCACCCAGGAGGAATGGGCGAACCTCAACAACCCCGACCTCCGCCCGATGTTCAATCGCGCCACCTTCGGGGTCTACGCCCCTGGCTCCATCTTCAAAATCATCGTCGGCCTCGCCGCCCTTCACCACGGCCTCGACCCCGATGCCACCTACCGCGTTGAACCCGACCCCACCCGCGTCGGCCGCGGCTGCATCTTCATCGGACGACGCAAAATCGAGGATACCGCCCCGCCCGGCGACTACGACTTTCGCCGGGCCTTCCTCAAATCCAGCAACGCCTACTTCATCCACCAAGGCACCCAGCTTGGCCTCCAACCCATCGTCAACCTCGCCGCCCAATTCCACCTCGGCGAACGCTTCGGCCTCCCCTTCCGCCAAGAAGCCCCAGGCACCCTCCCCACCCCAGCCTGGATCCGCGAACACCGCGGCGGCTGGAGCACGGGCGATACCGCTAACCTCTGCATCGGCCAGGGCGATGTCGGCGTCACCCCCCTCCAAATGGCCGTCATGACCGCCGCCATCGCGAACGGCGGCCGCGTCCTCTGGCCGCGCTTCGTCGAGCGGATCGAACCCCAAGACCCCCTCCTCGACCGCCCCGTCCGGACCCCGCCAACCGCCCAGGTCCGCACCCAGCTCAGCGTCGAAACGCGCCACCTCGACATCATCCGCGAAGGCATGTTCGCCGATACCGAAGACCCCGAAGCCACCGCCTTCCGCGCCTTCCATGAGCCCAGCCGACGCACCCCACGCTTCCCCGACCTCCGCGTCGGCGGCAAGACCGGCACCGCCCAAGTCACCCAAGGCCGACGCGTCATCGACCACATCACCTGGTTCACCTCCTTCGCCGATTACCGCGAACTCACCTACGTCGTCGTCGTCATGATCGAAAGCGGCAGCTCCGGAGGCGGAAGCTGCGCGCCCATCGCCGCCGAAGTCTACCAGGCCATCCGCCAACGTCCTCCCTCTCCCCCCTCGCCTGCGACTCCCACCCTCGCCACGCTCCCCTAAATGTTCGATATCCCACTCAACCGCCAGGAACCCCGCCTGGATTGGCTCCAAATCGGAGCCCTGGGATTGCTCATGCTGCTGGGCGCCGCCTTCATCTACAGCGCCACCGCCCCCAACGAACTTCACTCCGTCCTCCCCCTCTACCGCCAAGCCTGGTTCAAACAAATCATCGCCTATGCCCTCGGCATCGGCACCGCCGTCGTCCTCGGCTTCGTCCCCTACCACTCCCTCGCCCGCTGGGCCCTCCTCGCCTACTGGATCACCATCGCCCTCCTCGTCGCCGTCCTCGTCGTCGGTACCAAAGTCCTCGGCGCCCGCCGCTGGATCGACCTCGGCTTCTTCCAATTCCAACCCTCCGAGTTCGCCAAACTCTCCTTCCTCCTCGTGCTGGCCCACTTCCTCTCCCGCCCCCGCGACGAACTCCGCCTCCCCGGCATCTTCCTCAAAGCCCTCGGCCTCATCGTCCTCCCCTTCCTCCTGATCCTCAAAGAACCCGACCTCGGCTCCGCCCTCGTCTTCTTCCCCGTCGGCCTCGCCATGATGTTCGTCGCCGGCGTCCCCCCCCTCTTCCTCAGACGATTCCTCGCCGGCGTCGCCCTCCTGGTCGGACTGGTCCTCGTCGATGTCCTCTTCGCTCCCCCCCAATGGCGGATCAAACTCCACGACTACCAACGCCACCGGCTCCTCGTCTACTTCGGCCGCGACTTCGCCCCGCCCAATGCCAGCCCGGCGGAACGCCAGCGCCTCCGCGAACTGCAACGCCAGAAGTCCTACAACGTCGAACAGGCGCTCATCTCCGTCGGCTCCGGAGGCCTGACCGGCAAAGGCTGGCGCCAGGGAACCCAAAACGCCCTCGGCTACCTGCCCAGGGCCGTCGCCCACAACGACTTCATCTTCTCGGTCATCGCCGAGGAAAGCGGGTTCGTCGGGAGCGTGCTCGTGCTCACCCTCTATACCGTGGTCCTCTTCACCGGCATCCGCATCGCCGGCCAGGCGCGGGACCGCCTCGGCACCCTCCTGGCCGTGGGAGTCGTCTCCCTCCTCTTTAGCCACGTCTTCATCAACATCGGCATGAATATCCGGCTTATCCCGGTCACCGGCATCCCCTTGCCCCTGCTCAGCTCAGGCGGTTCCTCCGTGCTGTGCTCCCTGGTGGCGATGGGCTTGCTCCAAAACGTCTATATCCACCGTAAAAACTACTAAACCATGACTGAACGCAACTTCTCCCGCCGCCGCCGCACCCAACGCTTCCGGCCCAAAGGCGGCCTCACCTCCCACCCCAAATCCACCGAACGCGCCGCCCAGGACGCCCGCGCCCAAGCCCTCGGCCAAAAAGAAGGCGACGACGCCATCTTCGACCAGGCCCGCCATGAACGCGAAATCCTCCGGGCCGAAAACCGCGCCGCCGGCCTCCCGGAAGATACCCCGCCTGCCCCCTCCCCCGCCGAAGCCGCCCAACCCGGCGTCCGCTCCCAGACGTTCCGCGAACCGGACCTCGCCATCCCCGCCGAAGTCTCCGAAGCCCCCTTCGAACCCGTCCACGTCCCCGACCCCACCCCCAAAGGCCTGGTCGAAACCATCAAGGCCGTCGCCGAAAAAGTCGTCAAACGCGTCCAACGCTTCATCAAGCCCAAAAAGAAGTGCCATAAAGAAGTCATCATCAACGCCGAACCCCTCGAAACCCGCGTCGCCGTCCTCGAAGAAGGCCGCCTCGAGGAGTTCACCATCGAACGGACCAGCGACGAACGCCTCGTCGGCAGCATCTATAAAGGCAAAGTCAAGAACCTCGAAGACGGCCTCAAAGCCGCCTTCGTCGATATCGGCTTCGAGAAGAACGCTTTCCTCCATTACTGGGATATCGTCCCCAATAGCTTCGACTCCAGCGTCGAAGTCGTCGAACGCGAAGGCCGCAAACGCGAACGGCCACGCATCACCCAAAAAGATATCCCCCGCCTCTACCCCCCAGGCAGCGAAATCGTCGTCCAAGTCACCAAAGGCCCCATCGGCACCAAAGGACCCCGCGTCACCACCAACCTCGCCCTCCCAGGACGCTACCTCGTCCTCCTCCCCAACTCCGATCAGTGCGGGATCTCCCGCAAAATCGAGCACCACGAGGAGCGCCACCGGCTCAAACGCATCCTCCGCGGCCTCACCATCCCCGACGGCATGGGCGTCATCATCCGCACCGTCGGCGAAGGCCAACAGGCCCGCTACTTCGTCCGCGACCTCGCCCTCCTCCTCGACGAGTGGAAACAAATCCAGGATCGCCTCGCCAAACAACCCCTCGCCTCCTGCGTCTTCCAGGAGCCAGACCTCATCGAACGAACCGTCCGCGACTTCCTCACCGAGGACGTCGAACGAATCGTCATCGATCAGCAAGCCCAGTTCGACCGCGTCCGCGACATGATCACTCGCATCTCGCGACGCTCCGCCGCCAAAGTCAGACTCTACCACGAACCCCAACCCGTCTTCGACCGCTTCAATATCAGCCGCCAACTCGAAACCGCCTTCTCCCGCCAGGTCCACCTCAAGAGCGGCGGCTACATCGTCGTCGACGAAACCGAAGCCCTGGTCGCCATCGACGTCAATACCGGACGCCATAAGTCCAGCGGCAAAGACCAGGACTCCACCATCGTCCGCGTCAACCTCGAAGCCGCCGACGAAATCTGCCGCCAACTCCGCCTCCGCAACATCGGCGGCCTCATCGTCCTCGATTTCATCGATATGAAAATGCGCCGCGACCAGCAACAGGTCTACCAACGCATGAAAGATGGACTCCGACGCGACCGCGCCAAGACCCATATCCTCCCCATCTCCCAACTCGGCCTCATGGAGATGACCCGCCAACGCCACTCCGAAAGCGTCCACCGCTCCGTCTATGACGACTGCGCCTATTGCAAAGGCCGCGGCAAAGTCAAGAGCACGCTCAGCATGAGCGTCGAAATCCAACGCAAACTCGGCGAAATCCTCAAACGGCGCACCCGCGACGACTCCGATTTCCAACTCCGGATCATCGTCAACCCCACCGTCCTCGACCGCCTCCGCACCCAGGACGAGAAGCTCCTCATCGAAATGGAGAAGCGTTATTTCGGCAAACTCTCCTTCCGCCCCGATCCCAGCCTCCACTCCGAACAATTCAAAATCATCAACGTCGGCTCCGGCGAGGAACTCGCCAACGTCGGCGGCTAACCCCTGCCCCATACCCCCAACTCACCTGCCCGGCGCCCTCCCAATCTCGGGATGCCCCGCCCCTGCTCTCGCGCCCGCGCTTACTCCCGCTCGCGAACCCACCCGGTCAGCGGCTGGCCATCCGGTCCATTCGTTCCTTTGGGGATCCAGAGATCAAGCGCAACTGCTCGATCAGGAGCACGAGGGTGAGGGGCACTCTCCATGGCAGCCGGTTGGTCACCCGTTGCGCGGGCGCCCCCCACCCGCCCTGTGACCCCTCCCCCAATCCTCATTCCGCCCGCCGCCGGTTCAATCCGGCGGCGTCAATTTCAAGACCGCCTCCCGCATCTCCTTCCCCGGCTTGAACTTCACCACCGCCCTCGGCGGGATCCGCACATCCGCCTCCGGCGCATTCGGATTCCGCCCAATCCGCGCCTTCCGCACCTTCACCTCGAACACGCCGAAGTTGCGTAACTCCACCGTTTCCCCTTTGGCCACCGCCTCCGCAATGTAATCCAGCGTCCGCTGAACCACATCCAACACCTGCTGCTGGATCAATCCGGTCTCGCCGCTGATCCTCACCACCAAGTCACGCTTCGTCATAAGTACTTCCGGAAGTTCTGGGTTACAAACGGGTATCGACGACTGGCTGTTCCGTCGTATAACCTCCTACCCGCCAGCGGTCAAGCGCCGATTCCGCCTATGTTGCTCCTGCCCATCGTCGACCGCGAACTGCGCACCGCGGCGCGGCGGCCTGGCACCTACCAACTCCGCGCCGCCGCCGCCGTCCTCGGACTCGCCCTGGTCCTCTGGATCTGGCTCGGCGAACGAATCCAAAATGTCCCCGCCTCCGGTCCACGCCTCTTCTCCCTCCTCGCCGGTGCCGCCTTCGCCCTTGCTCTGGCCACCGGCCCACTCTTCACCGCCGACCTCATCAGCCAAGAAAGGCGCGAAGGCACCCTCGGCCTCCTCTTCCTCACCCGCCTCCACCCCCCTCACATCATCCTCGGCAAATTCGCCGGCGCAATCCTCCGCCCAACCTACGCCCTCCTCGCCCTGCTCCCGATTCTCTCCCTCCCCCTCCTGCTCGGCGGCGTCACCCTCGCCAACACCCTCCAAACCGTCGCTGCCCTCGCCAACACCCTTCTCCTCTCGGCCACCTCGCGCCTCCTGATCTCCACCATCTGCCGCAACGAACGCCTCGCCACCGCCATCACCACCGTCGTCGTCCTCGCCCTCAACCTCACCCCCTTGGCCGACCACTGGCTCCAGCCCTATTCCCCAAACTCACTCTTCTTCTCCCACTTCAGCCCGGTTTTCGCCCTCCACCTCGCCCTATCCCCCTCCCCCGCCGCCTCCGACCCTGCACTCCTCCAACTCACCTGGATCACCCAACACTCTTTCGCCTGGATCCTCCTCGCCCTCGCCTGCCTCATCGTCCCCCGCCTCCTCCACGATCCCCCACTCCTCCCCCACCAAGACGCCCCCTGGCCCCAACGACTCGCCCGGTCCCTCAACCGCCGCCTCAGCCCCTCACCCCCGCCCCTCGCCCTTACCCGCGACACCGCCTACGCCTGGCTCGCCGCCCGCGGCCACCTTCATCCCTGCTTCCTCTGGTCCGCCCTCGCCACCACCGCCCTCCTCAGCATCGCCAGCCTCGCCACCCTGCAATCCTCTCCTGCCCTCAACGCCCTCGCCCTCGCCGCCGTCACCCTCCTCCTTCATGGCCTCGTCAAAGCCTGGATGGTCTCCGAGTCCGTCCACCGCCTTGCCGAAGACCGCCGCCTCGGCACCCTCGAACTCCTCCTCGGCTCCCGCCTCACCCCCGCAGAAATCCTCTTCACCCTCCGCGCCCACCTCCGCCAACGCATCGTCCTCCCAGCCACGGCGGTCCTCCTCATCACCCCCCTCCTCGCCGCCCTCCTCGCCTGCCAACCCCAGACCAGCTTCGGCCAAACCCACCTAACGCCCGTTCCGTAGCCCAATCCCCATCGTCGATAAAGCCACACCAACCCGCCTCGGTCACCCTGCACTCCCCTGCTCCCCCGCCCCGCCCACCTGCTCCTCCACAATCACCGCCGTCACCACATCCGCCGCCACATTCAAGGTCGTCCGCGCCATGTCCAGCAACCGGTCCACCCCCAACACCAACGCGATCCCCTCCGGGGGAACTCCAAAGGTCGTCAGGAGCCCCACAATCAACGGCAACGACGCCCCCGGGATCCCCGCCACCGCCACCGCGCTCAGCACCGCCAGCAACAACAGCAACAACTGCTGCCCCAAATGCAGCGGCACCCCGTAGACCTGCGCCACGAACAACACCACGCACCCCTCATACAACGCCGTCCCGCTCATGTTCATCGTCGCCCCCAACGGCAACACGAACCCCGCCACGCTCGGCGAAACCCCCAACACCTCCTGACTCACCTGGATCGACGTCGGCAAGGTCGCATTGCTCGAACTGGTCGAGAAGGCCGTGATCAATACCGCCCGGATAGCCTTGAAGAAGGCCAGCGGCCGCTGACGCGACAAGACGCGCAACAGCACCGACATCGTCCCAAATAAGTGCACCAGCATCACTCCCAACACCCCGCCCGTGAACAACAGCAACTGCCCCAAAAACTGAAACCCCATCTCGATCACCACCCGCGCCATCATCGCCGCCACCGCATAGGGCGCCAACACCAAGGCCCAATGCACGATCCGCATCATCACCTCCGCCACGATCTGCAACCCCGCCCGTAGCCTCACCTGCGACCCCGCCCCCAATTGCGTCCCCGCTGCCCCCACCAGGATGGCGAACAAGATCAACGGCAAAACATCCCCAATGCGACCCCGCTCGCTCCCCACCACCGCCTGCAACAGGTTCGCCGGCATGAACATCTCCACTAACATCCGCAACACCCCCTGCCGACGCTCCGCCGTCAACTCCTCCGAACGCTGCTGCACCGCCTCCACCCGCGCCGACGTCTCCCGCACCAGCGCCTCCCGCATCGCCGGCTCAATCCGCTCCCCCGGACGCAGCAGGTTCATCATCAACAACCCCAACCCAATCCCCACCGCCATGTTCAGAAAAAACATCCCAAACGTCCGCCCCGCCAACGGACCCAACCGCCGTAAGTCCCCTAACTGCGCTACCCCCAGGGCCAACGAGGCGAAAATCAGCGGCACAATCACGAAAAACAACATCCGCAAAAACACATTCCCCACCGGCGTCAATACGTGACCCGCCCCCCACCGCGCCCACACCTCCAACCCCTCCACCCACGGAAACAGCCCCCGCAGCAACCCGCCCAGCACTAAGCCCACCACCATCCCCACCAAAATGCGGGTCGCCAAACGGTCGGCTGAACTCGGTTGCGCTATCACCGGGCGACAACCTAGTGTGGTGTCTCCTAAATAGCGATACCTTCGTTGCGCCAGAATGGGCGTGGGCGAGGCGCGAAGGAGGGAAGCGGAGCGGGGACTCCTTTTTTCAAGATGAGAATGGCTGCCCCCCGTCCACCCCCTATCGCTCCACGGCCATAAACGAGGCCACCACCGGCCGATGATCCGAGGCCGTCCCCCAGTTCGGCATGCTGAACACATACGTTCCCTCCGGCCGCAGCTCCCGCGCCATCCCCGCACTCACCAATACATAGTCAATCCTGCTATACGTGTCTTCCTTGCCATAATAGTGCGTCCACGTGATGTGCCGCGGCTCGAACCGCGCCACCGGATTCGGCTCCGTGTCCCCATTGCGCTCCGCCGGCCGCACATCGACTAACGCCGTCCTTCCCCGCCCCACCACCGCCCGCGTCGACCGCGAGTCCTTCGTGTCGTTGAGATCCCCCAGCACCACCAGGTTCAACGCCGGGTTCGCCTGCAACCGCGCCTCCACAATCGCCCGCAACCGCAACGCCTCCTGCTCACGCAGGTCTGCCTCATCCGCCTCCGCCACCGCCCGCCGGGACTTCAAATGCGCCGTGATCAGCGTGAACGTATACTGCTCGTTCACCCGTATCTCCACCTCCGCGAACCCCCGACTCACCTGAAATCGGCGCCCGTTTAACAGGAAGTTCTCCTGGGTGTGCGGCCGACGCGCCACGATCGGATACCGGCTCAACACCGCCACCTGAATGTTCGTATCCCAACCCGTCACCAACTCCCAATGCGGATACTTCAAACCCTCCCGCTCAAGCGTCCCACGCAACTCCAGCAGGGCGTTCGTCCCCCCCACCTCCTGCAACGCCACCACATCCGCGCCCACCCCCTTCAATGCCTCCCGCACCCGGGCCCGCGATAACTCCGGCTTGGCCACCCGGGTCCCCGCTCCTTCCAACAGGTAGTTCTCTACATTGTAAGTGGCCACCGTAAAGACCTCCGCCGCCGCCAACCGCCACCCCAAGCACAAAACCCCCATGCCCAAACCAATCCGTCCCACCATCATTCGCATCAACATGTCTCCACCTATAACCCAGCCCCCCATCACTGTCAGCCCCTCTCCCCGTCTCCTGCTCAATTCAACGACAAGTCCTCCGGCGCCTCCGCCAACAACCGAAACTGAATGCCCTTCTGACGCAGAATCGCCCGCCACAACCCCTCCGGGGGCTCGTCGAAAACCCAGGCCAACGACGCCGGATGCACCAACCAGGCCTGCCGCTTCATCTCGTTCTCCAACTGCCCAGCACTCCACCCCGCATACCCGGCGAAGATCCTCACCTTCTGCGTCGGCGAAAACGACTCGCCGATCTCCAACAACTCGTCCAACGAATGCCCTACCCGCAAATTCGGCAGCACGTTGCTCTCCAAGAGGTAACTGTCGCTGTGCAGAAAACTCAGCGCCGTCGGCTGCACGGGTCCCCCCAGATACAGCGGCTGCTGACGCAAATGATCCGGCAAATCCGCCACCAAAGCTTCCCCCACCTTCTTGTCCGTCCCTCGGTTCAACACCAACCCGAACGCCCCCTCCCCATCATGCTGGCAAATCAAGACCACCGTCCGATGAAAAAACGACCCCTTCAACGCCCCTCCATCCAGCAGGAGCTGGCCCTTCAAATACTTGGATCGCTTCTCGGCCATGGTGCGGGCGGTAACGCCCGCGCACTCTGAACCAGACTTGCCGCGCTGACAATCCCGATTACCCTACCTCCATGATGACACGCCGCTCACTTTCCGTCCTTGCCCTGTTCCTGGCCCTCTGCCTCGTCGCCCTGGGAACCGCCGGCTGCGCTTCCTCCGGCAGCCGCGAGTTCATCCCGGGCAAAGGCTGGGTCCCCATCGACTGAACACTCCCCCTCCCCACCTCGCTCAGCGCCGCCGGCCCACCCACCCCAGGATGATCCCGCCCACCCCAAACAACAGCCACACGCTCGGCTCCGGTATCGGCACCGGAGCGAAGGCCCCCGCCCGGTAGGCCAGGTAGTCAATGTCCAACGAACCCACCGCCAAGGTAGTCGGCGCGCCCAACCCGAGGTAATTCGAGAACGCACTCCCCTCGTCCCCCGTCCCCGCCGTCAAATCAAACACGTAATTCTGCGTTGCCACCCCGTCCACGTAGATGATCGCGCGGTGAGTCCCAGGCAGATCCCCATTCCCCTGCATCACAATCCAGAATTCGTGAAACTCGCTGGGATCGAGCGGAACCAGGTTCAACTCGCCTGACGAGGCCGAATCCACCGCGCTCGTCGCTTCGTCCCCGTTCAGCCGGTTCATCGTCAAACCCGCTTGGGGGAACTCCAGTTGCGCCGCCGGCGAGGCATCCTCGATCGCATTGACCAGACTGAAGGAGACGATGCCCTCCGAAGTCCCACCCGTCGGTCCGGCCTGCCTCAAACTCACCATCCCCTTGCCACCGTTGAAGATCCCATAGCCATTGGGGGCAGGAGCCAATTCCAACGCCGCATCGGTCGGCGGCGTCAACCGGGCCCGAAAATAAAGCGTCACCCCGGCATCCAACCAACCATCATCAAGAATCGATTCCTGACTCACCTCGTGCAGGAAATACAGCTTGCTGTTGGGCGCAAACGCCTCCGTCGACGCGTCCTCGATGGTCAACACCCCGTCCCGTACGCTCACCCCACCCACCGCCCCCACCCCAACCCCACGCCCCAAACCATCCCACTCGTCAGACGTCACGTCGTTCCGCCAGGTCCCATCTAAAGCCGCCCCCCCAGGCTGCCCCACCCCATCGGCCCGATCACCGTGGTAAACATACCCCCACCCTCCGGCCGGATCGTAGAACCCATTCCCCGTCTGTCCCCATACAGCCAGCGAACATCCCCCAAGCAGACCAACAGCCAAAGCGGCGCGGAGCTTCTTCATAAGTGTCGACGTTTCACGCAGTCTAGGAACCAACCCCCATTTGTCAACGCCCTCCTCCCGACCCCCGGCCTCTCGTGGCCCTCGTCGCCATCGCCCCACCTTCCCCAGCACCCCGTCTTCCCGTCCGGCCACCCAGCCGCCAGCCGCTCCGGTGTCACATAATTTGAGTCAACGAGCATTACCCCCTCTTTTCCCCCTTCCATCCCCCACCCACGCCCAGTTATGCTCCGCCCGGATCCACCATGAAAGGGCTGTTACGGAAATTCCTCGGTGGTCTGGGCCTGGCCCTCCTCGCCGTTCCCAGCCAAGGCGCTCGTCCGCCCGACTCCCTCCTGCACGCCCACCCCCTCCTCTTCGTCGTCCGTCATCAATACCGCCCCGACCACCACAACACCGCCACCTTCTTCCCCGCCAGCCAACACGAATACAACGACGGCGCCTTCTCCCCTGGGGGCGCCCTCAAATGCATCGACCTCGGCCACCCCGACCGCACCGTCCGCACCCTCCTCGAGACCCCAACGGGCGTCATCCGGGATCCCGACGTCCACTTCGACGGCCAACGCATCGTCTTTTCCATGCGCCGGGACGCCGCCGACAGCTACCACCTTTACGAAATCCATCGTGACGGATCCAACCTCCGCCAACTCACCTTCGCCCCCGACGTCGATGACCTCGACCCCATCTACCTGCCCGACGACACCATCGTGTTCTCCTCCACCCGCGAACCCAAATACTGCATGTGCAACCGGCACATCATGGCCAACCTCTATCGGATGGACGCGGATGGCGCCAACATCCATCAGATCGGCAAAAGCACCCTCTTCGAAGGCCACAGCAGCCTCCTGCCCGATGGCCGCATCCTCTACGACCGCTGGGAATACGTCGACCGCAACTTCGGCGATGCCCAGGCCCTCTGGACCGTCAACCCCGACGGCACCGGTCACGCCCTCTTCTGGGGCAACAACACCGCCTCCCCAGGCGCCGTCCTCGACGCCCGCATCGTCCCCGGCACCGACCTGGCCCTCGCAATCCTCGGCTCCTGCCATGACCGCCCCTGGGGCGCCCTCGCCCTCCTCGACCGCCAACGCGGCCTCGATGGGCCCACCCCCATCCTCCGCACCTGGCCCCCTCACGCCCACTCCCTGGTCAAGCAATCCGGATGGGAACTCTTCGACTCCTTCACCAGCATCAAACTGAAATTTGAAGACCCCTTCCCCCTCACCACAACCCACTTCCTCGCCGCCCGCATGACCGGTCAAGGCGAGGAAATGGGGATCTATCTGCTCGACCTCTCCGGGAACGAGAGCCTCCTCCATTCGGAACCGCCCGGATGCTTCGACCCCATGCTGCTCGCCCCCCGCCCCCGTCCCCCCACCATCCCGCCCCGCCGCAATCATGCCCGCCAAACCGGCACCTTCTACCTCCAAAACGCCTACCAAAGCACCCACCTCGATCATGTCCCCCCCGGCACCATCAAATGGCTCCGGGTCGTCGAGTCCCCGGAAAAACGCTTCTGGACCACCCCCGCCTGGGGCGGCCAAGGCCAGGCCGCCCCGGCCATGAACTGGCATGACTTCAACAATAAACGCATCCTCGGCACGGTCCCCGTCGAATCCGATGGATCCGCCTCCTTCACCGTTCCCTCCGATACCTTCGTCTACTTCCAATTGCTCGACGCCGACGGCATGATGGTCCAATCCATGCGCAGCGGCACCATCGTCCAGTCCGGCGAACACGCCAGTTGCATCGGATGCCACGAAGACCGGCGCCTCGCCCCCGCCCCCCTCACCGCCCCCACGCCCCTCGCCTTCCGTCGCCCGCCCTCGCCCCTCACCGGCTGGCACGGCCCCCCACGGGAATTCAATTACCTCGCTGAAGTCCAACCCGTGCTCAACCAACATTGCGTCCGCTGCCATGACTTCGGCACCCAGGCCGGCAACCTCCTCAACCTCGCCCCCGACCGCGACCTCACCTTCAATACCTCCTACATCGAACTCTGGCGCAAACACTACGTGAAAGTCGTCGGAGCCGGCCCCCCAGAGATCCAACCCGCCCGCTCCTGGGGCTCTCACCCCAGTAAACTCATCGCCTCCCTCCGCGCCAACCCCCGCTGCTCCGCCACCCTCAGCCCCGTCGACTGGGACCGCCTCATTACCTGGATCGACCTCAACGCCCCCTACTACCCTACTTACGCCAGCGCCTACCCCAGCCACCTCGCCGGCCGGTCCCCCCTCAATGACGCCGAACTTCAAACCCTCGAACAGCTCACCGGCGTCCCCTTCCGCCAACTCGCCAGCCACTCCGGTAACCGCGGGCCCCAAATCAGCTTCGATCGACCGGAACTTAGCCCCTGCCTCTCCCGCCTCACCAACCCCCAAGACCCCGCCCGACTCCAAGCCCTCCACATCATCCGCACCGGCCAACAACGCCTGAACCTTCGCCCCGAAGCGGATCAACCCGAGTTCGAACCCAACCCGCTCGACCGCTGGCGGGAGGAGAAGTACCGTTCGCGACAGCAACTCGAGGCCCGCAACCGAGACGCTATTCAACAAGGCGCCAAGGCCTACGACCCTCCACCCATCCCCGCTCCCTAACCTCGCTCTCATGCAAACCCCCAACCCAACCCCACGGCCTGATCTCTCCCCATCCCCCGCCACCCCTATGCCAACCCAAATCACTATGCTGACCCCCAGAATCCACGCCCCCATGGCCGCCCTCCTCCTCGCCGCCACCCTCCTCCCCAACGCCCCCGCCCGCGCAGCGGACCCCATCCCCCTCTCCCCCACCGCCCTCGCCGCCACCCGCGATGGCCAGACTCTCTTCATCGCGTGCTCCACGGATCGCCGCGTCCTCCGCTTCCACTTGCCCACTCGCTCCATCACCGGCACCACCGCCCTCCCCGCACCCCCAACAGGCCTCGCCCTCTCCCCAGACGACACCCAGCTCTATATCACCTGCGCCGACTCCGAGAGCAAAGTCTGCGTCCTCGACCCCTCCACCTGCCACCTCCAACGACAATTCGACGCCGGTCATACCGCCATCGCCCCCGTCCTCAGCCCCGATGGACACACCCTCTACGTCTGTAACCGCTTCGGGAACTCCGTCAGCGTGATCGATGTCCCCACCGGCCAAACCCGCCGCGTCCTCCCCACCGTCCGCGAACCGGTCGCCGCCGCCCTGACCCACGACGGCCGCTTTCTCCTCGTCGCCAACCTCCTCCATAACGACCCCGCCGATGCCACCAATGTCGCCGCCGTCGTCTCTATCCTCAACACCGCTTCCGGCGCCGTCCACAAGGAACTCCGACTGCCCGACGGCAGCGGCTCCCTCCAGGATATCCGCATCTCCCCCGACGGACGCCTCGCCCTCGTCACCCACATCATCTCCCGCCATCGCATGCCCGCCACCCAACTGGACCGGGGATGGATGAACACCAACGGCGGCTCCCTCATCGACCTCCAACGCCTCGAACTCATCACCAGTTTCCTCCTCGATAGCGTCGACGCCGGCGCCGCCAACCCCTGGGGCATCGCCTGGCTCCCCGATAGCTCCAAAGTCGTCATCGCCCACGCCGGCACCCATGAACTCAGTATCCTCGATGTGCCCGGACTCCTCGCCCGCTTCCAACGCCTGCCCACCACCCCGCCCAGCACCCGCGGCCCCGAGGATATCTATGCCTCCCGCACCCGCGCCGACGTCCCCAACGACCTCGCCTTCCTCGTCGGCCTCCGCCACCGCATCCGCCTCCCCGCCACCGACCGCGGACCCCGCGCCGTCGCGCTCGCCGGCTCAACCGTCTACGTCGCGAATTACTTCTCCGACACCCTCACCGCCCTCGACCCCACCCAACCTCAACCTGCCCTCACTTCCATCCCCCTCGGCCCCACCCCAACGATGACGCCCATCCGCCAGGGTGAATTCTACTTCCACGACGCCAGTATCTGCTTCCAGGGTTGGCAAAGCTGTGCCAGTTGCCACCCCTCCGACGCCCGCGTCGATGCCCTCAATTGGGACCTCCTCAACGACGGTATCGGCAACCCCAAGAACAATAAGAGCCTCCTCCTCAGCCACCGCACCCCGCCCGCCATGAGCCTCGGCGTCCGCGACACCGCCGAAACCGCCGTCCGCGCCGGCATCCGTCACATCCTCTTCACCGTCCAACCCCCGGAAGTCGCCGACACCATGGACGCCTACCTCAAAGCCCTCGAACCCACCCCCAGCCCCTTCCTCGTCCAAGGTAAACTCTCCCCCGCCGCCCTCCGCGGCGCCCGAATCTTCCAGGCCGCCGCCTGCGCCGATTGCCACCCCCCAGACCTGTTCACCGACCTCAATCATTACAACGTCGGCACTCGCAACTCCCTCGACCAACCCGACGACATCTTCGATACCCCCACCCTCATCGAACTCTGGCGCACCGCCCCCTACCTCCACGACGGCTCCGCCGCCTCCCTCCGCGAGGTCTTCACCACCAAAAACCCGAACGACCACCACGGACGCACTTCCCAACTCTCCCCCGCCGAACTCGACGACCTCTGCGCCTACCTCCTGTCCTTATGAGACCCCACCGCTCAGGCCTCTTCCAGGTCCTCGTCCTCGCCCTCGCTCTCCACGCCCTCTCTCTCCATGCCCAAACCGCCCCCGCTAACGACCTCCGCGACCGCATGCTCGCCGGGCCCCTCCGCGAGACCACGGAGTTTGTGTTCGCCGCCCGCAGACTCAACGAGACCGACGGCCACTGGTACGCCAACCTCGGCTACTACGCCCATGACCCCAATCGCAAAGCCTGGCGCGAAGGCGCCCGCCTCTACCGCTGGAACCTCCGCACCGGCCAGCTCACCACCCTCCTCGATGACCCCCGCGGCGGCATCCGCGACCCCCAAGTCCATTATAGCGGCGACAAAATCCTCTTCAGCTACCGCCCCGGCGGCACCGAACCATACCACCTCTACGAAATCAACCCCGATGGCTCCGGCCTCCGTCAAATCACCCACGGCCCCTACGACGATATCGAACCGACCTACCTCCCCAACGACGATATCGTCTTCGTCTCCACCCGCTGCAAACGCTGGGTCAATTGCTGGCTTACCCAAGTCGCCGTCATGTACCGCTGCGACCCCAACGGCCAACACCTCCGCCCCATCTCGAGCAACAACGAACACGATAACACCCCCTGGCCCCTCCACGACGGACGCCTCCTCTACACCCGCTGGGAATACGTCGACCGCAGCCAGGTCGATTACCACCACCTCTGGACCGCCAACCCCGACGGCACCGGCCAAATGACCTGGTACGGCAACCTCCACCCAGGCATCGTCATGATCGATGCCAAACCCGTCCCCCACTCCGACCTCGTCGTCGCCATCTTCTCCCCAGGCCACGGCCAAATCGAACACGCCGGCACCGTCACCCTCGTGAACCCAAAGGCCGGCCCCGACGCCCGCCCCGCCGCCCGCGCCATCAGCCGCGGCAACCAGTTCCGCGATCCCTGGGCCTTCTCCGAATCCTGCTTCGTCGCCGCCCTCGGCCCTGCCCTCGTCCTCCTCGACGACCAAGGCCACCAACAGGAACTCTTTCGCTTGCCCGAAACCGATATCCGCGCCGGCCTCCTGCTCCAGGAACCCCGCCCCCTCCACCCCCGCCCCCGCGAACGCATCATCCCCGACCGCTCCAACCCCAACGCCCCCACCGGCCGCCTCATCCTCGCCGATATCTACGAAGGCCGTAACATGACCGGCATCCGGCGTGGCGACATCAAAAAGCTCCTCGTCCTCGAAACCCTCCCCATGCCGATCCATTACACCGGGGGCATGGACCCCATCAGCTACGGCGGCACCTTCACCCTCGAACGAATCGTCGGCACCGTCCCCGTCGAACCCGACGGCTCCGCTTACCTCGAACTCCCTGCCCTCCGCAGCTTCTTCTTCGTCGCCCTCGATGACCAAGACCTCTCCGTCAAACGCATGCAGAGCTTCCTCAGCGTCCAACCCGGCGAAGTCACCAGTTGCGTCGGCTGCCACGAACAACGCACCCGCACCCCCGCCGCCGGCGCCCACCTCACCCTCGCCACCCAACGACCCCCAAGCCGCATCGAACCCATCCCCGAGGTCCCCGACGTCATCGACTTCCCCCGCGATATCCAACCCATCCTCGACGACCTCTGCGTCCGCTGCCACGGCTACGAAAAGACCGCCGACGGCGGCCCCCGCGATGGACGCCTGATCCTCACCGGAGACCGCGGGCCCATGTTCAGCCACAGCTACTACATGCTCACCATCGCCCGCCTCTTTGCCGATGGCCGCAACCAGCCGCGCAGCAACTACCCGCCGCGGACCCTCGGTTCCTCCGCCAGCCGACTGCTCAGCCTCGTCGACGGCTCCCACTACAAGGTCCAAGCCAGCCCCCTCCAGAAAAAACTCCTCCGCCTCTGGATCGAATCCGGAGCAGCCTACCCGGGCACCTACGCCGCCCTCGGCACCGGCATGATCGGCGGTTACGCCGAGAACACCCAGGTCAACACCGACTGGGATTGGCCCGTCACCAAGGCGGCCGCCGCCGTCATCGAACGACGCTGCGCCCCCTGCCACCAACAACCCGCCCGCCTCCTCCCACGTAGCCTCTCGGACGAACGCGGCGTCTCCTTCTGGCAACCCAGCCTCGAGGACCCCCGCCTCAACACCAGCCGCCACCTCCTCTTCAACCTGACCCGCCCCGCCTCCTCCCTCCTCCTCCTCGCCCCCCTGGCCCAAACCGCCGGCGGCTGGGGTCTCTGCCACTCACCTGACCCCGCCAACCCCTCCCCCGTCTTCACCGCGACCACCGACCCCGATTACCAAGCCCTCCTCGCGCTCGTCAGCGCCGGACGCGACCACCTCGAACGGATCGGCCGCTTCGATATGACCTCCTTCCAACCCCGCACCGACTGGGTCCGGGAAATGAAACGCTACGGCATCCTCCCCGATCCCCTTCCTAACCCCAACACCATCGACGTCTACGGAGTCGAACGCCGCTACTGGGAATCCCTCTGGCACTCCCCCCCAGCCAACCAGTAGTCAGTGGGCAGTAGTCAGTGGGCGTAGTCAGTGGGCAGTGGGCAGCAATCAGTCCGATCCGCCCCATCCGCCCAAGCCGTCCCACCCGTGATCAAGGCCGCCCGCCCACACTAAACGCGCCCCCCCAAGCACCCCGGCCGATTGCCCCAATTCCGCTCGCACCACCTCCACCCGCCCCCGGGGCGCCATCGCCGCCAACCCCACCGCCCGCCGCATCCCCACCGCCAACACCTCGAAATGCTCCTCCGCCATCCCGCCCCCCACCACAATCCGCTCCGGCAAGTAAGCGTGTAATAACGTCCACGTCGCCGTCTCCAAAGCGTCCACCGCCCGTGTCACGATCCCCACCGCCCGCGGATCTCCCGCTCCCGCCGCCGCCAACACCCCCCGGCTATCTTCCCACCCCCAAGCCCGCCCCGCCTCCCCTATCGCCGTCCCCGAAGCCACCGACTCCAGGCACCCCGCCCGCCCACAATAACAAAGCGGACCTCCCGCAGCCACCGGCACATGACCCAACTCCGGATGCTCCCCATCCACCCCTCGCCCCACTCGCCCCCCCACCACCACCGCCCCACCTACCCCAGTACCCAACGTCAGCATCACCACCGGGTTGCACCCACGGCCCGCCCCCAGCCAACACTCGCCCAACGCCGCTGCGTCGGCGTCGTTCTCGAGATACACCGGCTTCCCTAAAGCCCCTCCCAAAGCCCGCACAATCCCCCAATCCTCCCACCCCGGGAGCGTGAACGGATTGTGAACCGTCCCCTGATACGGATTCACCGGCCCGGCGCAACCGATCCCCACCCCCCTCAACCCCTCACGCCCCAACCCCGCCGACCGCTCAAGACGCTCGATCAGCCCCATCATCCGTTCCAGCGCCCGCCCCGGACCGCTCGCCGACTCAGTCGGCACCTCGCCCCTCGCGATACAACCCCCGTCCCGATCCACCATCCCCACCGCGATCTTCGTCCCCCCAATGTCGATCCCCACCGCGTAATCCCGCGCCCCCACCCCACCCGCACCACTCGCATCCATCACCATGCGCCCACTCTGCCCACCTCCCCCGATTACCTCAAGCCCTCCCCCAAACGGCCGGCCGAAATCGTATTGCTCCCCGCCCACCCGACGCTACTCTAGCAACGTTCACCCAGCCGCCACCGTGCACCCCTCCAAGCCATCCACCCCCGAGGCGGCCATCCTGGCCATCCAGCGGCCGGAACCCGCCCTCTGGACCTACTATCTCCTGCGCTGCCTCGTCATTCCCCCGCTTTTCCCCATCCTCATCCTCCCCTCCTGGTTCCGCTACCACACACTCCGCTACCGGTTCTCCGAAGAGGGAATCTCCATGAGCTGGGGAATCCTCTTCCGCCGCGAGATCATCCTCAACTACGCCCGCATTCAGGACATCCACCTACGCTCCAACATCGTCGAGCGCTGGCTCGGCCTCGCTCGCATCCTCATCCAAACCGCCAGCGGAAGCGCCTCCGCCGAAATGACCCTCGAAGGACTCCGCAACTACGAAGCCGTCCGCGACTTCCTTTACTCGAAAATGCGCGGCGTCAAGGAAACCACCCCCCACGCCCCCTCGTCCGCGCCCGGTCACCCTGCCCTCGCCCTCGACCCGACCACCGCCGCCGACCTCACCCGCACCCTCCTGGACATCGCGGACGAACTCCGAGCCCTTCGTTCGCAACTGCCCCCCCGCCCTCAACCCGCCGAAGGGCCGCCGGATGTCCGCCCTGCAGAATGCTCGCCAACCCCCAACCCCCAACCGCCGGAAGGACCTCAAACCCATGTTTGACCGCTTCCGCACCCTCCTCCTGGCCGTCCTGCGCGTTCCCCCCCAACCGGAACCGCCCTTCGGCGCCGCCGGTTCCCTGCGTGTCTTCCGCGCCGGCCGCAACTACTACAAACTCCGCCTCCTCGGCTGGACCCTCGGCCAACTCGGCGCCTTGATCGGTATCGTGTTCTCCTTCGGATTCCTCGCCCAAATCAACCGCGCCGCCGCCGACCTCCGTAACGCGCCCGAACCCACCCCCTCCCTCGCTCCTGCCGACCCGGCCCCGCCCGCCGACCCCAATGCTGCCCCTGCCCCCGAGCCCGCCAAGAAGCCCAAATCCCCCACGCCCAAAGTTGTTGTCACCCGTTTGGCCAAGAGAATTCCCGGCTGGATCCTCCCCACCCTGTCCTTCCTCGAATACGCCGCCCTCGCCGTCTTCTTCCTCCAAGCCCTCGTTACCTACGCCCTCCTGCGCCTCGACTTCGAAATGCGTTGGTATATGGTCACCGACCGCAGCCTCCGCATCCGCAGCGGGACCTGGAACGTCCAGGAAACCACGATGAGCTTCGCCAACCTCCAACAGGTCGTCCTGTCTCAAGGCCCCCTCCAACGCTTGCTCGGCCTCGCCGACCTCCGCGTCGAGTCCGCCGGCGGCGGCGCGGGCCTCGCCGACCAACAACACGGCCCCTCCGACTCCATGCACACCGCCTTCTTCCACGGCGTCGACAACGCCGCGGAAGTCCGCGACCTCATCCTCGAACGCCTCCGGCACTTCCGCGCCGCCGGCCTTGGCGATCCCGAGGATTCCCACGCCATCGCACCCCCAGGCGCCCCCTCCGCTGACCCGCAGCAGCCTCACCCCGCGCTCTCCGCCGCCCGCGCCATCCTTGCCGAAGCCCGCGCCCTCCGCCACCACTGCCGCTGACTCTGCCCCCCTCAAGGACGCGTGCGGCCCTCGCCACGCACAGGAGCCGGACACTACGAGCCGCACGATCCGCGCCGGTGCCGCCCCGAACGCATGCCGCGCGCACAAGACGGCCCACCCTCATCCGGGGCCAACCCGAAGGGAAGAAACGGGTCGACTCCCCTCATTCATGCTCCGTCCTTGGCCAACAACCCGCCCAGATGCCGATCCAGGCTGGCCAGGCTGCCGGCGCAGGTGGCCGACTGGACCCGCTCGACCAACTCCGCCGCCCACGCCTCCTCCTCCACCTGCTCGTTGATGAACCAATGCATCAACACCTGAGCCGGATAGTCCTTGGCCGCCAGCGCCGCTTCGTAAACCGCATAAATCCCCTGCGTGTTCGCCCGCTCCATCTTCTGGGCCTGCGCCGCCACCTCCAGGAGCGAACCGTAGTCCTGCCGGGGAGCCGGCACCGCCTCCAACCCAGGCTCCACGCCGCGGTCCTGCAGGTGCCCCATGACCTTCGCCGCATGCTCCCGCTCCTCCTCCGCTTGCTTCGCGAAGAAATCCGCAAATCCCCGAAAACAACGGGCGCGGCACCACCACGACATCGCCAGGTAAGCGTGCGCCGCCGCCAGTTCATGATTCAGTTGTCGCTGCAACTCGCTCCCCACCGCCGCCGGAATCGTCGATTGTGCCATAGGTCGTATTTGTTATGTTCCACCGCTTACTTGCCCGAAATCCGCCCGCACGGCAAGCCCTCTCCACCCCCCAACCGCCAGCCGGCTCTTGATCTCGCCCCTCCCATCTCCCTACCCTTCCCCGAACCTCCACCCCATTCTTGTCCACCCCTTCCCCTTGCCTCCTCACCACCCCCAACTCCAAACCCTCACCTTCCAGTCCCCCGTCGGCCGCTGGCGACTCCACCTCTGGACCCCCTCCCCCGACCTCGCGCCTGCCGTCGCCCAACTCTGGGCCGTTGAATCCGACACCCGCGAATTCCAGGAAAAAGTCCTCCCCCGCGGCACGGTCGAGTTCATGATCAACCTCGGCGACCCTCACCACCTCCTCAGCGAGGACGGCGTCGCCCACCGACGCAAACATGCCTGGATCTCCGGACTCCAGACCGCCTGCCTCCACGTCCACAGCCCCCACCCTGCTCGCCTCATCGCCGCCAGTCTCTACCCGGCCCATGCCCCCCTGCTGCTAGATGCCCCTGCCCAAGAACTCAGCACCCGCGTCCACGAATGGGAGAACCCCAGCCTCCGCGCCCTCCGCGAACGCCTCCTCCACACCCCCACCTCCATCGCCCGCTTCGCCCTCCTCGAAACCCGCCTCGGCCCCAGCCCCGGTCGTAAGGCCATCGGTGACTTCCTCTTCAAGGAGATGAAGGTCGACGCCTGGTGGGTCACCACTCTCGCCGTCGAGTTCGAAGCCGCTCGCCACATCCGGGCCAAGGACGGCCGCCCCGCCGGCTACAACATCTGCGTCACTAAATCCATCGCCGCTCCCCCCGAACGCATTTTCGCCCTCCTCGAAAGCACCGCCTGGGCCGGATCGGGCACCCAGGTCGTATTCGCCAAGCTCGCCCCGCCGAAATCCGCCCGCTTTACCCTCCAGGGCCCCCAACACCCCGCCGGCGAAACCGTCGAAATCAAACTCTCCCCAGCCGGCGCCAAATCCTCCCTCGTGCTCAACCACGAGCGAATCCAAGATCGAGGCCGCGCCGACGGCCTCCGCGAGGCCTGGAGCGAAATCCTCCAAGCCTGGAAAACCCAACTCGAATCCTGATCCCTTCCGTCCTCCACTCCCCGCCCCCCCCCATGCCACCCTCCCTCCTCGCCCTCCTCCTCCTCGTTCCCGCCCCGGCCCCCGCGGACCGCGACCGCAAGCCCGACGAAGACCTCTACCTCGCCTCCGTCGCCGCCGCTTCCTTCGCCCTCCGCCTCCACGAAACCACCGAAACCCGTCGCTGGCTCGACCGCGCCCCCGCCCACCTCCGCGCCTGGGAATGGCATTACCTCAACCGCCTCGCCGACCGGAGCTTGCGCACCGTCCAGGCCCATTCCAACACCGTCACCAGCGCCCGCTTCAGCCCTGACGGCACCCTCCTCGCCACGACTTCCAGCGACCGCACCGTGAAGCTCTGGAACCCCACCTCCGCAGAACCGATCGCCACCCTCGCCGGGCACACCGCCTCCACCTGGCAAACCGCCTTCTCCCCCGATAGCCAGCAACTCGCCAGCGCCGCCTCCGATGGCACCATCCGCCTTTGGAGTCTTCAGACCAAACAGCAGCTCCGCCTCCTCGAAGGCAACGGACAAGGCATCGCCGCCGTCGCCTGGAGCCGCGACGGACGTTGGCTCGCTGGTTGTTCCTGGCGACGCGACCCCGAACGCGGCGTCGTCGGCGTCCTCAACCTCTGGAACCCCCAAAACGGACAACTCGTCGCCACCAACCAATACGGCGTCAAACCCATCGTTGCCCTCGACTTCAGCCCCGACAGCCAATCCCTCGCCCTCGCCACCTGGGATGCCCTCCTCACCCTCCTCCCGATCCCTGACCTGCAGCCTGCCCGTTCCGCCATCCAACTCCCCATGGCCAACCCCTACTCCGCTCAGCAAACCATCGCCTTCAGCCCCGACGGAACCGCGTTCGCGGCCGGCGGCAAAGATAACCTTGCCCAAATCTACCAGGCCCAAACCGGCGCCAAAAACGTCTCCCTCGCCGGCCATTCCCAATGGGTCAACACCGTCGCCTGGCACCCCCAAGCACACTGGCTCGCCAGCGCGTCTTCCGATCAAACCCTCCGGCTCTGGAACCCCACCAACGGCCAACCCCTCACCATCCTCCACGGCCACACCGCTGCCCTCCACGCCCTCGCCGTCCATCCCGACGGCACCCAACTCGTCTCCGGCGATGCCGCCGGCACCCTCCGCTGGTGGGACCTCCGTGACTTGCTCTCTGCCCGACTCCGCTGGGACCATGGTGACGTCGTCTACGGCGCCGCGTTCACCCGTGACGGCACTCGCGCGGCCACCGCCGCCTGGAAAGGAACCATCAAACTCTGGGACACCCGCCGCGGCCACGTCCTCTGGCACAAGCCCATCCACCAGCAGTCCGCCAATTGCCTCGCCTTCAACCCCGACGGCACACGCCTCGTCTCCGGCGGCAACGACGGACGCCTCCAACTCGTCGACGCCGAACACGGACAGGTCCTCGCCACCTGGGAACACATCGACGACGGTCGCGCCGCCACCATCGCCTGGAGCCCCGACGGGCGCTTCGTCTTCTGCCCTTCCTCTCAGGCCAGCGGCAAACTCTGGGACGCCTCCACCGGCCAGGTCCGTCATACCCTCCGCGGCGGCGCCGGCGAAATCTACGGATCCGCCTTCAGCCCCGACGGACGCCTCCTTGCCCTGACTTGGACCGATGGCACCTTCAAACTCATCGACCCCGAATCCGGCCAGCCCGTCCTCGAACCCGAAAAGCTGCCCGGCGCCCTGCACAGCGTGGCCTTCAGCCCCGATGCCCGCCTGGTCGCCACCGCCGGCGGCGGCCGGGTCGCCCGCCTCTGGGAGGTCTCCACCGGCCGGGTCCTCCAAACCCTGCGCGGCCATACCGAGTCCCTCTCCAGCGTTGCCTTCCACCCCCAAGGCCACCGCCTCGTCACCGCCGGCAACGACAACACCGTCCGCCTCTGGGACGCCGCCAACGGCGAACCCGTCCTCACCCTCCCCTTCCCCGCCGCAGTCTACCTGGCGACCTTCACCCCCGACGGCCACGACCTCCTCGTCGCCCCCATGGACGGAACCGTCCACCTGCTCCCCTCCCGCAGCCAGCCTCCCCTGTGATCCGTCGTCCACGACCCTCCGGCGATCGCAACGAAAGGAGGCGAAAGGTTGGACCATGGGCCACCCCCACGCCCGCTGCCCCCCCATCCCTCCGACCCCCAGCTCCGATCTCCAACCTCAGTACTTCGGCAACACGTTCACAATCCCCTCGTAAACCGGCATCTCGTCGGGACCGATCGTCCGCGACAACCGCTCCAACTCCCGTTCCAATCGCTGCCGCACCTCCGCGTGTTCGGCCGAGCCGATCAGATTCGTCATCTCCATCGGGTCCCGCCGCAAGTCGTAGAGCTCCGCCGTGAACCGGTCGGCCGTGCCGTCCCCATGCGGATAACGAATCAGCTTCCATTCCGGGGTCCGCACCGCCCGCACGTTCGGCGTGTAGGGAAACTGCTTCTCGAAGTTGTATTCATAGAGGAACGCGTCCCGCCAGGCGATCCGCTGGCCGGCCAGCAACGGCTTCCAGGAACGCCCCTGAATCGCGCCCAGCGGCGCCACCCCCGCCACCTCGAGCAGACTCGGCGCCAAATCCAAACTCAACACCATGTTGCTGATCACCGTCCCTGCCCTCGCCAGCGGCGGATAGCGCACCAGCAGCGGGACCCGCAGGCTCTCCTCGTAGGCCGTCCGCTTGTCCACCCGCCCATGCTCACCCAGCACAAACCCGTTGTCGCTGGTGAACACAATCACCGTCCGCTCCAACTGACCCGAATCCCGCAGCGCGTCGTAGATCCGGCCCACGCTCTCGTCCACCGATAACAACGTCGCCAAATACGCCCGTACGAAGGCCCCGTATTCCTTCAACCCATACAACGGTCCGTTCGCGCCGTGCCACGTCGGCAGACTCTCCTCCAACCACGACGGCTTGCCGTCCGCCGTCCGGTAATTCTCGTAATTCGCCGGCTTCTTCACCTCGAACCCGTCCAACACCCGCGCAAAACGCGGTTCCGGCTGGATCGGCCCGCCGTGCGGCGCCTTCTGTCCCACGATCAACAACCACGGCGTCCGATGCTCCTTCCCGATCCACTCGACCGCTGCGTCGGTGATCGTCGTCGTGTAATACCCCGCATACTCGCGCCGGGTCCCGTTCACGTTGAACGTGTTGTCGAAGTAGTTGCCCTGCCCCCGATGGCTCATCCAATAATCGAACCCCGGCCGTTGCTCGTCGTTGTCCTCCCCCATGTGCCATTTCCCAATGTAGGCCGTCTCGTAACCCGCCGCCTTCAACCGCCCAGGATACCCCGGCAGCCCGTTCGGATACTCCGTGAAATTGTTCAGCACCCGATGCTGGCGCGCATACTGACCGCTCAACCACGAAGCCCGACTCGGCGAACACAACGACGTCGTCACAAAGACGTTCGCAAACCGCGCCCCTTCCGCCGCCAACCGATCCAATCGCGGGGTCTGAAACCACGGAAACAACGCCCGTTCCCCCAGCTCCCGTTGCACCACCCCCAACGCATCCCACCGCTGATCGTCGGTCAGGATCACCAATATGTTCGGCCGCTCCCCCGCCCACAACGCCATCGCCGCCAGCAGACCGCCCAGGCCCGCCCACCTTTGTTGGATCGTCATTCCGCACTTCACCACATACTCACCTGCCGCGCAACCCCGCCCAGCAGCTCGCAGCAATACTCGTCTTGAGAAAAGCCCCTCCTCCCCCCTTCCTATTTGACAACGGCTTGCGGAGGTGTAGAAGCGATTCAAACAGGATCCGTATGACCGCGAGCGCCACGACCTTTCGTCGCCGCCGATCCCGCCGGCGCCATCGAAGCCACGACCGTCATCCAACGTTCAAGGAGGTTTTCCCCACCTCACCGGAGGGACCAAGCCGCTTCGCCAAGGCCACGGGGTGGTCGCTGGTGGGCGCGTTTCTCCTCGCATCGATGGTCTTCCTGGCGTTTGCCGCGCAGAAGGACATCCTACTGTCCGTAATCCTGAAGCGGCCGCTCTGGTGGTAAAAACCCCGGACGGCTGCCTTCGGCCATAAGAGGCGGGGGAGAGGGTGGCCAGAGGCCGGGGGGAGGGGCCGTTCGAGTTTCAAACTGCGAATCGCTGACCTCGATTTGGCGTGCCTGCAAACCTGGAGGCCGCTACCGTGTTCGATATGACACCTGCCCCCTGCAACCCCTACCGCTGCCTTACCTTGACCGCGCTGCTGGTATTGGCGTTCCTGTCCACATCCGCCCCTGAGGCGGCCGAGCGGTCGGGATTCAAGGTCAAGCGCGGCACCAACATCTCCCATTGGCTGTCCCAGAGCAGGAATCGTGGTGCCGACCGCCGCGCTTGGTTCACGCGGGAGGACGTAGGGTTCCTGGCCGGGCTGGGCTTCGACCACCTGCGTATTCCCATCGACGAGGAACAGATGTGGGACGAGTCCGGCAAGCCCGAGCAGGAGGCGTTCGGCCTGCTGAACCAAGCCCTGGACTGGTGCGCGGAGTTTAAGCTCAACGCCATCGTCGATCTCCACATCCTCCGTTCGCACCACTTCAACGAGCGGGAACGCCCGCTCTGGACGAAGCCGGAGGCGCAGGAACGGTTCTTCCAGTGCTGGCGCGAGCTGTCCGACGCCCTCCACACCCGCCCCGTGGACTCCGTCGCCTACGAGTTGATGAATGAGCCCGTGGCGGATAATCCCGAGGACTGGAACAAACTGGTCGCCAAGGCCGTCGCCGTCGTCCGGGCCAAGGAGCCCAAGCGCGTGATCGTCATCGGTTCCAACAAATGGCAGTCGGCGGACACGTTCGACCAGTTGAAGGTGCCCGAGGGGGATCCGAACATTCTGCTCAGTTTCCACTTCTACGAGCCGTTCCTGCTCACCCACCACACGGCGAGTTGGACCAGCATCGGCGGCTACAAGGGGCCGGTGAAGTACCCAGGCAAAACGGTGGAGGACGCAGACTTGGCGGGGGTGCCGGAGCCGCTGGCGTCGGAGATCCGGCGTAGCAGTCGCGTATGGGACAAAGCGAAGATCGCCGAGAAGATGGCCAAACCCGTGGCCTTGGCCCAAAAGACGGGGTTGCCGCTCTACTGCGGCGAATGGGGATGCCTCCCAGCCGTCCCGCCAGAATCCCGGCTCGCGTGGTATCGGGATATGGTGAGCGTCCTGAATGAGAAGGGGATCGGGTGGGCGACCTGGGACTACAAGGGCGGCTTTGGCTTGCGGAAGCGTGACGGGAAGCCAAATCAGGAACTTATCAACATTCTTACCGGGAGATGATGGCAGGCCGCAACGGCCCGGGTTCATGCCCAGTACGGCCGGTTGGACATCCTGGTCAACTGCGCCGGCATCGCCTTTGCCAAACCGATCACCGGCCTGAGCCTCGCTGACTGGCGGCGGGTCATCGCCACGAATCTTGACAGCGTGTTCCTCGGCACGCGGCAGGCCATGATCGCCCTGCAGGAGCACGGCGGGTGCATCATCAACATCGCCTCGGCGGCAGGGATCAAACCGATCTCCGGTAATGCAACCTACGGCACCAGCAAGGCGGCGATCCGCTTTTTCACGCAGGTCGCAGCGCTCGAAGGCAAGCCGCACGGCATCAGGGTCAACTCGATCTCGCCAGGCGCGGTCGCCACACCCATGTGGGCATCCACCGACCTATGGCCCGAGGAGGTCGCGGCGGCGGGTGGTCAGGACGCCGCGCTCAAGGCGCTGGTCGAGAAACAGGGGTTTGCGGAGCCGGACGAGATAGCGGCGGCGATCGTGTTCCTGGCTAGCGATGAGGCGCGGCACATTACGGGTGCGGACCTGGTGATCGACGACGGCTTCAGCGCAGGGGCGTCGGGCTGACACGGTCATGGGTACGCACACAGCAAACACCGCCTGGAATTCCTCGGGGTCTGCCCCGATGGCCGGAGCGCCAGTGATCAGCCGGCCAGGCAGACGAGGATACACAAGGCCCGAGCGCAGCCGCCAGGGTTCGCGCGGCGGGCTGCGATCTGCAAGGTGGCGAGTGATTCGGTGAAGAATCTGGCTTGCGCCGGGCGAGGTGCCGTGTTTTATTGCGATCGCTTTGCAACAAGAGCCCACCAGTCCGGTGCATCCTGCATCACGGCGGCGCGGCAGGCGATCAGTCAACCTCGTCTGCGGGCCACGCCCGCGGCTGGCGATGCAGTCGACAGCCCTCGTCGCGCTGGCGGGGTTCTTGTTCGTCACGCTCTTGGCGGCGTCACCGGCCCTGCACGAGGCTTTCCACGGGCATGATGCTTCGTCGCCGACCCACCAGTGCCTCGCAACGCTGCTATCCAAGGGCAGCCTAGTTGCCGCCATGCCAGCGGTGACGGTCCCTGTTCCGTTGCCGTTGGTTCTCTGGTCTCCGCTCGATCCCGATCCGGTCTCTCGCACCGGCGACCACCGGCTGTCTCCCAGCCGCGCGCCACCCAGCGGCGTTTCCTAGCCACCCGACGGCCTTATTCCGACTGATGCTGGCGGTGGCGCCTCAATGGGCCCACCCAGAGGTCGGCTGAGGTTCTTCCCAGGCCATCTGTAGGAGCAACCTGCGGCAGTGTGCCCTGGGGTTCCGGTTCTACGCCGACCACAACAGAGGTCTTGGCCCCACGAACAACTTCGCCAAACCGTCCCGATGACGACCCTTTCCTTTAGCCAAACCAAGCAAGCAAACAAAGCAAACCTAGAAAGACAGAATTTCCATGAACATGAAGACCGACTCTCTCAAAAACCTCCTCCCCGCGGCGCGAACCGCCCTCGCCCAAGCGAAACCTCGAAGGCCATTCAGCGCCCCAGCCTCGCTGCTCGTGGTCGCTGCGATGGCGTTGGTCAGCGCCACTCACGCCGCCGACCTGCCGGTCCTCAGCACCGGCCACACCGACGTGGGCGTGAACTACGAGGACGGCGCCTGGGATCTCCATGTCCACGCCGAAGAACTCGGCCTGGAGTACGAGCCCGACGCCGTCTGGCTTCAGGTGGGGTCCGAAGCCCTAACCAAGGTGCCCACCAACGCCGCCTTCAGTTTCCTCGGCGAAGCCGGCGCGCCGATCTGGGGGCTCCCCGCCGTCGAGAATCATGACCTGCTGTTCCTTGGCCTGGGCACGGAGGAAATGGCCTCTGGCCTCTTCGCGAACGACACCGTCACGCTCAGCCTGAAAAGTGTCACCGGGCCGGGCGACTTTGTGCTCTACACGCTCGACATGTTCGGCAACCCGGTGGTGGCGATGAACAGTCGGGATGGCATTGATTCGTCCGATGCGCGCACCCTGACCGCGGGCGGCCATGCCCACGTCAACTGGGTCTTCACCGCGCCGGGGCTATACCGCATCGGTTTGCAGGCGTCCGGCGTGTTGGCCGCCACCGGCGAAACGAACACGAGCGACGTCGCCGAATACCTGTTCGATGTGCAGTATGCGCCTTTCCTCTCGGTGACGCGCAAGGATGCCGCGAAGATGACGCTGCAGTGGCTCTCGCGTGAGCACCACGAATATCATCTGCTGTCCACGGCCAACCTCGTGAACGGTCCATGGGCGTCCCATCCCGGAGTGGATCCGGTGGAAGGCACCGGCCAGTTC
>CAZVRY010000056.1:21834-30198 GCA_964629545.1 uncultured Verrucomicrobiota bacterium | reverse complement strand
TTCGTCGCGTCTCGCCAGAAGCCAAAATCGCCTCCAGCAAAATCGGAAGTTATTTCTGCACAGACCCTAAGGTTTGCGCGCCCGCTCCACGCGGCCATCGAAGTAGAGCGCGTTCTTCCCCGTATTCCTGGCCTTTTCTCCATGAAAGGGGTCGGCATCCCCCAGGAGCGGGGTTTGCTCCCGGCTACCGAACAACTGGCTGACAATCACGTAGGCCTCGTTCGTGAACATGGTGGCCCACTCCGGGGCCCCGTAGGGCGCGCCGTTCAACCAGAAATTCCATTCATAACTGGTCTGCTCCCTGACGAAGATTCTCCGGTCCGCGGGGCAGCGAAAGACCTCCACCGCCTCGTTGGTGCTCGCCTGCGGGAAGAGCGTCGTCATGATCGGCCGGAACCCGGGCATCTGACTGGGCAGGTAGCCGGCGCAGGTCGGCAGTCGGTCGCCGTTTTCCTCCACGTAGATCGTGAGGGCGATGCCAATCTGGTGGAGGTTGTTCACACAGGCGACGCTGCGCGCGCTCCGCTTGCCCTGGCTCAGGGCTGGGAGGAGCAGGCTCACCAGAATCGAGATGATGGCGATCACCACGAGCAACTCGATCAAGGTGAACGCTCCCCGCTGCCTGCCTGTCGCCCTCGGCCTCGTTCTCATGGCTTTTGCACGGAGTGGATCGTGTTGAGCAGTTCCGAGATGACTCCCGCCGTCTGCCCGCGGTAGTAGACGTCCTGAGAGTTGTATTGGGCGGTGGCCTGGCGCAGTCGGACCTGGCCCTCCGGGGTCGCGAAGACCGCACGCAACTCGGCGCGCTCTTCCGGGGACAACGACTCACGATAGGACGCCACCCAGTTCGCCATCGCCTGGATGTTGGCGGCGCGCTGCGCCTCCGGGGAGTGCTTGACCATGAGCTGAAGCGCCTTGATGTGGTCGAGGTTGAAGAAGTCCAGAAACGCCTCCTTGCGATGGGCGGGTTCTTCCAGCGGGCCGTAGCGGTGCTCCAGGTACTGCCGCAACCGCTGGTCGGGATCGCGGACCCCGCGCGCCGCCATCCCAGCCCGGAGGTCCGACATGAGCTCCGGGGGGATGTGCCGCCGCACCGCCAGGAAGAGCACCCCTCCCATCACGGCCAAGACCGGCAGTGCGATGAGCGCGGAGCGCCATCGGGAACGCGCTTCTCGGGGTTGCTTGGGAGGGGGCGAAGTGCTCATGAGTGTCTGCTTCTTGGTGCCGCGGGAACCGCTTCGGGACGAACCACTGACCCGGCCTGAGCCTGCATCTTTCACACGCGCTGATCCACACGACCGTACCCCTCACCCCTTACCCTCTCCCCAACCCCTTGCGGCGAAGCTTTCCAGAGGGGTTGGGGAGAGGAAGATAGGGAGAGGGGACATGCAGGCTGTGAATGATGCGGGCTAGAAGCTAGTTATTGCTGACTGCATAAGCAAGCAGACACCGCTCGCCGCATGCGCTCTTCCCCGCCCCTGGACGCGAGGCAACGCCCCGGGGTGGGGGTGGGGGGCGGGGGGCGGGGGGAAGGCAGGTTCGCGGATGCGCGGGGCGGGGGATTGGGGGCTTGACGTTTGCACTTTGCATGGCAAAGTGAAGGACATGAACTCTGACTGGGCTTCCGAGCATCTGCAGGTCATTCGCACCCTGATGGAGCGGTCCGCGATCTACCGGCGAGCCCTGGCGCCCATCACGCTGACGGCGGGCACGTTGGGGGTGGGGGCGGCGGGGTTGGGGATGTGGCTGGACTGGCGGGCCCCGCGGCTTTTCATCGGTTGTTGGCTGGTGACCGCGGTGATCGCGGTGGTGATCGCGTTCTTCCTGGCCCGTCGTCAGTCCTTGCGGGATGCGGAGGCGTTTTGGTCGCCGCCGACGCGGCGGGTGGCGCAGGCCATGTTGCCGCCGCTGGTGGCGGGGGCGGCGGGGACGGTGCTGGTCTGGGCGTCGGCGCCGGCGAGCACGGGGGCGGTGCCGGGGTGGCTGGGGTTGGTGCCGGCGGGGTGGTTGGTGTTGTATGGGTGCGCGCTGCACGCGGCGGGGTTCTTCATGCCCCGGGGGATGAAGCGGTTTGCTTGGGTTTTCGTGGCTGGGGGGTGCGCGGTGGTTGGATTGCACGCCATGGCCGGCCTGCCGTTGGAACGTCGGGGCCACGAGATCATGGGCTTGTTTTTCGGGGTCTGCCACTTGACCTACGGGGTCTACCTGCGGGCGACGGAACCCAACTCTCACCCGGCGTGAATCCGGAACCGTTTCTCCAACTCGACCGCGTCATTCACGAGAAGGGGCGGCTGGCGATCATGTCGCTCTTGGCGGCCACGCCGGACTTGTCCTTCACGGAGTTGCGGGACACGTTGCAGATGACGGATGGGAATCTGACGACCCACATTCGCACGTTGCAGGAGGCGGGTTATGTGGCGGTGGCGAAGTCCTACCAGAACAACCGTCCCCTGACGACCTGCGCGTTGACGGTGGCCGGCCGCAGCGCCTTCAGTCATTACGTCAACCTGCTCGACCAGATTGTCCGCCAGGCTCGCCAAGCCACTTGAACCATAATGCGTCTTGCTGCGTCATCGCCTGCCGAAATGCTTTGCTTAACAAAGAACTTTGCGATCGGAGACTGCTCCCTCACCTCAACCTTAACCCCTCCCACTCATGCAAATCCTCCGCGCCGATCATCTCGGCATGTGCTTCGGTGTCCGTGACGCCATCACCCTCGCCCAAGACCGCGCTCGCCGCGGCCCCGTCACCATCCTGGGCGATCTCGTCCACAACGACCGCGTCCTCGCCGACCTGCGGGCGCGCGACATCCGTCTCGAGCGCGACCTCGCCCGGGTGACGACGCCCGAGGTCATGATCACCGCCCACGGCGCTTCCGAGCATCAGATTGACCAGGTGCGGCGACGCGGCCACAGGGTGGTGGAGGCGACCTGTCCCCTGGTTCGCGTCGCGCACCGGGCGGTTCAGCGGTTCGCCGCCGAGGGGTATCACCCGGTCATCGTCGGTTTGCGCGATCACGTCGAGGTGCGGGGAATGACCGGGGATTTGGGGGCGTTTGACGTGGTGTTGACGGAGTCGGACGTGGACGGGCTGGCGGAGCATGCGCGGTATGGGGTGGCGGCCCAGACCACGCAGCCGCTGGAGCGGGTGCGGGCGCTGGTCGAAAGGCTGCGCCGTCGTTTTCCGCGCTCGGAGGTCCGGTTTGCGGACACGGTGTGTCAGCCGACGAAACTGCGGCAGATGGCCGCGGTGGCGCTGGCGCGGCGGGCGGACGTGGTGGTGGTGGTGGGTGGGGCGCGGAGCAACAACACCCGGGAGTTAGTGGAGACGTGTCGGACCGAGTGTGGGCGGGTGCATCATGTGCAAGGGGCGGACGATCTTCAGGCTGGGTGGTTTCGGCCTGGGGACACGGTCGGGGTGACGGCGGGCACCTCGACGCCGGACGAGGTGATCGAGGAAGTGGAGCAACGGCTGGCGGCGTTGGGCGAGGGTTGGTTGGGGGGAGCGGGTCAGGGGGAGGAGGCGTTGGTGGGCGCGGGGGCAGGACGCGGGTATTGAGCAAACAGGGTGACCGGTTCCTTGGCAGCGCTTGCGCACGCGGGCAAGGCCGGGAACGTCGTCGGGCACGACGGGGCGGAACCGCGTCTCGCTCGGCTCACCCGGACTGGCCTTTACCCGTTGAGCGCCCATCCGGGGCGGTAAGTGCGGCGGAGCCAGTTGTTCGCCTCGGCGACGTCGGTGACGCGCCCGTGCGTGCCGTCGTAGCGGATTTTCTTGCCCGCGCGATAGGCGACGAGGCCGAGCATCATCATCTCGATCATTTTGCCGCCGTAGTCAAAGTCGCAGGAGGTCTTGAGGCTATCCTTGCAGGCGTTGATCCATTCCTTTTGGAAGTTGCCGAGTGGCGGGAGGAGCGAGTCCTTGGTGCGGGGTTTGTAGTAAGTCAGATCGGCGCCCTGCCGGAGGGGGAGGAGGATGCGGGTGGTGAAGTCTCCGACGAGGGTGCCTTTGGCGCCTTCGAACATAGCGCCGTGGCCGATCTTCTTGAGGTCCAAGTAGCCGATGGGGTTGTCAGGCATCGCCCCACCCTGGTACCACGACAGCCGCAACTCCGGTCGCCAGGGATTGGCTGGGATCTGGAAGTGCATTTCGAGTTTGACGGGGCTGACTTCGGGGTTGAACGGGTCGCCCTTGGCCTCGGCGGTGGTGGGCAGATCCGCGTCCAGCGCGTTCCAGGCGAGGTCCATGGTGTGGCTGCCCATATCGCCGACCTGGCCGGTGCCGAAGTCCCAGTACATGTTCCAGGAGAGGCAATTCATGCCTGGACCGCCGGCGAAATAGCCGGGGTTGTAAGGATGCATGGAGGACGGGCCGATCCAAAGATCCCAGTTGATGTGCTTGGGCGGATCGCCGGCTGCGGGCAGGTAGCCGGGGCGCGGCAACTGGCGATCGCCCCACGCGCAGACCTGGTCGAGTTCGCCGATGGCGCCGTCGCGGACGAGTTCGCGCAGGCGGTTGAAGTTTTCGAACTCGTGGCGCTGGGTGCCGACTTGGGTGGCGAGCTTGGCCTTGTTCTTGAGGTAATTAGCGCGGACCACGCGGGCCTCCTCGACGCTGTTGGCCAGAGGTTTCTCCATGTAGACGTGCTGACCGCGGTTCATGGCCCAGTTGGCGATGTGGGCGTGATGATGATCCGGCGTGCAACAAACCACGGCCTGGATGTCTTTCTGTTCGAGGCATTGGCGCCAATCGGCGTAGGTCTTCGCCTGGGGGAAGCGCTTGGCCCCGAAAGCAAGGTGTTCCTCATGCACGTCGCAGAGCGCAACCACGTTTTCGCTGGCCAGGACATCGAAGTGTGCTTCAGCCCGGCCCCAGGTGCCGATGAGGGCGATGTTGAGCTTGTTGCCGGCGGCGGCGGCCCCGAAAACGCGGGTGCGCGGCAGGAACAGGAGGCTGGCTCCGGTGACGGCGGTCGTTTGGAGAAAATGGCGTCGTTTCATGGCGTGCTGATGCCTGCATGGTGTAGGGCTTCGGGACCGCCGGCGCAACTCTGATCTGTTGCAGAGTGCAGGGCGCGCTTCTCGGTTTCGTGGATCCGGCGCGCGCACCCCCGGGGCAGAGGAAACCTACACACGCCCCACCGAGCATGACAGGTTCGCGGGTGGTCCCGAATACTTCACTGCCAGCATGTCCCCTCTCCCTGTCTCCCTCTCCCCAACCCCTTTGAGAAGCTCCGCGGCAAGGGGTTGGGGAGAGGGTAAGGGGTGAGGGGTGCGGTCGGATCGATGGCCAGACTGTTCCTGTTTCGACGCGGGTGTGAAATATGCGGCCTAGGGGGATGCGGGCGTGGTGCGGGTGGTTTCGGTGCGGCCGTTGACGCGGACGGTGACGAGGCGAGGCGAGGCGGAATGGACCTGGTAGGAGGTGACGGCGCCCTGTTGCCAGGCGAGGTCGACGGTGAAGCCGCCGCGGGCGCGCAAGCCGCGGACGGCGCCGTCAGGCCAGGCGGGGGGCAAGGCGGGGAGCAGGTCGATGTCGCCGGCATGGGATTGCAGGAGCATTTCGGCGATGCCGGCGGTGCCGCCGAAGTTGCCGTCGATTTGGAACGGGGGATGGGCGGCGAAGAGGTTGGGGTAGGAGCCGGCCCCGTGGCCGTCGTAGGTATTGCCGGTGTCAGCGGGTCGGAGGAGGCGGGCGAGGAGTTGGTGGGCGCGGGCGCCGTCGCCGAGGCGGGCCCAGAGGTTGATGCGCCAGCCGAGGGCCCATCCGGTGCCTTGGTCGCCGCGGGCCTCGAGGGACTTGCGGCAGGCGGTGGCGAGTTCGGGGGTGCCGCGGGGGGTGATCTCGTAGGCTGGGTAGAGGCCGTAGAGGTGGGAGGTGTGGCGGTGGGCGGGTTCGGGTTCGGGGTAAGGTTCGAGCCATTCCTGGAGGCGGCCGTCGGGGCCGATCTGGTTGGGGGCGAGGCGCGCGCGTTTCTCCGCCAGCTCGCGTTGCAGGGGTTCGTCGAGGCCGAGGATTTCGGCGGCGCGGGCGGCGCGGTCGAAGAGTTCGCGCAGCAACTGCAGGTCGACGGTGGGACCGAGGCAGACGTGGGCGGTGCGGCCGTCGGGCAAGCGGAACGCGTTTTCCGGGGAGTTCGAGGGGCCGGTGACCAGCCAGCCGTGTTTGGGTTCCTCGACGAGGTTATCCAGGTAGAACAGGGCGGATTCTTTGAGGATGGGGTAGACGCGGGCGAGGTAAGCGCGGTCGAGGGTGAAGGCGTAGTGTTCCCAGAGGTGCTGGCAGAGCCAGGCGGAGCCGCTGACGGTGGCTCCCCAGGAGGCGGCTTCGCCGGGGGAGGTATAGCCCCAGGGGTTGGTGATGACGTGGGCGACCCAGCCGCGGGCGTTGTAGTAGGCGCGGGCGGTGCGCCGGCCGGGTTCGACGAGGGAGGCGATGAGGCGATGGAGCGGCTCGTGGAATTCGGAGAGGTTACAGACTTCGGCGGGCCAGTAGTTCATCTGCACGTTGATGTCGAGATGCCAGTCGCCGTTCCAAGGGGTTTGGATTTCCTCGGCCCAGATCCCTTGCAGGTTGGCGGGGAGGCCGCCGGGACGCGAGGCGCTGATCAGCAGGTAGCGCCCGTAATCGAAGTAGAGTTTGGCCAGGGCGGGGTCGGGCGCGCCGGCGGCGAATCCGGCCAGGCGGCGGTCGGTGGGCAACGCGCTGTTCGCCGTGGTGGGGAGGTCGAGGTCGACGCGATCATACCAGTGGCGGAAGTCCTGTTGGTGGGCCTGGAGGAGGGTGTCGGCGTCGCGGGCGAGGGCGCGTTCGAGGTCTTGCTGCGTGGCCGCCACCGGGTCGGTCAGGCCGCGCCCGGCGAATCCGCGGAAGTCGGTGGCGGCGGCGACAAGGAGGAGCACTTCGTCGGCGCCGTGGACGAGCAGGCGGTCCTGGTGGGCGGTGACGGTGCCGCCGCGGGTGAGGAGGCGGGCGCGGGCGGCGTAGGAGACCCCCTGGCCGCCGCGGCCGTCGTTGAGGGTGCCGGTCATCAGCAGTTCGTTGGTGGCGGAGGCGGTGGTGGTGAACCGCTCGGGACGGTCGAGCCGCACGCTGAAGTGATGGGCGCCGGGACGGGAGGCCGTGAAGCGGGTGACGAAGACGTCGTCGGGGGCGCTGACGAAGTGGAGGCGTTCGAAGCGGACACCGTCTTGTTCGAACGCGACGCGGGCGGTGGCGGTGGCGAGGTCGAGTTCGCGCCGGTAGCCGGAGGGCGAGGGTGAGGTCTCCGCGGGGGCCGTGGGGACGCCTGCGAGGGCGAGGTCGGCGAGTTGGAAGTGCGTGACATCGGGGTTGGGTTGGAAGGTGAATCGGAAGTGCCGGGCAAGGGCGGGTTGGGCGACCTGGTAGCGGCGCGTCTCGTGACGGCGTGCGAAGACGGGCTGGTCCCGACGCTCGTCGAGCAGGAACCACGCGGTTCCGTCGGTGGACCCTTCCAGCTTCCAGGTCTGGGGATCGCGCCCAGGGACGTCGTTCGCGGACGTGAAGGTGTAATGGTCGACGCGGGTTGGGCGTTCGGCCTCGAGCGTCCATTGGACGGGGCGGTTCTCGTGGATCACGCACCATTTGGTCTGGGGCAGGCCGTCGGCGGAGGAGGTGATTTCCTCTGACGCCACGTAGGCCCGATGGCGGCTCGAGCAGTGCGGGGCGGGGGGATCGGTGACATTGGCGGCCTGGATGCGCAGGTGGCCGAGGACCTGGTAGCAGCCAAACGGGACATTGGCGCCGCTGCCGTGGCCGGAACCCGGTCCCTGGCAGGTGAAGTGGGCGTTGACCAGTCGTTCGGCCTCGACGTTGCGCCCGGCGAGGAGCAATTGGCGGATCTCGGGGAGGGCCTCATGGGCGGCGGGCCGGTCGGCGTCCTGGGGGGATCCCGACCACATGGAACTCTCGTTGAGGACGATGCGCTCGCGGTCGACGCCGCCGAAGACCATGGCTCCGAGGCGACCGTTGCCGAGCGGGAGGGAGCGGGTGAAGTGTTGGGCCGGCTGTTGGAACCAGAGGCGGGAGGGTTCCGACGTCGAACCGTGCGGGGCGAAGGCGAGGAGGGCGAAGGCGACGGGGAGGAGGCAGCGGATGCTCATGGGCGGAGGATAGTGTGGAGTCGCCGAAATGGCGATGCCGCGGTGGGCGGATTGCGGATTGGGGCAGGGGGGGGTGACAGGTGACAGGTTCACTGGCTCAAAAGCACTCCAACCCTCGAACTCCCTCGGCCCGCGCGCTTGGCACGCACGCCTCGCCACCTGGCGCACCGCCGCCTCGTTCCTCCGCGACTTCAATCCTTCCAGACTTAGCCCGTAGTTCGTGGACCAAACCCACTGCCCC
>CAZVRY010000056.1:0-21824 GCA_964629545.1 uncultured Verrucomicrobiota bacterium | reverse complement strand
TCCATACCCCTTTTTTTGGTGTACACCCGCGTTGCCGGGGCCCGGGGGTTTGCCCCACGAACCGCGGATACCGCCTCCGTCTAGCGGCCGGACATCGGTCGATCGGATTCACAGCCCCCCGGTTGGCCTTCGAGATACCATCACACGGCGCTTTGCCGCATTGCCCCCCGTCACGGCGCCAGGACAATCCTGGATGCACGTGCGTCGTGGATTGTGCATGGCCGACGGAAAGGGTGACAGGTTCAAAGTATCAGCGGAGCGATAGGGTGACAGGTTCACTGGTGTCCCCCCTGAACCGTGGGGGGCACGATTACGAGCAGGAGCGAGGGGGGTGGGGGTTGGGGGGAGGAAGTTGGCGCTGGTCGTGGGCGGGCGGGCGTGGTGAACTCGGCCCCGGCCAGGTTCCATGTCCACGCTCTCGAACTCATCCTCGGCGTCTGATCCGTCTGCCTGTCGCGTGCTGTGCGTCGGGGACATGGGGGCCGATCTGCTGGCTCGGCCGGTGGCGCGCTTGCCGGGGCCGGGGGAGGTGGGGGTGACGGAGGAGATTGGCTTCTTTCCTGGCGGGAACGCCTTGAACATCGCGGTGGCCCTGCGGCGGCTGGGGGAGCCGGTCCGGGTCGCCGGCTGCGTGGGCGACGACGCCCTGGGGGATCTGCTGGTGGCGGAGTTGAGCAAGCTGGGTTTGGATCTGCGCGGGGTGCGTCGGGAAGCCGGGGCCGCCACGCCGAGCACGATGATTTACCGCGCCGAGGGGGAGGATCGGCGGTTCCTGCACGCACGGGGGGCGGGGGATCGGTTTACCGGGGAGGGGGTGTCGGCGGCGCTGATCCCGGAGGGCGGGGTCCTGGTGGTGGGAGGTTACTTGAAGCTGCGGTCTTGGCGGGAGGAGGCCCTGCGGCGGATGCTGCGGGAGGCGCGGGCGCGGGGTTGCAGCACGGTGTTGAACGTGTGCATTCCCGAGCATGGGGAGTTGGAGGTGGGACGATGTCTGCGGCTGCTGCCGGAGGTGGACGTGTTTGTGCCCAACGAGGACGAGGCGCGGAGGCTGACGGGGGCGGACGAGCCTGGGGTCCAGGCCCGGGCGTTGCGGGCGGCGGGGGCGCGGCGGGTGATTGTGACTCGCGGGGCGGCCGGGCTGTACGCGGATGACGGTCAGCAGACGGTGCAGATGGGTGGTTACCGGGTGCCGTTGGTGGATCCGTCTGGTTGTGGGGATTGTTTCGTGGCGGGGTTGGTGGCGGGGTGGCTCCGGCAGCGGGACTGGCGGGACGTGTTGCGTCTGGCGAGCGCGGCCGGGGCGATCAGCGCCACCCGGCTGGGATGCACGACCGCCATCCCGGGCTTCGAGGAGGTGGAGCGGTTCGTGCGGGAGCACACGCTCGAGGACTGATTGGCGACCGGGCGGGGCGTTCCGGGAGCGGCGTTCGGGCCGCGCCGGGCATAGTGATCGGGGCATGGCCCTCCCGGCCTCCCGCTCGACAAGGCGGCGGCTCGGCACAAGAATGCGCGCTGGCATGATTGCCCGTGTCACGTTGGAGATCGCCCTGGGGCGGGAGTTTGACTATTTGATTCCCGCCGAGTGGGCGGACCAGGTCGAGGTGGGCAGCCGGGTGAAGGTGCCGTTCGGTCCGCGGCAGGTCCTGGGCTGCGTGACCGCGCTGTTGGAGTCGTCGCCGCATGCGCGGTTGCGGCCGCTCGCGGGGGTGATCGGGACGCGCTCGCTGGTGACGCCGCGGGTGCTGGCCTTGGCGCGGTGGCTGGCGGAGTACTACTGTTGTCCGGTGGAGGTTGCGCTGCGGAGCGTGTTGCCGGAGTCGGTGCGGCGGGAGCAGGAGGGGTGGCGCGAGCGGTTGTTTGTGCGGGTGTTGCCGGTGACGGGCGAGCGGCCCACGTTGACCCCGCGCCAGGAGGAGGTGTGGAACATCATCGAGGAGTGGCGGGAACTGGCGTTGCAGGAACTGGTGCGTTTGGCGGGCACGACCGCGGAGACCGTGCGCCGTTTGGAGGACAAGAACCTGGTCACGATTGGCCCGCGGATCGTTGAGCGGGATCCCTATGCGCGGGAGGTGATCTTGCCAAGCGACCCGTTGCCGCTGAATGGGGATCAGGCGAGGGCGCTGGCGGCGATTGAGGAGGCGTTGGAGGCGAGCCCGCCGCGGGGGCCGGGGACGGGGGAGGGGGCGGGGGAGATGGGGCGGGCGCATGCCGGGGCCTTTCTGCTTCATGGCGTGACCGGGAGCGGGAAGACGGAGGTTTACCTGCAAGCCATTGACCACTGCCTTGGGCAAGGCCGCGGTGCGATTGTGCTCGTGCCCGAGATCTCGCTCACGCCGCAGACCGTCGAACGGTTCAAGGCGCGGTTCTGCCGCGGTCCCCACCCGACGCTGGTGGCGGTGCTGCACAGCCACTTGTCCGGGGGAGAGCGGCATGACGAGTGGCACAAGATCCGGCAGGGGCGGGCGCGGATCGTGATTGGGGCGCGGTCGGCGCTGTTTGCGCCGGTGGAACCGTTGGGGTTGGTGATCGTGGACGAGGAGCACGAGCACTCCTACAAGCAGGAGGAGGCGCCGCGGTATCACGCGCGGGATGTGGCGGTCAAACGCGCTCAGATGGAGGGGGCGGTCGTGGTCTTGGGATCCGCCACGCCTTCCTTGGAGAGCTACTTCAACACCCAGCGGGGCAAGTATCGGCTGCTCGAGTTGCCCACGCGCGCCGACGACAAGCGGATGCCCCTGGTGCGGGTGGTGGACATGCGCGGGGAGATGCGGAAGGCGAAGGGGCCGCCGGTCTTCTCGCAGCGCCTGCGCGACGCGATCCAGGCCCGCCTCGAGCGGCGCGAGCAGGTGATGCTCTTCCTCAATCGCCGCGGCTACGCCACGTCCTTGCAGTGTCCGCAGTGCGGCTACGTGGCCGAATGTCCGAACTGCAGCCTGGCCCTCACCTATCACCGCGCCCCGCAGACGCTGCGCTGCCACTTGTGCGGCCACGAGGAGGAGGCCCCCCAGCTTTGCCCGCAGCCCACCTGCCGCAACCCCGCCATCCGCTTTGCCGGCCTGGGCACCCAGAAGGTCGAGGAAGTGCTCGGCCACCTCTTTCCGCGCGCCCGTGTGCGCCGCATGGACACCGACACCCTCCAGCGCAAGGAGGATTACCGGCGGATCCTGGGCGACTTCAAGACGGGCAAGATCGACATCCTCCTGGGGACGCAGATGATTGCCAAGGGACTGCATTTCGAGAACGTCACCCTGGTGGGCGTCATCCACGCGGACCTGAGTCTGCATCAGCCGGATTTTCGGGCGGGGGAGCGGACGTTTCAGTTGCTGACGCAGGTGGCGGGGCGAGCGGGGCGCGGGGAGATCGAGGGCGAGGTGTTCGTGCAGTCGTTTACGCCTTTTCACGCGGCCATCCAGCATGCGCGCCGGCACGACTACGCGGGTTTTTACGAGCAAGAGATCGAGTTCCGCAGGCAGTTGGGCTATCCGCCGATCCGGCGGGCGGCGCTGCTCACCCTCAAGGGGCGGAACGAGGACAAAGTGCGGTTGACGGCCGAGCATGTGGCCAAGGAGGTCGGGAAGGCCGCCGCGGCCACGCCGGCCCTGCGGGGGCTGGTCCTGGCCGGTCCCGCGCCGGCGCCGCTGCTGCGGGCGGAGACCTTCTATCGGCATCAGATCCTGCTGCGCACGGGGGCGATGAGCGTGTTGAGTCGGGTATTGGGGCGATGCGCCGCGGAGCTCACCCTGCCCGAGGACGTGGCGTTGGTGGTGGACATCGATCCCGTCAACCTGGGGTGAGGCGCAGCCACAACCCATGAACTGGCCCCGCACCCCAGCCTTCCCCAGGAACCAGCCCCGTCCCTCTCCCCAACCCTTGCAAGCGAAGCGATGGAGGGTTGGGGAGAGGGGGAGAGGGAGAGGGGAGGCGCAAACGGTTAAGGGGCAGAACGGCTGCCTGGGCCAACGCCTGGCTGGCGTTGGCGGGCGATTGTGGGCAGGATGGCCGTGATGTTGCGATTGGGCAGTTTGGCGTTGCGGACGAACCTGTTCTTATCGCCGCTGGCGGGTTACACGAACCTGCCGATGCGGCGGGTCTTGCGGGAACTGGGGGGGGTGGGGCTTTGCACGACCGACCTGGTCAACGCGCGGTCGCTGCTGGAGAAGAAGGCCAAGGCGCTGAAGTTGGTGGAGACCTGTCCGGCGGACCGTCCGTTGGCGGTGCAGTTGTTCGGATCGGTGCCTGAGGAGATGCGGGACGCGGCGCAGGCGTTGGAGGCGATGGGGGTGGAGGCGGTGGACATCAACATGGGTTGCCCGGTGCGCAAGGTCTGTCGCGTGGGCGGCGGGGCGAGCATGATGACGGAGCTGGAGAAGACCGCGCGGCTCGTGCGCGGGATGGTGGAGGCGGTGCGGGTGCCGGTCACGGCCAAGATGCGGCTGGGCTGGGATGCGGACAATTTGACGGCGCCGGAGTTGGCCCGGGCGCTGGCGGGGGCGGGGGTGGCGGGGGTGGTGGTTCACGGGCGGACGCGGGAGCAGGGATTTAGCGGCGGGGTGAACCTGGCGGGGATTCGGGCGGTGGTCGAGGCGGTGCCGGGCCTGCCCGTGATTGGCAATGGGGACGTGGTGACGCCGGAGGCGGCGGGGCAGATGATCCGGGCCACGGGCTGCGCGGGGGTGAGCATCGGCCGGGGGGCGTTTTACAATCCGTGGATTTTCCAGCACGCCGACCATTTCTTGCGGACGGGGGAGGTGCTGCCGGAGCCGACGCTGGCCGAGCGGGTGCGGGTGATGACGCGGCATTTGGATCTCATGATCGAGGTGTTCGGGGAGCCGCTGGGGTGTCGGATGTTCCGCAAGGTGGCGCCGTGGTATGCCCGACGATTTGGGCCGGTCCACGAGTTTAATCGCAGGGTGGTGCTGATCTCGACGCGGGCGGAGTTTCAGGAAGTGCTGGCGGACTACATGCGCTGGCGGGCGGGGTTTTTGGGGCCGGACGGCGAGTTGCTGCCGCGTTTTCGGCCGCCTCCGTTGCAGGCCTCGTTCATGCATCCCCACGCCGCCAACGGCGGCGCCTCCGTGCCCGTCCCCAAGGGCCCGGTCGAGCGGTGGTGAACGGGGGAGGCTACGGTTTCACCGTGACCTTGGCCCAGGAGACATTCTGACGCGCGGCGTATTTCTCGAACACCCGTTCGTGGGCGATGAGGACCGCCCGGACCACGCCCGAGTCGTCGGCGTGCCCGAAGTCGCCGATGTTGTCTGGGATGAGGTCCATTTGGCGATGGGCATAGACGAGGGCGAAGGTGGCGTTGGCGACGGCCACGAAGGGGAGATCGAGATCGGCGCCGTCGGCGAAATCCTCCACCACGTTGGCCAGGAACTCGAGCTGTTCGACCAGGTGCGGGTAGGCGGGGGCTTGGAGCTGCGCGAACTCCAGTTTGAGCATGGGGAGCATCTTGTGCACTCGGGAGAGGACCCGAGGCGTAATCTGGGCCGCGCCCCGCTCGACGAACTTCGCAATCTCAGGCATGGGGCGACTATAGGGACAGGCCAAGCCAGGAGACAAGCCGGTTCCCGTGCTCGTTAGTCGTAGAGTTTCGGGTCGGTGCGCCAATCCTTGGTCTGGTCGTGGCCGAGGGTGGCGACGCGGGGACGGCGTTCGCGGAGGCGGACGGATTCCAGTCCGAGGTAGCAGCCTTGGGAGGCGGGGTTCTGTCCGGTGCAGTCGAGGCGCAGGGTGTAGGTGCCGGGCTCGGGCCAGAAGTCGAGCAGGTGGAACTCCCGCTGACTGGTCTTGGCGCTGTAGAAGTCGAGGGGGGGGCCCAGCTTCACTCCGTCGAGGGAAGCCTGGTAACGGCCGAAGTCGTAGGAGGTGGTGGCGTTGAGGAGGAGCCGGAGGGGTTCCTTCCGTTTCACCTCGATAGGGATGGCCAGCCAGGCGCCTTCGGCCCGGGCCGGCTTGTAGAGGAGTTGGGGGCCTTCATAGAACTCGAGCGTTTGGGCGACGGTCTCGCCGATCCCGTGGTGCGTCGCTCCCTGGAAGTCGCGGGCGAAGGCGACGACGCGTTCGAGGCTGGGCAGTGCGCGTTCGCGAGCGTGGGGTGCCCGGGCGGCGAAGGTGGGCGTGCCCGTTTGATACCAGAACGCCACGCTGGCGAAGTCGTCCTCGCGCTCGTTCCAGCTCATGGCGCGGTAGTCCGGGTTCTCGTCGGGGGCGATCCAGCCAAAGTGTTCGAGCGTCACCTTGATCCCGGTGTTGAAGACCAGAGGATCCTGGATGTGCCAGCGGTAGGCGCTGGTGTGGCCGCCGACGATGCCCCACTGGTCGAAATAGGGGACCCCGAAGTAGGGTGTGCTGGTGGTCTTGAGCCCCCAGGCGGAGAGGAAGTAGTCCTCGGTGCCGGTCCCCCAGATGGACGGTTTGGCTTCTCCGTCGAGGTAGATTTTCTCGTCGCCCTCGCCGAACCAGGAGGGGCTGCGGCTGCGGACGGCGAGGACGGTTCCCACGTAGTGTCCCTTGCCCTGGGTCTCGAGCACGACGTAGTCGCGGCCGGGGGCGACGGGGTATTCCTGGCGGTATTGGGCGTAGAAGTAGGGGGTGTTCTCCGGGATTTGTTCCTTCTGGATCCAGTCGATGTTGTAGTAGAGGAGGCTGATCGGCTTCTCGCTCTGGTTTTCGATTTCGATGCGCGCCGATTTCCGGAAGGGCATGGGCCAAAAGCAGTTGTAGGAGTCGGCGTCCTCGACCACTACGGGCAGGCTGACGACCTCGCTGCGGCGGCCGAAGCAGTTGGCGAAGAAATCCCCCAAGGGCGCCTCGACCGCGGGTCGCTCCTGGCCGTCCCAGTACATGCGCAGGAGCATTTCCTGGTGGTTGGCGGAGCCCTGTTTGGCCCACGCCTGCGGTTCCGGTCCGAGGAACGTGATCCAGAGATGGGTGATCACGCCCGGGCCCTGTTCCTCCAGGAGAACGTGGGTTTGCGCGGGGGCGATCCGGTAATTGTCGAAGTTGCTCTGTTCTTCGCGATCCCCGCGCGGTTCGGCTCGGGGATCCAGCTTGAGTTCGGCGCCCCCGCGGCGGACTTCGCCGATCCGCATGGTGGAGGTGGCGCGGCGTGATCGGCCTTCCTGGGGTTGAGCGAGGTCCGCGAGGCCGCCGGCTTCGGTGGCGGTGGTGGCCAACCCCCCAGCCAGGAGGCCGAGCAGCCACGTCCTCAGCGTGGTCCGGAGGGGCGGACGGGGCGGGGCGGGGGAGGGATGCGGCGGGGGTGGGCCCGTGCGGGTGGCGGTGGGGAGGGGGGCTGGGCGGAAGGGAGGAGGTAGCTTCATAGGTCACCCGGAGGAGCACCGGGTCGAACCGGCGCTTCCATCCAATCGTCATGGTTGTCGGGCGAACGCGCCCGGAAGGCAAGCGCGATATGGTGACAGGTTCGCAGCGGCCGGCCTCGGCATAGGGTGTCAGGGTGACAGGTTCCGGGCGGTTCGCACAGGGTGACAGGTTCCGGGCGGTTCGCAGGGTGACAGGTTCCGGGTGGTTCGCAGGGTGACAGGTTCCGGGTGGCAGGTTGATGGCGGTTCGCAAAATGGGAATTGCTGCCTGGGTGGGCGCGCGGCTAGAACCAGCGGGTGCCTGGCGCGATCCCCAAGCTCATGCGGGCCGTGGTCTATCACGGCAGGAACGATCTGCGGTTGGAAACGATCCCGGTCCCGCGAATCCGGGCGGACGAACTGCTGGTGCGGGTCGCGGCTTGCGGGGTGTGCCCGACCGACATCAAGAAGATCCAGCATGGAACGGTGGCGCCCCCGCGGGTGTTCGGTCACGAGACGGCCGGGACGATCGTTCAGGTTGGGTCGCGGGTGCGAGGGTTCCGGGTGGGAGAGCGGGTGGGATTGCATCACCATGTTCCCTGCATGGATTGCCACGCATGCCGGAGAGAGGCTTTCGCTCAGTGTGCGGGCTACAAGCGGACGGGGATTACCGCCGGGTTCACGCCCGCCGGGGGAGGTTACGCCGAGTATGTTCGGGTCATGGCCTTCGTGCTGCCCGGGGTAGTGCGCATTCCGCCGGGTGGCTCCTTCGTGGAAGGCTCGATGCTCGAACCGGTGAACACGGTGTTGAAGGCGGTGCGGCGGCTGAAGGTCCGGCCCGGGGATCGGGTGCTGGTCGTGGGGCAAGGGCCGATTGGGCTGATGTTCGACCGCTTATTGGCGGATCAAGGGGTGCGGGTGGCGGGGTCGGACGTGCTGGAGGAGCGTTTGGAGCGAGCGCGCCGGTTTGGCGCCCAGGTGGGCTGGCGAGCAGATCGGGCGGATTTCGAAGCGGCGATGGAACGCTGGACGCGGGGGCGAGGGTTGGATGCGGTGGTCGTGGCCGCGCCTGCGGACGAGGCGGTGCGGCGGGCGTTTGGCTGGGTGCGCGGCGGGGGTCAGGTGCTCCTGTTTGCCCACACCCGGCGGGGAGCGGGGTGCGAGTTGGATCTGGCCTCGGTGTGCGTCGACGAGAAGGATCTCATCGGGAGCTACTCCTCGGACATCACCTTGCAGGAGGAAGTTGCCCGGCTGGTGTTCGGGCGCCGTCTGGACGTGCGGCAATTGGTGACCCATTGCTTTCCGCTTGCGGGGACGGCGGACGCGGTGGCCTTGGCCTCGCGGTCCTCCCCGGACGCGTTGAAGGTGGTGGTGGCGGTGGAGCCGGGGGTGGTTCCGACGAAACCGCGGGGTGCTCCCGCGGGGTCATGACGCGATCGCGTCATAGCGACGCGCGTGGCCCCTGGGTAGGATGGCCATGTTCCCGAGCGACCTGGAAGGATCGGGGGGCGATCGCCGGCGGGTGCTGGGCGGGAGGAGGGGGAGCCGCAGGGTGAGCGATGGGCGATGGGCTGTGATGACGACGAGGGTATGGGCTGGGCCCGGGTGGGCGGATGGGCGAGGGCAGCCGTGGTTGGCTGAGGCGCGCGGGCGGGGGGGCGTGCGGCCATGAGCGCCCCGGCCGCAGCCGCGCCGGGCGGCCGTCGCCTTTACTTGGCGGGGGTATGCCTGGTGGCGTCGATGGGGGGTCTGCTGTTCGGTTTCGACACGGCGGTGATTTCGGGGACGTTCGGGTTGGTGGAGCAGCAGTTTGGGCTGACCAAGTTCGAGACGGGTTGGTTCGGCAGTTCGGCCTTAGTGGGGTGCATCCTGGGAGCGGGAGGGGCGGGTTGGTTGAGCGACCGTTTCGGTCGGAAGCCGGTGCTGGTGTTGGCTGGGGCGTTGTTCTTCATCTCGGCGCTTTACTCCGCGATTCCGGCGACGTTCGGGATCCTGATTGGGGCGCGGATTCTGGGGGGCGTGGGGGTGGGGATGGCGTCGGTGGCGGCGCCGCTTTACATCTCCGAGTTTGCGCCCTCGCGCTGGCGGGGGCGGCTGGTGGCCACCTATCAACTGTCGATTGTGCTGGGGATTTTGGCGGCTTACTTCTCGAACTGGTGCGTGCTGCGGTTTGCGGAGGGTTCGCCCGCGGCGTTCGGCGGGCGCGGGCCGCTCCACTGGATTCTGGTTGCGGAGGTGTGGCGGGGGATGTTTGGCGCGGAGCTGGTTCCGTGTGCGGGCTTTTTGCTGCTGCTGCTGCTGGCCCCGGAAAGCCCGCGTTGGCTGGCCAAGAACGGTCAGGGGGCCCGTGCGTTCGACCTGCTGGTCCGGGTGGGGGGGCCGGAGGAGGCGGGCCGGGAGATGGCCGGGATTCGGGGGGAGGCGGGCGCGGAGGGCGGGTCATTCCGCGAGTTGTTCCGGCCGGGTTTGCGTCGGGGGTTGGTGGTGGCCGTCGGGCTATCGGTGTTTGGGCAACTGACCGGGGTGAACATCGTCGTTTACTACGGCCCGACGATTTTGGAGGAGGCGGGGTTCAAGTTGGGGAGCGCGCTGCAATTCCAGGTCGGGTTCGGCCTGATCAATCTGCTGGCCACGCTGTTGGCGCTGTGGCGGATCGACCATTGGGGCCGGCGTCCTTTGCTGATTGGGGGCATGGCGGCGGTGGTGGTGTCCCAGGCGACGGCGGCGGTTCTCTTCGCGAGCGAGGCGGCGGCGGGTCGCTGGGTCGCCGCGGTCTTGGGCGTCTACATGGCGGCGGTCGCCGTGTCGATCTGCGCGGTCATCTGGGTTTTGACTCCGGAGATGTTTCCCACCCGCGTTCGGGGCCGGGGCATGTCGGCGGCCACGTTCATGAACTGGGGCACCAACATGGTCAGCGCGTTCCTCTTTCCGTGGTATGTGGATCGGTTCGGCATGCACACCGGCTTCTTCAGTTTTGCGATCATTGGCCTCGTGGGAACGCTCTTTTTCTGGCGACTGGTCCCGGAAACGAGGGGACGCCGCTTGGAAGAGATCGAACACGGAGGCAGAGCAAAGGCAAACCGCTATGAAGCGACTGATTGACCGCGTCCCGCAGGGTTCCAGGTTCCGCGCGCCAGACCGGGGAGCAGACCGCCGGCTCCGCGTTCCGGTCGCGGGGCCAAGGGCCTGGACCTTGGCGCTGACCGTGTATTTGCTGGTCCACCTTGCGTCTGCCACGGCCGCTCCGCTGCATTTCGCGTGTTCCCCGGACAACGATCTCCTGCGCGTGGTGACCGCCAGCGGGTGGCCGGCGCAACGGTTCGACCATCCCGCTGCCGCCGTCGAGGCGGCCCCGCCGGGAGGCGGTGTGCTGCTCCTGGCGGATGGCTACCCGGCGGCGACCACCGCCCTCGAGGCGGCGCTGTTCGACCAGGCCGCCCGGAAACGGCTGCGACTGTATGTGGAGTACCCGTCGTGGCTGCCCGGGTTGGCCGTGGGGGCGCCCCGGGGAACCCAGTGGGAACGAGCGGTCGTGGCCTCCGATGTCTTCTCCCCCAGCCTGGCCCGACTGCGGATCCTGGCCATTCACGATTGCCACTTCGTGCCGGTGCGCGTGGAGCATCCCCACCTGGTCATCGGGCGCGTGGCCGGCTTCGACACGGCCGTATTCGGCCTGGCCCGGGAGTCCTTCCCGATCCTCTGCGAACTCCCCACCGCCGAGCGCGGCGGCCACGTGCTCATCGCGACGACGAAGTTGAGTCATTTCCTGACCGGGCGTTATGCGCCGGCGGAGGCCTGGCACCGCATCTGGGATTACGTGTTCACCTGGCTCCAGCCCCACCGGGAGCCCAGGGCGTTGAGTTGGCAACCCACGGTGCGGCCGAGTTACGGCGCGGCGGAGCCGCTGCCGGCCGAGGCCGAGCCGCAAGCCCTCCAGCGGGGCATCGACTGGTATTTTACGTCGCGCATGGTGCTGCATCCCTCGGCCCTGCCCCGCTACGACCGGCCGGCCAACGGCCCCGATCCGGCCAGCGCCAACCCCGATGTGCGGCTGGACTGGCCCTACGGGCATCGCATCGCCCGCGGGCCGGAGTTAAGCACCCCGCCCGGGGATGGCTCGTTGGGGGTGTTGGAGGGGTTTGACGCCAAGATCTTCGCGGACGGCACCCAACCGGTCCGATGGTGGCGCCGCAACGACTGCAACGGTGAGATCGCGGGGGCGATGGCCCTGGCGGGGATCGTTCGCTCGAACGCGGCCTGGCTGAAGACGGCCGGGAACATCGGTGACTGGCTCTACTTTCGCTCGCAGATGTCCCTGGGCGATCGGGCCGATCCTCAGCATCCGGCCTACGGGCTGTTTGGATGGAACGACACGCCGCAGTATTGCGGTCCCGGCTCGATGGATGGCTTCGCGGTGTATTACGGGGACGACAATGCGCGGTCGATGCTGGGCATGATGCTTGCCGCCGCTGCCCTCGACACCGATCGCTACGACGAACGACTCCTGCAAGGCCTGCTGGCGAATTTGCGGATCAGCGGCCGGTTCGGTTTTCAGCCGGACCGCCTCGATCAGGGCCCCCTGGAGGCGGCGGGCTGGCAACACTATTTCCGCCAGGGCAACGTGAGTTATTCGCCTCACTACCAGGCCACCATGTGGGCCTGCTATCTGTGGGCGTATCGGCACACCGGCTTCGCCCTGTTCCTCGAGCGGGCCCGCCTCGCGATCCGCAAGACGATGGAGGCGTATCCCGAGCGCTGGGCGTGGACGAACGGCATCCAGCAGGAGCGCGCGAAGATGCTGTTGGCCCTGGCCTGGCTGGTGCGGGTGGCCGACACGCCGGAGCACCGCGCCTGGCTGCGACGCATGGCCGGGGACCTCCTCGCCGGACAGGATGCTGGCGGCGCCCTCCGCGAACAGATCGGCCCGCCGGGCCAGGGCGGATGTCCGCCCCCGGCTTCGAACGAGGCCTATGGCACGGCGGAAGCCCCCCTGATCCAATCCAACGACGACGCGGCCAGCGACCTGCTCTACACCTGCAACTTCGCCCTCCTGGCACTCCACGAAGCCGCCGCCGCCACCGGCGACCCCCGTTACCGGGAGGCCGAGGAGCGGCTGACCCGCTTCCTCTGCCGCGTGCAGATTCGGAGCGAGGATCACCCCGAGCTGGACGGAGGTTGGTTCCGCGCCTTCGATTTCCGGCGTTGGGAGTATTGGGCCTCGAGCACGGATGCGGGCTGGGGCGCGTGGTGCATCGAGAGCGGTTGGACGCAGAGCTGGATCACGGGCGTGTTGGCCCTGCGCCAGATGAATACTTGCCTTTGGGACCTTACCGCCCGCAGCCAGATAGCCCGTCACGTCGCCAGGCTCCGGCCGGCGATGATCCCCGACGACACCCTGGCGCTGGGGGCCACCGCCCGGCGGCCGCACGAGGCCCTCGGCAAGACGGCTACCCTCCTCACCCGGCCCTCGGCCGCCTACCCGGGCGACGGCGCGGCCAGCCTGACCGACGGCCTGCTCGCCTCCACCGACTGCAAGGACGGGGCTTGGCTTGGATTTCACGGGATCGACCTGACGGCGAGGATCGACCTTGGCCAATCGACGCTCATCCGTGTGCTCGAGGTCAGTTGTCTCCACCAGGTGGCATGGGGCATCTATCGGCCGGTCCGCGTCGAGTTCCTGGCCGGCGATCGCCCGGAGGCGCTCCGGCCCGCGGGCACGGTGGTTGCGCGAGCGGGGGACCAGGCCGGCCCGATCAAGGAGAGCCTCCGCCTCGAGGGGTTGAACCTCCAGGCGCGCTACCTCGAGATCCGGGCCGCCAACCTCCAGGTCATTCCGGAGGATCGGCCCGCCGCGGGCGAGCAGGCCTGGCTGTTCGTGGACGAAGTGATGGTGAACCCGGCGTCTCCTGAGCGCACCGGCCCATGAACTCATAGCCCTATGACACCGCCCACCTTGCTGGCCCCCTCGACGCTCGAACCTTTGTGGCGTGTCTATCGCGAGGGTCTCCTCCAGGACACCCTGCCGTTTTGGATCCCGCGGGCCATCGACCGCGAGCATGGCGGCTACCTGACGTCGTTCGATGAGGATGGGACCCTGCTCCACCCGGACAAGCCGGTGTGGTTTCAGGGGCGCTTTGCCTGGTTATTGTCGACGCTGTATCGGACGGTGGAGCGGCGGCCGGAGTGGCTCGAGTGGGCGCGCCACGGCCTGGACTTCATCGACCGCCATTGCTTCGACGTGGATGGCCGGATGTTCTTCTCGACCACCCGGGAGGGGAAGCCGCTGCGGAAGCGGCGGTATCTTTACTCGGAGGTGTTTGCCACCATGGCGATGGCCGCGTATGCCCGGGCGTCGGGTGACGGGCAGTATGCGGAACGGGCGCTCGCCCTGTTCAAGCTCATCCTTCGCTACCATCGGACGCCGGGGTTGCTGCCGCCCAAGACCGATCCGGCCACCCGCCCTCAGAAAGGCCTCTCCATGCCCATGTGCCTGATCGTGGCGGCCCAGGAGCTGCGCCCGGCGGTGGACGATCCGCTCCTGACCGCGACGATCGATGAGACCATCGCCGAGATCGAGCGCGACTTCCTGAAGCCGGAGTTGCGGTGTGTCCTCGAGACGGTCGGACCCGAGGGCCAGTTCCTGGACACGTTTGAAGGGCGGATGCTCTGTCCGGGGCACGCCCTCGAGGTGGGCTGGTTCATCCTGGAGGAGGCGCGGCTGCGTCAGCGGGATGCGCGCCTGCTGCGGTTGGGGCGCACGGTCGTGGATTGGTCGTTCGCGGCGGGGTGGGATGGGGAGCATGGGGGGCTGCTCTACTATCGGGACGCGAAGGGGCTGCCGTGCACGGAGTATTGGCACGACATGAAGTTCTGGTGGCCGCACAACGAGGCGATCATCGCGTGTTTGCTGGCGTGGGAGCTGACCGGGGATCCGCGCTACGCGCGGTGGCATGGGGCGGTGCATGACTGGGCGTATGGGCATTTTCCGGACCCGGTGCATGGGGAGTGGTTTGGGTATTTGCATCGGGACGGCACGGTGGCCACGCGCTTGAAGGGCAACCTGTGGAAAGGTCCGTTTCACTTGCCCCGCATGCAGTGGTATTGCGGGGAGCGGCTCGCGGCGATGCTACGGGCGCGGACGGACGGCGCCTCGACCGGATGGGGGCAGCAGTGAGTCGCGCAAGAAGCCGGTTTCGGTGAGGACCTCGCGCCAGCGGTGGGCGGTGCGGTCGAGGGCGTCCTGCGGGGAGGTGCGGCCGCGCAGGGCCTCGGCGATTTGGTTGTCGAGGTAATCGCAGAGTTCCTGCGAGGGGGGGATGCGAAAGCGGGCTTGGGAGTGGGAGAGTCCGGCCAAGACCGCATCCAAGTAGAAAACGGCTCCCTGGCATTCGGGGTCGAGGTAGGTGGCCAGGCGGGGGGAACCCTTGCCGTAGTGGAGGAAGAGGCGCCGGCTATTGGCGGCGTTGACCAAGAACTCGATCCACTGGAAGGCGGCGTCGGGGTCGGGGCAGGACCGGCTGATGCCGAGAGACCACGCGCTCAACTGGGGACGTCCGCCCGGGATGACGGCGGCGCCGATTTTGCCAGTGATTCTGCAGACATTGGTGTCCTTGAGTTGGGCCCAGATCAGGCTGGGCCAGGTGAGGTACATCGCCCCTTTCCCTTGCAGGAACAAGGCATTGGCCTCGGCGGTGCTGAAATTCCAGGAGCCCGGGGGCGCGTATTGGAACATCTCGACGAACGTGGTCAGGCTCTTCACCCCCGCCTCCGAGTTCAACACGGGTCGCCACTGGGGATCGACCAGGCGCCCGCCCAACCCCTCGAGGATCCCTGACCACACGGTAAAATTGTGCTCCTTGAGGCCCATGATCACGTTCCCGTAAATCGACTCGGTGTTCAGGAAGCGGGCCAACTCCAGGTACTCGTCCCAGGTCCGCGGCGGGCCCAGGGCGCGACCGGTCCGCTGGGCGAACTCGGCGGCCCGCGCGGCGAAGACGTCCGTGCGATAAAGCAGGGTGATGACATCGCAGGCCATCGGCAGGCCGTAAGAAACCCCTTCCCATTCCCCGCAATGTTGCCGGACCGCCGGGATGAAATCGCCTGGCTTCAGGCCACGGGCGGCGATGCGGTCATCGAGGGGCCGGAGGAGGGGCAGGATTTCGCCTTCCCACTGATGCGCGACCTGGACGACATCGAACTGGCCGGTGCGGTTGATGAGGTCGGTGAGTTCCTTCTCGCGGAGGCTGAGGTAGGGAGCGGCCACCACCTTGACCTGGATGCCGGTTTCGCGGGCGAACTCGGCGGCCAGGGTCGCGGCCGCCTCGGCGTAGATGCCGGACATGTGGAGCGTGGTGATGGCGCGGGGCTGGGAATCGGGGGGGTGCGGGCAGCCGGTGGCCGCGAGGGCGAGGGCGACCAGGACGATGCGGAGGCCGGTGGCGGCGGGGGGGAGGTGGGGCCGCGGGGATAGGGCGGAGGGGCGCACGGGTCAGAACAGGCGTTCTTGGAGGGCCTTGGCCACGGCGCCGCTGCACGTGTGGACTTGGAGTTTCCCGTAGATGCTCCGCAGGTGGTTATCCACGGTGTGGAAGCTGAGTCCTAAGCGGTCGGCGATTTCCTTCTTGATGAGGCCCTTCACCATGAGGTCGAGGATCTCGGTCTCCCGGGGCGAGAGGCCGTAGTCTCGGTGGGCCGGCGCGGCCAGGCGGGTGAACATGCCGAGCACGAGGCGGGCCACGCGCGGGTTCATGGGGGCGCCACCCTGGAGGACCTCCTGGATGGCGCGCGTGATGGCCTCGCCGTCATCGGTCTTGAGCAGGTAGCCGGAGGCTCCGGCGCAGATGGCGGCGAACACCTTCTCGTGATCGTCGAACACGGTCAGCATGATGACATGGGTGGACGGGGCGAGGCGTTTGATGGCCTTGATGCCCTCGATGCCGTCCATGCCGGGGAGGCCGAGGTCGAGGAGGAGCACGTCGGGAGCGGGTTCGCGCGCGAGGGCGGACAGGGTGTCTTCGCAGTTGGCGAAGGCCTGGGGACAGCGCAGGGCGGGGGCGTGGTTGATGACGCGGGCGACCATTCGGCGGCAGTCGTCGTGGTCTTCGACCAGCCAGACGGTGGTGGGTTGGGCGGGGGGAGCGGTCTTCATGCGGCGGCTTGGGGGCGGCGGGGCGGCTTGGGGCGTGATCCCGGGATGGGGGCGGTGAAGATGACGGTGGTGCCGGTGCCTGGCTGGCTGTGCACTGCGAGATCTCCGCCCAGGCGGGCCGCCCGCGCCCGGAGGCTCTTGAGCCCGTGTCCGGGGGCAGGGAGGGCGGGGTTGAAGCCGACGCCGTCGTCGCGGATGCGGAGGCGCCAGGCCCCCGCCGCTTCCTCGAGTTCGACGTCGACGCGGGTGGCGCGGGCGTGTTTGGCGACGTTGCTCACGGCCTCTTTATAGAGCAGAAACACGTTCTGGCGGAAGTCCAGCGAGAGGCGCCGGGACAGTTCGGCCCGCTCGGAGGTCAGGTGACATTCCACGCCGCGCAGGGCGGTGGCGGCAAAGTCCTTCATCCGCAGGACGAGGTCCTGGACCGTGTCGTAGGCGGGGTTGATGAGCCAGACGATGTCACGCACGGAGTTGGAGGTATGGACGGCAATGCGGTGGATTTCGGCCAAGTCGCGCCGTTCTTCGGCGCCCACGTGGCCGTGTTCCTGGAGCATCTTGCTGAGCAGAGTGATGCTCCAGAGACTCGAACCCACCTCGTCGTGCAGGTCGCCGGCGATGCGCACCCGGAGGCGTTCGATTTCGCGTCGGCGCGCGCGGCGCAACTGGTAAAGGCCCAGGCCTGCGCCCGTGGTCCCGGCCAGGGCAGCCCATTTGAACCAGGCGGTCTGCCACCAGAACGGCAGCACGGTCACGGCGACGCCGGCCCCCGCCATGTTCCAGAGAGCGTCGTTGTTGCAGGCTTGCACGCGAAAGCGGTAGCGGCCTGGGGGGACCTGGGTGTAGCGGGCCGTCCGGCTGCTGCCGACCTCGTTCCACTCGCGGTCGAAGCCTTCGAGCAAGTAGCGAAAGCGCACCTTTTCGGGCGCCGTCAGGCTCAGGGCCGTGAACTGGAGTTGGAAGTTCTCCCGGCCGGCGGCGACCCGGATGCCGTGCGCGAACGGGACCGGTTCATTCTCGACCAGGGCCTGTTCGAGGACCACGGGAGGGGGGAGCGGGTTGGCGGCAAAACGTCGGCTCTCGAGCCAGGCCAGCCCGCGGACCGTGGGAAACCAAAGTCGTCCGGAGGGCGTGGCGCTGGCGTGGACGCGAGCGCCGGGGACGCACGGCAAGTCCGTCAGGCCGTCCGCTTTGCCGTACGGCACCACCTCCAGGTGCCGCGCCCGGCCCTCCGCACAATCCCGAGCCTGCCGGCGGCTGAGGCGAAGGAGACCGCGCAGCGATCCCATCCACAGCGAGGCATCCGGCCCGGCCTGCAATTGAGTGATGGCCTCCTCCGGGAGACCTTGCCGCGCCGTAAAGGAGGTCAAACGCCCCTGCGCGAACCGACCCAACCCTCCCGCCGTGCCCACCCAGACCACCCCTTCCTCGTCCACCGCCAGGGCGTGAATGGAGGCGTGCGGCAATCCGTTGGTCTCGGTATACCGCTCAAAACGACCCTGGCTCAGCCGAAAAAGACCGTCCCCGGTCGTGCCAATCCAAAGCGAACCCTCGGCGTCCTGGGCCAGCACATGCGCATAGTTGCCCGAGTAGCCCCAGGGCGTGTTGAACCGGCGGACCCGCCCCTGCAGCCAGTGATTGAGCCCGCCGTTGCGCGTCCCCAACCATACTCCGCCCAGCGCGTCGGCGTGCAGCGCCTCCACCGCACTGTCCGAAATCCCGTCGCGCGGACCGTATTGCGTGAGCCCATCCTCCCGCCACCGGTAGAGGCCGTCGCCCTGCGTCCCGATCCACACGCTCCCGTCGGCGGATCGGCACACGCTGCGGGCAACCACCCCCGCCGGAAGCCGCGGATCCTGCAGGCGAGCGAACCGGCCGTCCCGCCAGCGCAAGACCCCCCCGGCGCCCGCCGCCATCCACAGCTCCCCCTCCGGCCCCTCGTCCACCGCCACCACCTCCGCGGCCCCAGCCCCGTCCGGAAGCGGCAGCCAGTAAAGCAGGCGGCGAGACAGACGGAACAGCCCGTCGCCCGCCGTGCCGGCCCAGACATTCCCCTCCCGATCTTCGCACAGGGACGTGACCGGCTGACGCGAACGCCACACCCAGGTCGGGGGGCGATCCGGCGCGGCGTTCGTTCCCAGCGTCAGGATCCCCCCGGGGGTGCCGCACCAGACCTCGCCGTTGGCGCGCTCGATCAACGCCAGCACCGGCGGGGCAGGCGACGCCCCCAGCCCCGCCCCCGCCAGCACCTGGCCACCCTGCACGCACCCATATCCCGACTCCGCTCCCATCCAGAGCCGGCCCCGGGTGTCTTCGAGCAGAAGCCGCACATCGGTGCGGGGACGGCCGGGGACGGCCGGGAACGGGCTGAACTTGCCGGACCGGAAGAGGCTGAGCCCGTGACGGGTGGCCAGGAGCAGACCGCCGTTTCGCAAGGGACCGAGCGCCTCGACCCGGTCATCAGGCAGCCCGTCGATGCGGAAGAACGTGGTGAAACGGCCTTGGTCGCAGAGGTTCAACCCCGAGGCCGTTCCCACCCACAAGGTGTTGCCCTCGCCGGACGCCAGGCCCAGCACGGTGTCCGACGAAAGCCCTTCGCGGGTCGTGAACGCCAGAAAGCTTCCCTCCTGGTAGCGGGTTAGTCCGCCCTCCGCGGTGCCGATCCAAAGCGCGCCCGCGCCATCCTCGTGCAGGCAGCGAATGCGGCTGTCCTGCAACCCGCGCGTCTCCAGCGCGCGGTAAGTGGTGAAGCGAACCCCGTCGAAGCGAGCCAGGCCGTGGTCGGTGCCCACCCAGAGGTAACCCTCGCGCGTTTGCCGAAGGGCGCGGACGGAGTGGTGCGGCAGGCCCTGGTCGGTCAGCCACTGGCTGACGATCCATTCGGCCGGCTCGGACGGGGACTGTCCCACGAGCCGCCCGGCTGCCGCCACCAGGCTGGCCACCAGCACGGACGCCAGGCGACCCCTGGGCGGGTCGAGCGTCCGGGAAAGCGACACGCCGCGCATCCGCCCAATTACCCTCCTCCCGTCCGAGGATGCAAGAGCGGGGTGGCCGGGTGACGCCAACGCGTCAGGGCGGGCGGCCCGCGTGCACGGCAAAGGGAGGCGAGGGAACGCGGCTGCCTGACCGTGTCGAAGCCTGATCGAGTCCATTGAGGTTCGTAGCGTGCCTCCACGAGGAGGTTGGTCGTGGCCTGTGGTTCCAGGGAGGCCGGCGGCGTCTACCTGCCTGCCGGCAGGCAGGTCGTCCCCGGCACCCGCAAGCGTCGCCATTCTACAAGCTGGTCGAGCGCTTCTTTCCTCAATTCGAGGCGGTCTACGAGGAGCGCTACCAGGACCGCTACGGTTTCTGGCGACCGATCGACAGCAGGCTGTAGACTGCAGGCCGTAGGCTGGAGCCCCCCCACCACGAGGGTCCTCCTAACGGGCATGAATCTACAGCCTGCCGTCTCTTTGCCAGCGTAGACCAAAGCGGCCGCTTGGAGGCGGGCGATCAGGAGGGGATTCAGCGGCTCATCCAATACTTTTTGCGCTGCCCCTTCAGCCAGACCCGCATGATCCGCCTTCGCCCTGAGCGGGCTACGTCGGGACAAGTCGAGGTCACCGACGCGGGCAAAGTGATCGACAAGACCGAGCATCATGCGGTGGGCCGCTTCCCGGAACCCGGGGACGAGGAACTGCTGGCCGGGCCATCCCGCAATTGCCAGGTCTTCGACCCCATGGAATCCCTGGCGGAAGTGACGCAGCACATTCCCGATCCCGGCGAGCATCTCATCCGCTACTATGGGTGGTACTCGAACCTGCCGGCGCCGAGGCTTCGGCAGGCAGGCAAGACGCGCGGCCAGCGGACGCAACGGCCAGTGCCGGCCAGCGCTGGGGCTCCCATCCCGGCTCGCTCGCCGACGGCGCGCGAGGCCCGGATCAGGCTGCAGGCTATAGACCGGAGGTTGCCGGCAAAGGCCGCGATCAAGAAATGCGTGGCTTGGCTGCTCGGAGCCTACAGCCTGCAGTCTCCAGCCTCCAGCCTGTTCTGGAGCGGCATCAGACCGAGGTGATCGAGAAGATTCTCCGCCACTGCCGGCTCTGGGAAGAACCATCGGCTCGATCCCCGCCGTCGACGGCCGTCGCGGTCGAGGGCTGAGGCCCGGTCTGGGGAGAATCCGGTGGGGAGGATCGCACCGCGTTGCAGGGTGCGGTCCGCCCAGCGAGCCGGCGCGCCCTCCAACGGTCCCCGGAACGTTGCCCGGGCCTGATAGGCGCCTTCGGGTCTGTTCGGCCGCGCCCGGCAAGCCCGTCGAGGCCGCCTGCAGCACCTCCTGGCCCTCACTGGGCAAGATTCCGGCCGGTTTCGGCCCGGTCTCTGGCTTGAATTCCCCTTCCCGATCCCACAACCTCCCCACATTCCTAAGTGATGGGTGAAACGACCTCGTTTATGGAAACGAAGCGAGTGTGCCCGAGTTGCCACAAGACGTTCCCGCCCAACGTCCCGCTGGGCCTCTGCCCGGAGTGCTTGATCAAGTCCGGCTTCAACACCGGAACCGAACCCGGCGATCCTGGCAAGGCATCCGGCGTTGTGCCACCGCCGGTCGAGCAGATCCGAAAACTCTTTCCCCAGCTTGAGATCATCGAACTCATCGGCAAGGGCGGGATGGGGGCGGTGTACTAGGCTCGTCAAGCGGCCCTGGACCGGTTGGTGGTCCTGAAGATTCTCCCACCCGGGGCGGCGGGCGATGCCGGCGTTGCGGAGCGGTTCAATCGCGAGGCCCGTGCGCTGGCGCGACTGAACCATCCGCACATCGTGGCCGTGCATGATTTCGGCCAGGTGGGGGACCAGCGGTACCTGGTGATGGAGTTCGTGGACGGCCCGAATCTACGGCAGGTCGAACAGGCCGGACGGCTCACGGCGGCCCAGGCACGCGAGAACGTTTCCCAGATCTGCGAGGCCCTGCAGTTCGCGCACAACGAAGGGGTCGTCCATCGCGACATCAAGCCGGAGAACATTCTGCTCGACAAAAAGGGCCGCGTCAAAGTCGCCGGCTTCGGGATCGCCAAGATTGTGGGCGCGCCTCCAGGAAAGAGTTCGCTGACCGGCGCGAAAGACGTGCTCGGCACGCCGCATTACATGGCGCCCGAGCAGGTGGAGCATCCGCAGGCCGTGGATCATCGGGCGGACATTTATTCGCTGGGCATAGTGTTTTACGAACTGCTCACCGGCGAACTACCGCTGGGCATATTCCAACCGCCGTCAAAAAAGGTCCAAGTGGACGTGCGATTGGATGAAGTTGTCCTGCGCACGCTGGAAAAGGAACCGGAGCGACGTTACTAGCCTGGATTCCCATGAGTGAATGGCGAGCTAACATTCCTAGGGATTCACTC
>CAZVRY010000055.1:29416-30486 GCA_964629545.1 uncultured Verrucomicrobiota bacterium | reverse complement strand
AAAGTACAAGTTATCGTTACAGACATCTTCGGCGGCTTTTCAAACACGCTCTTAGTCTCGAACTTAATCTCCCCCAAAAGAGATAGACTAAGTTCAGGATTAAGTTCGAGATTAAGTTCCTGGGCCAAATCCTTGCAGCAGCCGGACCACCAACTCCAGCCGCTCGCATCCGGCTTTGGCCTGCACCGGGGCCAGTTCATCCCTGCAGCTAGCCAGATCCAAGTAAGCGGCGACCTTGACTGCGGACGCTTCCGCCATGTTCCGGAAGCGCTGCCGATCGTCGGCACCACGACGCCCGTTACCTTCGGCGATGTTCAACACCATACTGGTTGCTGCCTTGTCCACTTTCCGATCCGATCGCAGGCAAACCGGCTGAACCCGGAGCAACTGGTCAAACCAGACGACGAACTGCAGGGCCGTCCGGTAGACTTCCAACTGTTCGTGGCCGAATAGGGCTCGGTTCGGTTTCAGCGGCGGTCCGCCGTAATCGGCAGGTTCCTCCCGACATTCTCCCTGAACCCAGGATTTCCTCAGACCAAACAGCATCTTGACCACCTCGCACAACCGGAGTTTCTCCTCCCAACCTGTCACTGCTCCCAGCAGTCCCTTCACCACGGCAATATCCAGGCAGGCGGCGCATTCCAGCGCGGACCCGATCCCGTAGTCGATTGTGCACTCCTTGGCCGGAACCGACCGAAGCCGGACCGCCTCGACCAGATTCAGCACCACGCTCTCGGAAGCCCGCTCAAGCTGATCGACTACGGAATGCCGCTTGTCCCAGGAAGCGGCCAACATTTCCAAGTCGGCTGCGACGATCACCGCCTTCCGATAGACGCTGAGTTTCTGGTGCGAGAACATCCTTGGTTACCCTCCCGCCAGGCGCATCCCTGGAAGGCAAGATTCAGGGCGTAGCTTACGGCGGAATCCTGGGCGGGATCCATCGGGTGAATTCAGTAGAATGGCCCCCTCCCGAACTTAGTCCTGAACTTAATCCCAAACTTAATCTCAAACTTGATCCGTCAGGCTGCCGCCTGGATGGGAGATTAAGTTCAGGACTAAGTTCGAGATTA
>CAZVRY010000055.1:0-29316 GCA_964629545.1 uncultured Verrucomicrobiota bacterium | reverse complement strand
AGTTCTGAGGGACATTCTCGAACTTAATCTCAAACTTAATCTCAAACTTAATCCTTCAGGCCGCCGCCGTCAGGCCGCCGCCTGGATGGGAGATTAAGTTCAGGACTAAGTTCGAGATTAAGTTCTGAGGGACATTCTCGAACTTAATCTCAAACTTAATCTCAAACTTAATCCTCCAGGCCGCCGCCTGGATGGGAGATTAAGTTCAAGATTAAGTTCAGGACTAAGTTCTGCCGCGGGGGGGAAACCATCCAGAATTGACACGTTCCCCCCACCGCGACACCGTCGCCCAACACCGGTCATGATCTCCCGCCCACTTCTTCTCTCCGATCTCCAACGACTTCTCGACCGACTGGAGGATGACCTGCGCCAACGGTCGATCGACGACCCCGCCATCCAGGCCCGGCTCACCGCCCAGCACACGGCCGCCCGGGCCGCCAAACGCACGGCAGCGGCCTACCCGGTCTGGCGGGATGAGTTGGTGACCCAGGTCGGGGTGGCCTGGATTCTCGGGTGCGTGTTCGTGCGGTTCCTCGAGGACAACGACCTGCTCGACAGCGCCTTTTTCAGCGGCCCCGGCGAACGACGCCGCGGGGCCGAACAGCAGCACGACGATTATTTCCGCGCCCACCCTGTCCACTCGGACCGGGACTACCTGGAGCACGTCTTCCGGACCGTGCGGGCCCTGCCGACCTTGGATGCCCTGTTCGACGAGCAACACAACCCGATCTGGCAATTCGGCCCCAGTGGCGATGCCGCCACCGAATTGCTCCGCTTCTGGCAGACCATCGACCCCGAGACGGGCACCCTCCGCCACGATTTCACCGACCCCGACTGGGACACCCGTTTCCTGGGCGACCTTTACCAGGACTTGTCCGAGTCGGCCCGGAAGAAATACGCCCTCCTGCAAACGCCACAGTTCGTCGAGGAGTTCATCCTCGATCGTACCCTGACGCCAGCCATCGACACGTTCGGCCTGGAGGTGGTGCGGATGATCGACCCCACCTGCGGCTCCGGCCACTTCGTCCTGGGCGGCTTTGACCGGATCCTCGAACTCTGGCGCCGGCGCGAGCCGGGGACCCCCATCCGGGAACTGGTCCAACGCACGCTCAACGCTCTCCATGGCGTGGACCTGAACCCCTTCGCCGTCGCCATTGCCCGCTTCCGGCTGCTCATCGCCGCCCTCCGGGCCTGCGAGGTGCAACGGCTCCGGCATTCGCCGGCTTTCCGGTTCCACCTGGCCGTGGGCGATTCGCTCCTGTTCGGACCCAAGCCCGGTGAGGTTCAGAGTCACGCCGTCGCCCGGCTCGAAGCCGAGGCGACCAATGCCGCCTACCAGGTGGAGGATATCGAGACGCTTCTGCCGATCCTGGGCCAGAAATACCACGCCGTTGTCGGCAACCCGCCCTACATCACGGTCAAGGACAAGGCCCTCAACCAGGCCTACCGCGACCGGTTTGGCTCCTGCCACCGGAAGTATTCCCTGGCGGTTCCATTCATGGAGCGGTTCTTCGATTTGGCTGTGCAGGGCGATGGCACCGCTCAGCATCCGGCGGGATGCGTCGGGATGATTACGGCGAACTCGTTCATGAAACGCGAGTTCGGCAGCGAATTGATCGAGGAGTTTATCCCGCGCTGGGACCTGACGCACGTCATCGACACCAGCGGGGCCTATATCCCAGGCCATGGGACGCCGACGGTGATCTTGTTCGGCAAAAACCAACCCCCGGTCGCGCCGGTCATCCGGGCGGTCATGGGAATCCGCGGGGAACCCAGCACGCCCGAGGATCCGGCCCGGGGAAAGGTGTGGACGGCGATCGTGACCCAGGTTGATCAACCGGGAAGCCAGAGCGAGTTCGTCAGCGTGGCTGATACGGCCCGCGAGAGTTTTCACAAGCACCCGTGGAGCATTGGCGGGGGTGGAGCGGCGGAGTTGAAGGAGTTGCTGGATTCTGTGCCAGCGCAACTACTCGGAAACGTCGCTGCGTCCATAGGTATCGGCGTGGTTACCCTCGAGGATGAGGCGTTTTGTGACGTTGCCAGGACGGCAAGGATTCGGGGGTTGTGTCCTGACGAGGTTGTTTCGTTCGTTGAGGGGGACGCGGTCCGCGAATGGACTCTTGATCATCCAGTCGGAGCGCTGTTTCCATATCCGAACTGGTCAACGAACGCGTCTTTGTCTCCGGAGGCACTCCGCGCGCTGTGGCCGCTGAGAGTGAACCTCAGCCATCGAACTTGGTTTAGGCAAACCCAGGTTGCCAGGGGGCTTTCCTGGTTCGAGTATGGTCATGTGTCATGGGACAAGTTCGCGACGCCTGTGACCATCACCTTCGGCGAAGTAGCCACCCACAACCACTTCGTCTTGGACCGGGGCGGGAAGGTGTTCAACCGCACGGCGCCGGTCATCAAGCTGCCGGCGGGCGCCTCCGAGGACGATCACCTGGGGCTTCTGGGGCTCCTGAATTCATCCACCGGGTGTTTTTGGCTGAAGCAAGTGTGCTTTCCCAAAGGTGGCGACCATCAGGGCAATGAGGGGGCCCGGGTCCGGACCACACTGTGGGACGAACGCTACGCCTTCAACAGCACTCAGGTTGGCGGGTTGCCGGTCCCTGCTCGACGGCCGCTCGAAACCGCCAATGGGCTGGACCGGTGTGCGGTGGAACTGGGCGCGACCTCACCGACTGCTCTACTTGCCTCAGCCGCCAATCACACAGGGCCCGCGCTCAATGCCGCAGCGCAGCGGTGGACGGAGACTCTCCAGCGCATGATCGCCTTGCAGGAGGAACTGGACTGGGAGTGCTACCGCCTCTACCAGTTAGCCAGTGAACAGTATTCAGTATTCAGTGTTCAGACCAATGCACTGAAAACTGGCTCACTGATCACTGACCCACTGATCACTGACCACTTGCCTCCCCTAAAACTCGGCGAACGCGCCTTCGAGATCGTGATGGCGCGGCGGATGGCCGCGGGGGAGTTGGAGACCGAGTGGTTCGCACGGCATGGTTCCCAGCCGATCACCGAGCTGCCGGCGCATTGGCCGCCGGCTTACCGGGCGTTGGTGGAGCGGCGGATTGCCTTGATTGAGTCCGACCGCAACATCGGCCTGATCGAGCAGCCCGAATACAAGCGCCGCTGGAACGTGGAACCGTGGGACGCCCAGCTCGAGCGGGCCCTGCGCGAGTGGCTGCTGAACCGGTTGGAGACCTACTTCTACGGCGGCGAGCGAATGGTGGTAGCGGCGACTCAGAAGTGCGCCGCCATCTCCTCGGCGGACTCGGCTCAACCCGTCCCCGAGGGTTCAACCGAAAGCCCTACGCCGACCCCCGCGGAAGCGAGCGGCGGTATCCCAACCGCCGATGCCCCCGATCCAGTCGCCGCCCTCCGCTCGTCCTGGCCGGGTGGTCAGCAACCCGCCCTGGTTTCCACCCACCGACTCGCCGACTGCGCCCGCGGCGACGCCGATTTCCTTCGGGTGGCCGAACTTTACCGCGGTCGCCCGGATTTCGACCTGCCCGCCCTCGTCGCCGAGTTGGTGGAGGACGAAGCGGTCCCGTTCCTCCCGATCCAACGCTACAAGGAGAGCGGGTTGCGGAACCGGGCGGTCTGGGAGGAAACCTGGGCCCTGCAACGCCGCGAAGACGACATCGAGAGCCAAGTCAGAAGTCAGAATGCAGAGGGCAGAAGTGAGGCGCAGATCACGGCAGAGATCAAACGGCGGCAGCAGTCCGAAGTGGGGGAAATCCCCGTGCCGCCGAAATACAAGAGCGCCGACTTCCGGCCGGGCCCATCCTGGCGGCTTCGGGGCAAGCTCGACGTGCCCAAGGAACGCTGGATCAGCTATCCCGGCTGCGAGCGCGACGCCGGCGGTGGTCTGATCATCGCCTGGGCCGGTTGGGATCACCTACAGCAGGCCCAAGCGCTGGCCGCCTGGTATGAGGATCTCCGCCAATCCGGCGCCTCCGATGCGAAGCTCCTCCTCGTCCTAGCCGGCCTCCAGCAACTCATCCCCTGGCTACTCCAATGGCACAACGACCTAAACCCCGACTTCGGCGTCCGCATGGGGGAATACTTCCGGGATTACGCGGCCCAGGAGGCGAGGCGATTGGGGAAGACCGAGGACGATTTACAGTCCACCGCCTACTGATCGGTCGCTCGCTTGGGTGTTTCCTCCGTCATGTCTGGGAACTTAATCCCGAACTTAATCTCAAACTTAATCTCCCCCCGCTCACGACCCGCCAAGACTAAGTTCCAGATTAAGTTCGGGACTAAGTTTGCGATGAAGTTTGGGCCGAACATGGGAGCTCGGGATCGACCGGGCGGGAGCAGCGGGAACGCTCACAGAACGACGAATTGACATGAACAGTCTCCTGGGCAGGCGCGAGCGCATTGAGATCGAGGAGGAGGTTGCGATTCCCACCCTCGACGGCACGGCCGTCGCAGAGTGGATCAAGGTCAAGATTCCGGCCTGGCGAGATCCCAAGGACGGCGAGGTCTACCTCGATAGCGAGGGTCTGCGCTTGATCGACCGGGCTAAGGCCCGACGCATGGGCGCAGCGACCCGTGCCTAAGGCGGTTCTTTCCCGCGGCATTGGCCGTTTCCGGGGGGACCGGTAGCCAAGTGTCCGCAACAGGAGCGCGCTTGTGCCAGATCGAAATGGAAACATCGGCTGGGCTAACCAGGTGGAGCTTTGGTCGCAGGGGCTGCGGTGAGGCTCGAGGGACTCGGAAGTTGCCCATGGCTTAGGTCTTGGTCGCGGAAGTGGAGCCGGAGTGCCTGCAGCAGTTTCGGGTGCAAAGCGTGAACTTGGGCGATCATCCTTCGCCCATCATAGGTCCATTTATAGCCGACCTTCGAGGGAGGCTCAAAGACGACGGATAGCGCGCCAAGGTCAAGTAATCGGCGGGTTGCCAGGTCTCGGTAAAGACTGTTAACGACCTCACCAGTTCCCCACCGCGGGAGCACCATCGGCATCACCCCCTCGTCGCTTTCAAACCGCGCGATGAAGCGCAAGCAGGCCATGTCGAGGGATGACGCCATGCGTGTCGCGCGGTTGAGGATCTGATCGTTGCAGTCCTTGATGGCTGATTGCAGATCCTCAATGAGCTGATCAAGGCGGCGTTCAGAAACAGTCGTTTCGTCCGTGAACTTGTATCGGACCGGCCAACGGTGCTGACGGATGTCGAAAGGCAAATCCTCTGGCCGACCGCTGGCCTCGTTGAAGACGAGAATTGTCCGCTGCCAGCCTACGGAGTGGGCAGCAAAGCCAAGCTCCAGCATCACGTTGGGATTCGGCATTGGCTTCTTGCCGAGCTTGGCATCGCCCACCAGCGTAACGTCCCCGATGAAAATCGCGCACGCCGAAATGCGTTCGAAGATCGTGTTGACGATATTCGGATTCCCGGAAACCCCGGTGGTATCTTTCTCCGGCCTCGGGCAACTCTCGGGGCTCGCGTCCTCCCCTAAACCCCGGACGGCCGCCGTCAACGCTTTCCAAATGAAGTCCTTGTTGCGCTCGGGAGGCGTGTCTGACTGCCAGGCGAAGAAGATGGTGTTGGCCATGGGATGGTCATCAAAAGCGACTGCCGTGCGTCGGCCGTCGCGCAGGTTGGTTCTCAGGCGACCACGTGAACTTGGGAGCGGTCAAGTTCCACCAACGAGCTTTCCTCCAGCGCCTGCAGGATGGCACTCAGGTGCTTCGTAAAGAGTGCGTTGAGGTCGCGGACCCCGATGTTACCCGTACGCACCAAGACCAGTTTCCAGGGCCGCTGGTGGAGCGGATGGGAGTAGTAAAAGTCAGTGTCCTTTGAGATCACGACGCGCTGCTCCTCGGCGGAGAGGTCGTTGATCCGCTCGTCTGGAGTACGGTTCTGGAGGGGCAAATCGCCCGAGTGGACCGCATCAGCCCGCGCCTCCTCCAGGAGCCGGCCGAGCGCCGGAGGAAGGTGCGCGTCAACCAGGAACTTCATGCCAGCACCAGATGCTGGCTCTTGAGCTTGAGGGACTGGTTGGCGAACTCGACGCAGGCGAGAAGGTCTTCCCGTTCGAGGTCTGGAAACTCCTTCAACAGGTCCTCGATGCTGTCACCTGCGGCGAGGTATTCGAGCATGGACTCCACGGGATATCGCAACCCACGAATGACCGGGCGGCCGTGGCAGATGTCCGGCCGGATCGTAATCCGTGCGAGGAGCGCATTCATGGGCGGAGCATAGGGCGCAGCCGGGACTGAAGCAAGCGGAGGCGTTCCGCCAAAAGTAGTGGTCGCTTTGGCCAGGTGCCGCCTGAAGGCGAGACCCCTAGCCGCGGGTCTTTCTTTCCGGCCTCAGACCGTGTTTGGGTTCAACCCTTGGCGGTTTCCACGGCCCTCGAGTTCCGAGGATGCAAACGCCGAGAGCGCCGAGCCAGTCGCCCGTACTTAATCTCGAACTTAATCCCAAACTTAATCTCTTGCTTGGTTCGGCGTGGCAAAGGGCCGAGACTAAGTTGAAGACTAAGTTTGAGATTAAGTTCGGGATTAAGTTCGTTGGCCCTAGCCGGTGGGGCGGCGCGAGTCCATGACGCATTTCGTGGTGTTCACCGGGGGCCAAACCGGCTAAGTAGTGCGCAGCCATGGCCACGCTGCTGAAGGATCTGATCGACCTGCCGGAGCAGGTTCGGCAAGGGGATTTCGTGCTCCGCCTGACCGAAGGCATCGAGCATCCGGAGCAGACCCTGGCCAATTACGTGGTGACGCCGCAGTTGGCGGGGTGTTTTGACCGGGCACTCGGGTTGATCCAAGCCAGCCTGCAGGGCAAGACCAGCAAAGGATCGTATCTCCACGGCAGCTTCGGGAGTGGCAAGAGCCATTTTATGGCGGTGCTTTTGTTTCTCCTGGAGCATCATGATGCCGCCTGGCGGATCCCGGAGTTGGCGGCCGTTCTGGGCAAGCACCAGTGGGCGGTCGGGAAGAAGTTCCTCCTGGTGCCTTACCACGTGATCGGGGCCAAGGACATGACCTCCGCCATCCTCGGCGGCTACGTGGATTTCGTGACCAAGCATCACCCGGATAAACCCCATCCTGGGGTCTATCGCTCGGAGGCGATTCTCGACAGTGCCCGGAACCTGCGGGCGACCATGGGGGACGCCATGTTTTTCAACGCCCTGAACGCAGGCCAGGGGACGGTCGATGATGGCTGGGGAACCTTGGGTTCGGCGTGGGACGCCGTTTTGTTCGACCAGGCTTGCGCAGCAAATCCGCAGGATCAGCGGCGCGTCCGCCTGGTGGGGAACCTGGTCGCCACGCTGTTCACCCACGCCCACGGGACAGCAGACTACATCGACTTGGACAATGGCCTGGCCGTGCTTAGCCAGCACGCGCATGGCCTAGGCTACGATGCCGTGATCCTATTCCTGGACGAATTGGTGCTTTGGCTGGCCAGCCACGCGGCGGACCCCAAGTTCGTGACCCAGCAGGGTCAGTTGCTCTCGAAGTTAGTGGAGGCCCAGAACCCCGACCGGCCGGCGCCCCTGGTCAGCTTTATTGCCCGCCAACGGGACCTGCGGGAGTTGGTCGGCGACACCATGCTGGGGGCTCAATACGTTTCTTTCAGCGACTCGCTCAAGTGGTGGGACCAACGATTTGACGTGATCAAGCTTGAGGATCGCAACCTGCCAACCATCGCCGAGAAGCGGGTTCTGAAGCCCAAAAGCGAGGCGGCCCGGCAGCAGATCGAACAGGCCTTCCGCGAGACCGAGCGGGTGCGTCGGGAGGTTTTGGACGTGCTCCTGACCAGCCAGGGCGACCGGGATTTGTTCCGGAAAACCTACCCGTTCAGCCCGGCGCTGATGGAGACCTTGGTGGCGCTGTCGTCGCTCCTCCAGCGCGAACGGACCGCGCTGAAGATCATGCTGCAACTCCTAGTGGACCAGCGCGACTACCTGAAGTTGGGCGACATGGTCCCGGTGGGTGATGTCTTTGATGTCATCATGAAGGGCGAAGAACCCTTCAGCGACGCCATGAGGGCGCATTTTGAGAACGCCCGGAAACTCTATGAGCAGAAGCTGGTGCCGTTGATCGAGGCCGAGCGTGGGCTGAAGCGTGATGAGGTCGGTCGGCTCCCGGCGGAAGACCCGAGGGTTCAAGCCTTCCGGCGCGACGATCGGTTGGCCAAGACCCTGCTCTTGTCGGCGCTGGCCCCGGAGGTGGAGTCCTTCAAGGCGATGACCGTGAACAAGCTCGCCGCGCTCAACCACGGGACCATCCGCACCCCCGTCCCGGGGCGGGAAGGGCAGTTCGTTTTCGAGCAGTGCCGGAAATGGGCCTCGGTCATCGGCCAGATCCGCCTGGGCGACGAACCGGTGAACCAGACGGTCAGCGTGCAGTTGACCGGGGTGGACACCGAGAGCCTGATCTCCCAGGCGGCCACCGAGGACAACGCCGGCAACCGCATTCGGAAGGTCAAGGAACTGGTCTACGAGATGATGGGGTTGACCCTGCTCGATGAGCTTTGGATCCCCCATTCTTTCACCTGGCGGGCCACCAAGCGCCAATGCCTGGTGCTGTTCGCCAATGTCCGGGAAGTGACCGACGAAACCCTGGCCAACCCGGGTGAGCAGTGGAAGGTGATCCTGGATTTCCCGTTCGACCTGGATGAGGCGAGCGGACCTCGGGAGGACCTGGGGCGCCTGCAGGCATTCCAGCAAAAGCACCCGGAGGGCTGCCGAACCATCGTTTGGTTGCCTTCCTTCCTCAACGTTCAGGCGCAAAAGGAGCTGGGTCTGCTGGTCAAGCTCGACCACCTGCTCACTGGGTCGAGGTTTGACAGTTACGCGAGTCGCCTGTCCGCCGTGGAGCGGTCGCAGGCGAAGGTGATCTTGGAGAACCAGCGGAGCGCTCTGCGTCAGAAGGTGAAGTCGCACCTGGAGGCGGCTTACGGGCTGGGGAGCGAGAAGCGGGCATTGGACGCTGCCCATGGGCTCGAACCCGATGAGCAGATAGTCTCGCTCGACCACGCGGTGGCTCCGCCTATCCCTTCGGGAGCGAACCTGGGACAGGCGGTGGATCAACTTCTCGAGGCAGCGCTGGCGGCACAATACCCGGGCCATCCTCGATTTGATCCTGATGCGCGGACCAGCGGTGTAGCCGTGAAGCGGGTGTGGGCCATCCTGGAGGAGGCCCTCCAATCGCCCGAGGGTCGGTCGCCGGTGGAGGCTGCGTTGCGCAAGGATGTGAAACTCCTGGCGGAGCCGTTGAAGTTGGTCACCATGGGAGAGACTCACCTGGTGCTGAACCAGCATTGGCGGCATCACTTCGTCCAGAAGGAGGCGCAACACGGCGGTCCCATCACCGTCGGGAAACTGCGGCGGTGGATGGATGAGCCTCAGCCGATGGGGATACCCGCGGAGCTGCAAAGCCTCATTATTTTGTTCTTCGCCGGCTACACGAACCGGAGCTTTGTCTTGCACGGCGGCGCGGTGCAACCCGCGCTGGACGGTTTGCGCGACGAGATGGAGTTGCGTGAGCAACCGCTGCCCCCTGAGGCAACCTGGGCTGCGGCCATGGAAAGGGCGCAGGCGATCTTCGGGTTGACGCCGGGGGCGGCGAGGAATGCGGCCAACGTGGCGCGCCTGACCGGCGACATTCAGAATCAATGCAGCAACCTGGTGGAGGGAGCGCGGTCGCTGGTTCACCAACTCCAGACGAGGTTGCGCGCCCTGGGGATCCAGGAGTCGCAGTCGTCGCGCCTTGTCGCCGCCTCAGACGGCCTCAACTTGGTCGAGGCCATCCGGTCCGCCACCGAGTCCCAGGTCATCGCTGCGTTTGCGCGGGCGCCCTTGCAGGCAGCTCCGTTGGCGGTCGGGACCACGTTGCGCAAGGCGAGGGAGGTGGCGGAGGCGCTGACCAATGCGCGATGGGCCCTGCTGGAGTCGGCTACCTCCCTGACGGACTTTCGGCAAGCAGCCGGCGAAGGGGTGGCCACGCGGTTGCGGGAACTGCTGATCAAGGACGAGCAACTCATCGGGTTGGCGGCAGCCTTGCGGTCGATTGAAGATGATGCAGCCCGGCTGTTGGCCGATAAGGCTCCAGCCGTTCCGCCGCCCCGGCCTTCGAGCCCGCCGCCGCCACGTCCCCCGAAAGAAGGTCCATCCAAGGCACTTCGGTTGCTTTACGGCCGGAGCCAAGTTTCCGGCGATTCGCTCCCCCAGGGGGTTCCTGCGGATCGGGCGCTGGAGGTCCTGGAAATCCACTACATCGTCCCCGTGGCGGAGGGCGGGCGCGAGGAGCGAAGGAACATGATGGTGGTCACGCCGACGATGAACGCGCTGATCGCCCACGACCCGGGATGCCAGATTGACCTGGCGGCAGGGACGATGCGGCTTTTTGGGGTGGAACTGCGGTTGGAGGTCGACCCCAGGCACTACAGTTAGGGTTTCGCCACCATGCTTACCCTCAACCAGGTCCGCACGCAGGTTGCTGCCATCCGGAAGCGATGGGGTAACGAGCGGGCGGTGGGCCTGCAAGTGAGTCAACGATGGACTGGGCCGGATCGGTTCCAGCTCGACGGCAAAGAACATCGGATCGTCCAGGCCGATTCTGAACTGGCGCTGCGGGAGGCGCTGGTGTCGTCCGAGGGTGGGGCAGATTCCCTGGTTATCCTCTCGTCCCTGCCCGCGAATACCCTCGGGGAGGACGTGCGGGCCAGGATGGTCCAGCCGAAGAATCCCTTGGTGCCGATCAGTTCGAGGGAGATCTTGCGCGAGCTTTTCAAGGCCAAGGAAGTCGAGCCGAGGCTCTCGGGATTGCGCTGGATGGCCGATGCGCTGGTGGAGGTGCAGCCCCCGGACGGCTTCCCGCCGGTGCCGGGCGGCCGGTTGGACGAGGAGACAGCCTGGGAGGCTTTCCTGCGGCATGTCCTCGACATCCGGGGTGCCAAGCCTGATCTGCTGGAGCTGATTTCATGGTCACGGCAGCCAAGAACGGCAGTCCGCCTCAGCGGGCTTGAAGGAGACGCAGCGGCAGCGCTTGAGCAATGGGTGGCGAGGTCGGCTGGGCCAGCTTCATTGCTCGTTTTCGCCGCCTTGAGGAACCCTCAGCCTGTGTCCATCCCCGCGTTGGCGCTGGCCTGCGATGTGTTGTTCCAGGACGTGGCTGCGCCTGAGGTGCTGGCGGCCCGGGGGCGGGTGGAGCAGTTATTCGGCGGTCGATCGCCGAGCGGGAAGGAAGGGAGGCTGCTGGGCGACGCCGGCCTTCAATGGTTGATCCGGGAGTTGGAAGCCGGCTCAGGAGCCGAGGTGCACGTTGAACTGGATCAACTCGACCAACTGCTGAGACAACTGCGGGTCGATCCGTTTGCCTGCCTCAGCGTGGCTTCTCCGTTGGGGCTTGAACAACGTCTGGAACGGTTTGCCGAGACGCTGCATGGCTTGGCGGGCGCGCCCACCCGAGCAGCGGTCGGCATCCTTGAGGGGCAAGTAGGGGCCATTCGGGAACACCGGCTGGCCGCTCGATCCCCGGACCGCTTGGGGCGCGTGGAGATGGCGCTGCGTCTGGCCCGATGGCTTGCCACGGGGCCGGGCGCGGGCAGGGGAGACTTCCAGGCCCTTGCACTGGCCTACCAGCAGGAGGGTTGTTATGTCGACTGGGCCCGGTATGCCCTTTACCACGGAGACAGCAACGAGCGGTTGGCCCGGGCCTATGCCGAGCTGCTCAAGCCCGTGGACGGGCGCCGGGAGGCGCAGAATCGAGAGTTTGCTGTCGCCTTGGCGGACTGGAACCAGGCCGGGGCGTCGGGCGTGCCGGGTGTTGAAGACGTTATTCCACGGTATGTGGCCACCCTGGCGCACCAGGCGCGGGTCTTAATGCTGGTCATCGACGGCATGAGCGCCGCGGTTTACCGGGAGCTGACTGCGGCGTTGAATCAGCAGGGGTTCACCGAAGCGGTCCCTCCGGGAACGAACGCGCCTGAAATCGTCGTCGCCGGGCTCCCCACCGTCACGGAATGGTCCCGTCGGCTCCTCCTGGTTGGCCGCGACCAGGCGGCGGCAGCCGTGGCGGAGGAAACCGGATTCCGCTGCCACCCCGCCCTGGCGGGATTCAGCTCGCCCAAGCACACCCCGGTGCTGTTTCTCAAAGCGTCGCTCACCGAAGCGGGCGGAGTGGGGTTGAGTGATGCGGTGCGCCGGGAAGTCGGAGGGCATCGCCCGGTCGTGGGGATTGTGCTCAACGCCGTGGACGATCATCTCTTGAAAGGCGACCAGCTTCATGTGCCCTGGACTGTCGAGCGCATTCCCCTGCTTCAGCAGATCCTGGTTGCATCGGCCGAGGCCAACCGCGTGGTGGTGCTGACCAGCGACCACGGCCATGTGATCGATCGAGATACGGAAGTGCTGCGCCACGAGGCCGGGGACCGTTATCGCACCGATGGCGGGCCCATCGACCCGCGGGAAGTGGAAATGAGGGGGGGACGCGTGGCGCCGTTCGCGGCGGGCGGGTTCATTGCGCCCTGGAGTGAGCGGGTCATCTACACGTTCAAGAAGAACGGCTATCACGGCGGGGTGAGCCCCCAGGAGGTGATCGTCCCGGTGGCGGTGCTGGCCCAGGATCAGGCCCTGCCCGCGGGTTGGCGCTCGATGGCCCAGCGAATGCCCGACTGGTGGTTTGAGCTGGCTCCGGCCGCCATCAAGCGCCCGGAGCCGAAGGCAGCACCACCTCCGCCGCAGCCTCCCCTGGTCAAAGACTTGCCCTTGTTTGCGGCGACGGCACCGAAGCCGGTGGTTGACCGTCCTTGGATCGAAGCGCTCATGGGGGGCGAGGTTTTCGCGGCTCAGCTTGGCATGGCAGGGAGAGTGGCGCCTTCGCGCGATGTCATCCGCCAGGTCCTCCAAGCGCTGGACGAACGCGGGGGCGTCTTGCTCACGGCGGCGCTGGCGGGGAAGACGGGCGTGCCGGAGTTCAGGCTGCCGGGCCTCCTGGCCGGCTTGCGCCGGGTTTTGAATGTTGAAGGCTATCCGGTGCTCTCCGTGGACGACAACGCCGGCACCGTCCGGCTGAACATCGAGCTGCTGAAATCGCAGTTCGACCTGGATTAGGGACGCCATGGTCAGCCCCGAGAAACGAATGGAGATCCTCGATGCCCTGCGACGCGGGACGGTGCCTCGGCACGGCCTCGAGGCGCTCGCGGTCGGGTTGGGCCGGTTTGAGACCGCCCTGGATGAGGAGTTGGCCCGGGTGAGCAAAGGGGGAGCGGTCTTCAAGGCGATCCGGGGCGATTACGGGTGCGGAAAGACTTTCCTGGCCCGCTGGCTGCAGGATCGGGCCCTGAAGCGGGGTTTTGCGACCACCGAGATCCAGATCTCGGAAACGGAGACACCTCTCCATCGCCTGGAGACCGTTTACCGAAGGCTCATGGAACGGCTGTCCACGGCTGACGTGGAATCCGGCGCCTTCCGCAGCATTGTTGATTCATGGTTCTTCACGCTCGAGGAGGACGTTCTGAACGCCGGCAGAGCGCTGGATGCGGCAGAGCTATTGGCGAGGACAGACAGTCTGTTGGAGGAGCGGTTGGCGAAGGTCAGCCGGACAACGCCGATGTTCGCCCTGGCGCTCCGCGCCTACCGGAAGGCGGTGGCCTCGAACCAAAGGGCGCTCGCCGATGGGATTCTGGCGTGGCTGGCCGGTCAGCCGGCGGTGGGGGCCGAGGCCAAGCGTGCCGCGGGCGTGCGCGGGGAGGTCGACCATTTCGCGGCGCTGGCGTTCTTGCAGGGGCTGCTGACTTTGCTGCGCGATTCAGGCCTGCCGGGGATGCTGGTCGTGTTGGATGAGGTCGAGACCCTCCAGCGCGTGCGCGGAGACGTGCGGGACAAAGCGTTGAACGCCCTGCGCCAGCTCATCGACGATGTGGACTCAGGGCGGTTTCCGGGCCTTTACCTGGTGATTACCGGGACGCCCGCGTTGTTTGATGGCCCGCAGGGGATCCAGCGGCTCCAGCCTTTGGCTCAGCGGTTGCACGTCGATTTCTCGACCGACGCCAAGTTTGATAACCCGAGGGCGGTGCAACTCAGGCTCAAGCCGTTCAACGTTGGATCGCTGGTTGAGGTTGGCACGCGGGTCCGGGACCTCTTCGCCGACGGGGCGAAGGAGCCGGAGCGATTGCGACGGACGGCGGACGACGGCCTCTTGCGGCAGTTGGCCGAGGGGGTGGCCGGAAAGCTCGGCGGGAAGGTTGGCGTTGCCCCGCGCATCTACCTGAAGAAGCTCGTGAGCGACATTCTGGATCGGCTCGATCAATTCCCCGATTTCGACCCACGTCGGGACTATGCCCTGACCGTCTCAGCGTCGGAACTCACGGCGACCGAGCAAGCCGCGGCCGGTGCGAGATCCGTCGATGACATCGACCTGAAGCTGTGAACAGTTTCGACCGGCTTCATCCCGCTCTTCAGCATCACATCGTCAACTCCTTGGGCTGGCGCGACCTTCGGCCGCTCCAGGAACTCAGCATCCAGCCGATCCTGGAGGGCAAGCACGCCCTGTTGCTGGCCCCAACGGCCGGCGGCAAAACTGAGTCGGCCTTGTTTCCCGTGTTGTCCCGGATGCTGTCCGAGGATTGGCGCGGCCTGAGCGTGCTTTACGTCTGCCCGCTCAAGGCGCTTCTGAATAACCTGCATGATCGCCTGGCCCAGTATTGCGGCTTGGTGGGGAGGACCTGTGGATTGTGGCACGGCGATGTGGAGCAGGCGCGCCGCCAGCGAATCCTTCGGGACGTTCCAGACTGCCTCCTGACCACCCCGGAGTCCCTGGAGGCCATGCTGGTTTCGCGGCGAGTGGAGCACCGGGAGTTTTTTCGGGGCATCCGGGCTGTCATCGTGGACGAGATCCACGCCTTCGCCGGCGACGACCGGGGGTGGCACCTGCTGGCCGTGCTGGAGCGGATCTCGAAGATTGCGGAGGAGGAGCCCCAGCGGATTGGCCTGTCGGCCACAGTGGGCAATCCCGAGGAATTGATGGACTGGCTGGCCGGCCACTGCCCAGGCGAGCGGACGACGGTCCTTGCCCCGACCAACGGCGCGCCCTCCCCGGACGTGGAGGTTGACTACGTCGGGAGCCTCGAGAACGCCGGGATTGTGATCTCGCGGCTCCATCGCGGGGAAAAGCGCTTGGTCTTCTGCGACTCGCGGGCGCGCGTGGAGCAACTGGGATCGGGCCTGCGGGAACTGGGTGTTGAAACCCACATTTCCCACAGTTCCCTGAGCGTGGAGGAGCGGCGGCGGGCCGAAGCCGCCTTCGGCCAGGGGAGCAACTGCGTGATCGTGGCGACCAGCACGTTGGAATTGGGGATCGACGTGGGGACCCTGGACCGGGTGATCCAGATCGACGCCCCGGCCACTGTGGCCTCGTTCCTCCAAAGGTTGGGCCGAACGGGACGACGACCCAACACAGTGCGCAACTGTCTCTTTCTGGCCACGACACCTGAGGCGCTGCACCGCGCCATCGCCCTGGTGGAGCTGTGGAAGGAGGGGTTTGTGGAGCCCGTAAAGCCCCCGCCGATGCCCCTGCATATTTTGGCGCAGCAGATCCTGGCGTTGGTGCTCCAGGAAGGCGGGATCGGCCGACGAAGCTGGCAGGCGTGGCTTCTCCGCCTCCCCGTGTTTGGCAGCGTATGCCCCGACGACCAGGAGGCGATTATCGACCACATGCTGGAAAACGGGATTCTGCATGAAGACCAGGGCATCCTCGGCATGGGTGCGACGGGCGAAGCCGACTACGGCTACCGCTACTTCTCGGAACTTCTCTCGGTCTTCACCTCCTCGCCGATGATCACCGTGCTCCACGGTCAGCAGGAGATCGGCACCGTCGACCAGGCCAACTTCCTGGGTTCGGGAGACAGGACCCGCTTGATTGCCCTGGGGGGACGGAGTTGGCAGGTCGTGCACTTGGATTGGAAAACCCGCAAGGCCCAGGTCGTGCCTCACGGCGCTGGGGGGAAGACTCGCTGGCTCGGAGGGGCACCGGGTCTGAGTTTCCGCCTGTGTCAGAAGATGCAGGAGGTCGCGTCTCTCGATGTAACTCCCGCCTTTCTCTCCCGCAGGGGCGCCGAGGAACTCTCCGAGATCCGACGGCAGTTCGACTGGGTCCGCCCTGGGGCAACCTTCATCCGCCCGGGCGACACCCCAGGCGAATCCGTCTGGTGGACCTTCGCGGGATCGAAGGTCAATGAAGTGCTCGCCGCCGTCCTGCACCGCCGGAGCGGCGCCCTGGCCGTCGGCGCCAGCCTCACAGTGACCATTCAAGCTAGCGCGTCCAGGGCGGTTGAACACGCTGTCGCATTGAGCGAGGTCCAGGAGAGCGAGTGGACGTTGGCAGTCTCCGAGGAGTTCGAAAAGGCCCTAAAATTCTCCGAACTCCTCCCGCCGGACATGCGAGTGGGCATGTTGCGCGCTCGGCTTGTGCCCCTGGAGGAGGTCGAGCGGGTCAAAGAGGGCATAATAGTGGGGTAATCACGTGGCCGGTGACAACAGCGCAGCCCAATGCCCTCCCCCCAACCGTTTCCAGCGCAGCGAGGGCTCAGGTTGGGGGGAGGAAGATAGGGAGAGGGGAAATCCCCTCGGTTCAGGAGTTCACTACGGCGACGTTTCGTTGCGGGAATTGTCTCCCCGCGCCGATTCCGCGGAAGGGGAGGATCCGCGCGGGGAGAGGGGGCGTGCTATTTCCAGAATGGGAACCGCTGCGCCGGGCACGGGCCGCATGGACCGGGCGCCGAGCACGAGTTGGCTGGGCGGCGTGAACGTCAGCTCTGTCATGCCGCCGCCGCTCCTCAAGGTGGGGGGCCGCCGCCGAGCGGGGGACAACCCGCTGCCCGCCTATCGCCAGCGGCAAGAAGCACGCGGCGACGGCGCTGGGCGAGGCCAGGCCAGGATGGCGCCCTGTCCGCTTGGCGGCCCGCCCCGCCCACCCCACGGGCCAGCCCTTCGCAGGAGCGCCGAAGAGAAGTGGCTTTGGCATGGGGTTCCTGCACCCGCGGTCCATGACCTGTCGAGCGCCGCTGGTCCTCGCCTCACTTGTTTGGATCCTCTCCTCACCCAGGTTTCAAGGAGCAGGATAGCGCGTTGAGGATGGACGGTGGATTTTGCATCATTGAAACGCCGCGACGTGAAGCCTAGAATCCTTGCCGCCCAGAACTTGATCAAGTCGAGTCAAGTTCTCGTCCCGTCCCTCCTGCCGGCAAGGATTCTACAGAGCGAGGCGTGGAAATTGGGGTCCAGACGGCGAAGGCGCGTGGCACGAAAATGGGGGCCGGAGCGGGTCTGAGGTCACGCCTCGCTAGCATGTCAAGGCAGCGCAAATAGCGGACGAAGCACGAAATGATCCCGGGAGCAGATTATCTCGCCACGATCCAGCGGCGGCATGAAAGCAGCCCGCCAGTGTCGCTGCCAGGGCCGCGCCAGGATGGCAAGAACACGCTGGCGAAAGAGGTCGCGGCGGGGACGGCGAGCCCTTGCTCCCTCGACGTCCTCTGCCACGACCAGGAACTCTTCAGCGCGGAACTCACCCGTGTCTTCCGCCTCGTCGCCCTGCCCGCCCCGTCCGACCGCGAGAAGTCCCAACTGCACCTCCAACGCCACATGCAGCACTTCCCCGCCGCCGGAGAAGTCGTCATTCAGCCTGATGCCCTACAAGAAGAGCGCCCCGCGCGAGGAGGTCGAGCTGCCGAAGAGCTCCATGAGGCACGCCTACGACGACCAGGCGCCCTTGAGGGGCCGGAAGGTCATACCGGAGAAATACTGAGCAGGCCTGCTTCATGATGCCTACCGTTCCTCATCCCTCGTCCTCATCCTCGGAGACCCATCGGAAACCGAGCACCGTGGGCAAGGCAGCCGGACGCTCCGGCTGGAGCCTGGCCCTCGTGTTGGGATGGACCCTCGCCGTCGGCCAATCGCCGCTCAACCAAGTCCTGCCGGGCGCACCTCGGCCCGCTTCCAGCCAGGGGCAGAGTGGGGTTAACTCCGGCGGTCCCGAGGCAGCGGCCCAGATCGCCGAAACCCGGCTGGCCGAAGCCCGGGCTGAACTCGCCACGTTCAGTGCGTCCAGCCTGACCAACGTGCCGGCGGGCGCCTCCCCGCAGGACGTCTGGTTCCGACGCGCCGCCCTCGGTCGGCTCGTCCGACTCTATGAGCAGCAGTCCAGCCACGCCGCCACCCTCCAAAAAGTCCAGACCCGCAAAGCCGACATCGCCCGCGAAGCCCAAGCGTGGACCCGTTTCCCCGATCCTCCGCCCTACCCCGTCCTGCTGGTGGACCGCCTGCGCGAGGAAACCCAGGCCGAACACCAGCGGATCCGCAGCGGCGAAGCTGCCTCGAGGGTGCTGAGCCAACTCACCGAGGACAACCGCGGCGCCCTCACCCAGGCCGACGAGAAGCTTCGCCAACTCCACGAGCAGCTCGAATCCGCCGCCGACCCGACCCTCGCGGCCCGCCTGGTCTGGCAGCGCGACCAGGAACGTCTCCGCAGCCACCTGGCTGCCGCCAGCGTCGCCTCCCTCGACTTAGAACGTCAGATCAACCAGGAAACCCTGGACGGAAGTCGCCTGCGCCTCGGTCTGCTCCAACGACAGCTCGTCGTGGCGGGGGCGGCGACGACGTTCACGCAGGCTGACTTGGACCAGGTGACCGGCCAGATCGACGGGCGACGGGAGCAGTTGGAGAGGGAGTTGGCGGAAACCCAAGCCCGACAGATCGCGGCCAAAGAAGCACTCGACCGTGCTCGCGAGGCGTCACGCGAGGCCCAGAGCCTCCCCTCAGGCGGCGCGGCCGCATCCCAGGCCCTCGAGTTGGTTTCCACGCGTGAAGCTCAGCTCGATGCCGCCGACACCGCCATCCAGGTCCTACGTGTGCTCCTGGAGGGCGCCAGCACGGAGCGGTCGATGTGGGAAATGCGGTTCGCCGCCCACGCCAACCCCAGCCTCGACACCCTTCGGGCATCCGAGCGCCGATTGGAAACCTTCACCCGCCGGCTCCACCTCTGGCGCGAGTACGCCCGCCAACAAATGGACGGCTTGGCCAGTCAGATCCAACTGCAGGAAGCCGGCTTGAACAGCCTGTCCCCAGGCACCACAGCCGAGGCGCTGGCCCGCGACCGGTTGAACGCCTGCCGCGAACAGGAATCGATGCTGCTCCGCCTCGTCCGGGCCGTCGAGCGGACCGAGCACCTGACCGCACGTTGGGCCGAGGGGCTGCAGACCGTCGAGAAAGGGCTCCCGCTCACCAGTCGGATCCGGCACGTCTTCTCCGATACCCAGTCGTTCCTGCAGCGGATCTGGGACTTCGAGGTCTTCACCGCCGAGGACAGCATCACCGTCGACGGCCAGAGGATCACCGGGCAGCGCAGGGTGACCGTTGGCAAGATCACGATGGCCATTCTCATCCTCGTGGTGGGCTACTGGATCACCGGCCTCGTCACCGCCCTGGTCGAGCCATTCATCGTCAAACGGCTGAGAATCGAAACCAACCAGGCCAACCTCATCCGCCGCTGGCTCCGCGCGTTCCTGGTCGTCTGCCTCCTCCTCTTCAGCCTCGTCTCCGTCAAAATCCCCCTGACCGTGTTCGCCTTCGCCGGCGGCGCCCTGGCCATCGGCCTGGGCTTCGGCACGCAAACGCTGCTCAAGAACTTTATCAGCGGACTTATCCTCCTCTTCGAACGCCCGTTCCGCGTCGGCGATGTCCTCGACGTCGACGGCCAGAAAGGCACGGTCACCGGCATCGGCCTGCGCGCCTCCGTCATCCAATTGTGGGACGGGACGGAAACGCTCATCCCCAACAGTTCCCTGCTCGAAAACAACGTGACCAACTGGACCTACACCAGCCCCAGAGTGCGCTTCATCGTCACCGTGGGGGTCGCCTACGGTTCCGACCCGCGCCGCGTCATCCAACTGCTCCACGAAGCGGCCGATCGCCACGGCCTCGTGGAGAAGGACCCCAAACCCCAGGTGCTGTTCACGCAATTCGGCGAGAGCACCCTCGACTTCGAACTGCGCTACTGGGTCGATTTCCTCAAGACCAACTCGGCGCAAGTGGCCAGCGACCTGCGCCTGATGATCGCCAACTCGTTCGCCGAAAACGCCATCGCCATCGCCTACCCCCAACGCGACCTCCACCTGCACGCCGACCGCCCCATCCCCGTGCGGTTGGTCTCACCCCCCGAGGCGCAGGCCCAGGCAGCCCCCCACCCCCAGCCCCCTGCAGCCCCCACCCTGCCCCCCGCCCTGCCATGATCCTTCGCTCCCGGCAAGCCCACTTGAGTCGGCCGAAGGTAACCGCGGCGACCCCTCTCCCCGCGCCTCGGCTGCCTTCCGCCATAAAAGGCGCGGGGGCGAGGGAGGGATCTGTTTGACCTCTTCTGGGCGCTAACGAAGGCTCAACCGCCGGTGGAACCGGCAGCAATCATCGAGTCCTTCGCGCATTACCTGGGGCAGGAGGGTGCCGCCGCGAGGCGGGCAGAGTATGTCGGCCTCCTTGAGTCCCACCTGGCCGATCGAGGGTTTTGCTCAGACATGGATCCGCTGCTTCGCGTCGGATTGAGCTACAATCCTGCTCAGGCCGGCAGCTGGGTGAAGGCCCAATTACTGAGCCTTCTCCCAGACTGGCCTGCGTGGAGGAGGCGGGCCTGCAGGTGAGCCACATCGCACCGGCCAGGGGGAAAAGCCGTGTTACGGTTTCTGTCACGCCACCCAGGATCTTTCGGACGGATTAGTTCAAGTGCCTTGCGTCGGTTGCACGCCGTGTTCTCATGGAAAACCAGAACCGTGCAGGCTTCGATCTCGACCTTGGTGGAAGGGCCGTGGGTGCTCAGCCGGTGCTCCGGCGTTTAGGGTTCTGGCGCCCCTTCAGCGGCCCGCTTTGCGAAGGAAGGCTCGCCACTTACATACCCAGCGACGGTGTGGAAGGGAGTTTTGCTTGCAACCCCTTCCCGTTGCGCCAGCCCAACCAGGAGCGTTCCAGGCCACCTCCTCCAAGGCGTCAGCGCTCCCCGTCCAGGATGCCCTTGCGCTCGTGCAGTGTCTGGATGTGGTCATGAACCGTCACAACGAGCTGGCCGTTCGGGGGAAGGGAGAGTATGGGGGAGGCGTGAGCACCCGCCTCCGCTGAGGAAGGCAGGCAGCAAATGTTGGAGCGGACGCGCGTTCGCTCGCCGTTCGGGTTGAATGAAGCCGCTTTCCTGGACCACTGGACTGCTGGGGCCGCTGATTGGGGCGGGCCTGACGTATGCGTTGGGTGCGGGCGTGATCCCGGGGGAGGTGGGGGCGTGGCTGGTCTTGGCGCCCTGGCTGGCAGTGCAACTGCAGCCGATGCGTTGGCCGCGCGCTGTGGGAACAGCGACATTGTTCGGCGCCACCTTGAGTGGGCTGGTGCTCCAAGGCGCCCACCACTACGGCTGCGGGGTTTTCGCCTTGGGGGTGATGGGGATGAGCTCGCAGTATGTGGTCTTCGGGGTCGGCGTGCGTTGGTTGGTGCAGCGCTGGAGACGGACCGCGTGGCTTCCGTTGGGTCTGGCTCTGCTGTATGTCGTCCTGGACGTTGTTTACAGCCGGATGACGTTCATGGCCAGTGTGCGCTTGGCTGGGGGGCTGGCCTTCGCCCCGTTTTGGCTTCCCCTGGCCGCGGTGACTGGGACCGCCGGCCTCACGTTCGCCCTGGTCTATGTCAACGCAGCGGCGGCGCAGGGACTGGCGGCGGGATGGCACGGTGCGAGGCTTCGCTGGAGCGATTGGCGCGGACGGGTGCTTTCGGTCCTGGGGATCCTCGCCCTGACCGGCGGCTGGGGCTGGTGGGGCGACGGCCCGGTCGATGCGGAACGCGGTGCGCGATCCGTCTTCGCCGTGGTGCAAGGCTGCATCGGGGCGGACGAATATCGGGAGGCCTACCGCAATCCGCTGATCCGGCGCGTCATCTGGGACCGGTATACAGCACTGACCCGGGAGGCGATTGCTGGCGGTCACGGGCATGTGTTGTGGCCCGAGGGCGCCCTGGATGTGCCGCTGCGCAAGGTCGAAGCCGATCTGGCCCGGTTCCTTCGCGCCCATCCCTGCCGTTTGACCGCCGGCTTCTACGAGATCGAGGGCACGAATCGCTACAACGCCGTGGTGAGCCTGGATGCGACCGGGCGCGTTCGGGACCGCTACCGAAAGCGCCTCCTGATCCCTCTGGCCGAGGCGCGTCATCGCCGGGCGGAACGAGTGAACACCGTGACCCTGCCCGAGGGGACGGTGGCGACTCCGATTTGTTACGAAGCCCTGTTCCCGCACTACGTTCGTGCGCTGGTCAACGGCGGGGCTCAGGCCATCTTCATGTTTACCGATGAGTCCGGTCTTGGCCGGCGGGCGACCTCGATGATCCTGCTGGGCCAGGCCGTGTTGCGGGCGGTCGAGAACCGGCGCTACCTGGTGCGGGTCTCCCAAGGCGGGTTATCGGCGGTGATTGATCCCGGCGGGCGCGTGCTGGCCCAACTGGCCCACGACCAGCGGGGCATCCTGAGGGCGGAAGTGGCTTGGCGGGCGGATCGGTCGGTCTACACGCGCTACGGCGATTGGTTTGTCGGGCTGTTGGTGTTGGCAGCGCCGTGGATTTGGAGGAAAGGCCGAGGTCGGGCCCAGAGCTCACCACGGGGTCACGACGACTACGAAGGAGAGCGCCTGGGATAGGCTGGGCCTTCCAGCCCTTCCCTGAGCTCCGCACCGCGGAGTTCGGTGCCGCCCCGCTTGAGGCGTGGACTGGGCGAAGCTCCCTCAGCGGACGAGGGCCCGCCTCGGTCGATCCCTAATGGACCCAGGGGCGTGCTTGTTTGATCTGAAGGGAGCCGTCGGCGGCGATCTTGAACTCGATTTCCATGCCGAAGGCCGGGTCCGCCTCGGCATGGTAGACCTCGACCTGGAAGTGGCGTTGGATGACTTCCAAGGCGCCGGCGAGTTGACTGATCTGCGCCGCCGTCAGCACCGTTTGGCCTTCGAGCAGATAGCTGGATCGCCGGAGGTATTGGACTTCATACGCGCCAGCCGGCCCGATGGCCGAGATCAGGAATTCGTCGGGAACCGAATCGGGCTGGGGATTGGTGACCAGGTCTTCGCCGACCTGCACATTGACGTAGAAGCCCGGCCAGTTCGGGTCGTAGATGTTCCGTGTGACGGCCACGCCGTTGGCCAGTTCGTTCGGGTAGTTCGGGTGGACCAGCACGCCCATGGCGGCACGGAGGTGGTCGACCCGATAGAACTCGCGTTCTTCGAAAGCGCGATAGTTCCAGAGGCTGGCCCAAACCTGGCGGATGGACTTGGCGAGGTGCCCCTCGTCCGGATAGTGGGTGCAGGAGTCGTAGAGGCCCGCGCCGCTGAATTCGGGTAGATCCTCGCCGTTCGAGCTCGAGCGGCAACGGGGAGGCGAAGCGCCCGGCAACGCTCGCTGCATGGCGCCCAGGGCGTCCATCATCCAGGCGGGCAGCACCCCCGACTCGCGGATTTGCTGGCGGAACGCGCTCAGCTCGCGCTCGCGCCGGGCGGGATCAGTCTGAAACGTCGGATTCGCCATCATCACCTCGGCCCGCGCGTAGAAGCCGTTCTGCTCCATGAAGAAGTGATAGAAGAAGAATGGCGCCGCGTAGCCCCGCGGCGCCATCCCGCCCGGGAGGATTTTCGCCAACTCTGCCACGTTGGCCGCTTTCGCGCCATACGCGGTCGCGTCGCCCGCCCCGAGTTCGCTGAGGGGACGGATGGCGACGGCGGAGAGATCGCGCACGGGAATCTGCGGTTCCGGCGGTCGCAACGACTCGAGGAAAGCCTCGACCTCGACCAGCGTGGCCGGCTCGACCGCGAAATCATCCGGCCCGACCGTGAGGTGAACGTAACGATCGAGAAGCGGGAGCAGCGCGGGATGGGCGGTGGCGTTCCGGACGTAGGCGTTGGGGGTCTGGTTCTGGCGGGCTTTGAGGTTGACGTGCGAGAGCGGCGTTTGCGGTGTTTCGGTGAGGATAGCGGCGACGTGGCTGAGGTCGTTCGGGAGGTCCTTGAGAATGACGATATCGCGGGTCGACACGGTATCGGTGGCTCGGGCCAGCCGGAGCCGGCCGAAGGCCTCGCCGAGGTTGAGTGGCGAGTAGGAGAGGTTGCCCAGGAGTTGTTCGGTCGTGATCACCCGGACCTGGGCGGCGACATAGCTGGCCTTCTCCTGCGCGTAAAGGGCCTCTTGGGTCTCACCCGTGGGATGATACGCCAGTCGGTCGGCGGCGAACGGCATGCCGTGGGCGGCCAGACGGCCGGTCAGCTCGACCCACTTGCATTTCACCGGATCGGCCGGCCAGAACTCGATGGTATACAGCCCGAGCGACCCGTCCGGGTTCGCATACTGATCGTGGGCCACGAAGCTGCCGGCCAGGTTCCGTCGGTTTTGTTCGGTGAAATAGGTCTGGGCGTTGTAGTCCGCGAGGCTGATGTTCCAGCCCAACCCGGCGATGGCGAACGCATCGTGAAACTCGAACTCGACCGTGTTCATGAAATAGAGGACCGGGTAGGCGGTATCCACCCCGGCGACCAGGAACTTGAGTTCGCGAACACCGGCGGCCCCAGGCAGGTTGCTGCGTTTGGCCAGGCGATCGAACGTGGCCCGGTCCGGCACGGCCAGGGTGCCGACCTGAAACGGAGGCACGTCCGCCGGGTCCAGGGGGTCGAAGTAACGCGGCCGCTGCAGTTCGAACACATCGTCAGCGCCGTCCTCGTCCGTATCGAGGGGCTGCTCGCGGGGCACGCGCCGGATCTGGTAGAAGCCGGTTGGCGCGGTCGGCACGTCGAGCCGGAACGCCGCAGTCAGGGGGAAGACGGGGCCGAGTTGGAGGCGGAGTGGCTGGTGTGCGTGGACCAAGGCCGGGCCGCCCGTGAGGATGTAGTAAGCCTCCGGTTCGCCCGGGTAACGCAGCACCAGTTGGCGCGGGGCCTGGGTCTGCACCGATTCGATGCGAAACGGCGCCGCCCCTTGGGCGGTCAGCCCACCGCTGACGAGCCCGAGCGTCAGGGTGATGTGGAGTCCAATCCGACTCCGCCTGGCCTGCCGCGGGCCTGGTCGGCGCAGGGACTGGCCCGCCGTTTGACGCGGTTTCAACTTCGTCGCGTTCATGTGCGCAAGCACCGTCTCAAACTCCGTCTCAAACCGAACTTCAGTCCAGCCCGACTCGACCGTCCCCAGGCTCGCACTCAGTCGGACCCGGGCCCTTCGAGGTGTCACCGCAGGCTCTGCGACTGCAGGATCGTGCCTGAGAATCCGACGGCCACCAGACGCGACCCGTCGTCGACCACATCCCGCAGCCACTGGTCCACCTGGAGTGGGCTGTGATCCGACCAGCTCAGGCCGTCGGCCGACGAGACGATCGTCGTGAAACTCACGTTAAAATGTCCACGCCCGATCAAGCCGCCGCCCACGGCCACAAAACGGCCCTCGACGAAGACAATCCCCGCCAGCGCGCTCCGCAAGGCGGGCGGGGCTACGGTGGACCAATTCGAACCGTCTTCGGACACCACGACCTTGCCGGTGGGGGTGCGCTCGAAGAAATTGCCGCCCACGGCGACAAACCGGCCGTTGCCGAACGCCACGTCGAGCAAGTCCAAGTCCGTTCCGGGGTAGCGTCGCGTCCAGGTTTGGCCCTCGGTGGAAGTGAGGATCAAGCCCCTTTCGCCAACGGCAACGAACTGGCCGCCGGCCCAAGCGACCCCGTTCAGCCATTCCGTCGATTCGAGCCCAACCCGGGCCCAGCTCCGTTCGGGGGCGCGGCTGGTGAGGATGACCGTGCGGCGCGCACCCGTGGACAGCCCGCCGCCAACCGCGACGAAAAGTCCGTCGGCGAAGGTCACGCCACTGAGTTGGTGTCCCAGGTCCGGCTCGGTTGCGACCCAAACGCTGCCGTCGGTGGAGGTGAGAACCCGGCCTTTCTGGCCCACCGCGACATACTGTCCGTTGCCGCAGGTCACGGCCCGCAACCCGGCGTCGGTGGCGCCGGTGCGCTCCGTCCAAACCGCACCGTCGTCCGAGGTCAGGAGGGTCCCCCGATCCCCAACGGCCACCCTGCGGTCCGGCCCCGCGGCAATCCCCAGCAGCGTCTCATGCGTGGAGATCGGGCTGCGCACCCGCCATTGCTCGCCGTCCTCGGACAGCACCACGCCATCCACTTCTCCGAGCGCGACGAAGCGGCCATGGCCGTAGGCGATCGACCGGAGGTTCTGATCCATGCCCACCAGAGAACGATTCCGCCATCCGCGACCGTCCACCGAGCTGAGAATCGCCCCGTCCTCGCCCACGGCCACCCAGCGCCCGGCGCCGAAGGCGATCGCCTCCAGCCGGACGAGGTAGCCCGTCTGGATGGGGGACCACGACCGCGCGTCCGGGGACGTGATGACGAGGCCGTCGGCGCCGGTGGCGGCGAAGCCGAGGGGGCCACTGGCCACGGCGAAGAGGTCCCGTGTCACGCCGCTCGGGGTCAGGTCCCAGCCGCGGCCGTTCGTCGAACACAGGAGGTGCCCCCCCGGGCCGACGGCGACGAAGTGGCCATGACCCCACGTGACGGCGCTGAGGTGTCCGGCGGTGGGAACCTCCGCCTCGAGCCAGGTGGTGGCGTCCTCGGAAACCCGAATCGCTCCGTTCTCGCCCACCGCCACGAAGCGATCGCCGCTGTAGGCGAGGCCGCGGAAGGAAGGGTTGCCTGCCGCCGGCTGCGCCGTCCAGACGGACACATCGGACGCGGTGGCGACCCAGCCGCCGTCCCCCACGGCCACGTAGCGATCCGCCCCCCGCACCAGGGCACGGGTCGGAGACCAGGTCTCGATCGTATGCAGTTGCCAGTTCCAGCCGTCGGATGAGGAGAGACAGAAATCTCCGGAGCCGCCGGCCACGAAGCGGTCTCCGCCATAGGTCACGGCCAGCAGGCCGCTGGCCGGGGGCAACGGATGCCGCAGCGTCCAATGGTCGAGCGGACTTTCCTGGGCCTGAGTCAGCCCCACCGCCGCCAACCCCAGGCTCAGCAGCCCACCACGGCGCGCCTGGCTTCGCAGCATTCGTTGGTTCCGCAGGCTGGTCATGATCAGCGGGTGCCGGGTGGGATCACGGCACGGTAGAAACGCCACGGCTCGGTTCGCGCGGCGTCGTCGCGAAACGTCTGGCCCGCTCCCGGTCGGTCGATCTGACCGAGAACGTGCCAGAGGCGGAGATCTTCGGAAGCCTCGAGAAGGACGGTGGCATTGGTTGGCGCGACGACGCCGAACTCGGCGCCCTGCGTCGACGACCACGAGGGCTGGGCTAGCCACGGCGCCTCGGAGTCCGTCCCGAAGGGATCGGATTGGAGCAGGGTGGCGCCTTCGCCCGCCATCATCACGGTTCGGCGGCCGAACCCAATGCCGTGCAGCAGCCGGGGCGTGCCCGCCGGATGCGGCCGCCAAGTCGCGGCATCGGTGGAGGACCAAGGTCCCGCCCGCGACGCGATCACGAACCGGTCCTCACCGTAGGCCACCCGGAACGGTTGGGCCGACAGGGTCCCGATCCGTTGCCAGCTCAGGCCGTCGGGGGACTGGTAGATGCCACCTTCATCCCCCGCGGCCACAAAGCGGCCGCGGCCCCACGTCACGCTGTTAAGCCACTCCTCGAACGGCTTAAGTGCCGGTTCCCATTCTATCCCGTCCGGCGATCTCATGATCTGCAACGGGCCAACCGCGACAAAGACGTCCGGCCCCGCCCCAAAGGTCACGGCCGTCAGCAGCAGATTCTCGCCCATCGACTGTCGGGTCCAGACGGTGCCATCCGGGGAAACACAAGCTGTGCCCAGGGCGGTGACGGCCACGAACCGGTCGCGGCCGAAGGCGAGGCCGCGGATCCAGTCGCTCGTGCCGCTGGCGTGCTGCTGCCATTGGAAACCGTCCGGGGACGAGCACACCACCCCCGCTTGGCCGACCGCCACGAAGCGGTTCGCCCCGAAGACAATATCCGTGAGAGACGCTGCCGTGGGCGAGGCCGCCGCGATCCAGTCCTCCCCCGTGCTGGAGATCAGGATCGAGCCGACGTCGCCGACCGCCACGAAGCGGTCGAGGCCGTAGGTGACGGCTGCCAGCCGGGCCTTGTCCCGTGATCCGACCGCCGACCAGGTCTGCCCCTGGGGCGAGGTCACCACCGTGACGAGCGGACCGACTCCGACAAAGAGGCCCGCTCCGCTGGCCAGGCTGGACACGGTGTCGGCTACGGGCAGCGCCCGGGCGGTCCAGGTGACGCCATCGACCGAATGGAGGGTGGTTCCATCGGTGCCACTGGCGACGAACACGCCGCTGGCTTCGATCACGGCGTAGAGGTCTGCGCCCGTCGGCGAATCGCTGCGCACCCAGGCCTCGCCGTCGGCCGAGCGCAAAACCGTGCCTTGTTCGCCCACGGCCACAAACAGCCCCCGGCCGAAGGTTAACCCGAGCAGGTCCGCCATCCCCGAAATGGGAATGCGCCGGTTCCATTCCCAACCGTCGAGCGACCGGAGGATCGTGTGATGCTGCCCCACGGCCACGAACACGCCGCCGCCGCAAGCGATCGCGCGCAAGCCGCGCACGGTGGACGGACTGCGGTCCTCCCAAGCGAAACCGTCCAGCGACACCATGAGGCGGCCGTCGTCGCCGACGACCAGGAATAGTCCACCGCCGTAACGTGCCTGCCGCCACTCGGCCAGAATGCCGGTGGCCACGGGGGTCCACTGGCGTGCATCCGGGGAAAGGAGGACCTTGCCGCCGGCACCCGCGGCGACCCAGAGTTGGCCATCGGTGGTCAGAGCGCGCAGGCCTTGGAACTGGTCGGACGTGCGAGCGGTCCAGTCGGACCCGTTGGGCGAGGTCAGGAGGGTGAGATCGCCCACGGCTACGAACTGGTTCAGGCCGAAGGCCACCGCCCTGAGCTCCTGACCCGGGGGCAGCGGATGCCGCCAGCGCCATTGGTCGAGCGGATCGGCGGGCGCAGTTACGATCCATGAGCACCCCAACAGGCAGGACAACGTGCCCCGCCACCGAAGTCGGCTCGGCGCGTTCATAAGCCGATGTGCGTGATCCAGCACTGTATCCCGATTCCGCGGAAGGTCCAGCCCTCTCCATGAACCGGCCCCCCATGAACCAGCCCATCCCTCTCCCCAACCGATGCCAGCGCAGCGATGACTCAGGTTGGGGGGAGGGAGACAGGGAGAGGGGAAGCGTCAACGGTTCAGGGGTTCAAAGCGCCATGGAGGTGAACCTGTCACCCTATCTAACTCTCCATGAACCGGAAAGGGAGAAGGCAGAGTGCAAGAGGCAGAATTCGTACTC
>CAZVRY010000054.1:0-30588 GCA_964629545.1 uncultured Verrucomicrobiota bacterium | reverse complement strand
GGGAGCAAGAGCAAGAGCAAGAGCAAGAGCAAGAGTACGAATCCTGCCTCTTGCACTCTGCCTTCTCCCTTTCCGGTTCATGGAGAGAGCAAGAGCAAGAGCAAGAGCAAGAGCAAGAGTACGAATTCTGCCTCTTGCACTCTGCCTTCTCCCTTTCCGGTTCATGGAGAGAGCTTCGCCTCCACCCGGGGTGGGCGCGGTCGCGCCAGCGTCGTGGAGTGCGGCGGTGCTCCGCCGCTTTCGATTCGGGCGCGGCACCACGCCGACCGCGGTCAAACCAGGTGACAGGTTCACCTCCATGGCGCTTTGAACCCCTGAACCAGGAAGGGACGCGATTACGATTACGATTACGATTAGGATTAGGATTAGGAGTTTGGAGTCTGCCTTCTGTACTCTTCCTTCTGCCTTGGTTGATGGTCAGGGCCGGGACTCGCTGGTTTCGGACGAGTGGCTTCCACCATGGCCTCGGCCAGCTCCTGGGGTTTCCAGGAGTTGCCAATGAGGATGTTGCGGATGCGTCCGTCGGGGCCGACCACGACCGTGCGGACGTTGTGGCTGAAATAGTCGCCTTCCCGGTCGAGGACCATGCCGAACTGCTCGGTGATCGCGTCGATCTCGATCATCGCCCCGGTCAGGAAGCTCCAGCGTTTCGGGTCGTAATCGTGGCGGAGGGCATAGGCGCGGAGGCGGGCGGGGGTGTCGTGGTCGGGATCGAAGCTGAGCGAGAGCAGGCGCCACCGGGAGGGGGCATCCTTACGTTCGAGCAGGAGTCGGGAGGCATCGGCAAAATGGGACGTCATGCGCGGGCAGAAGGTGGGGTAAGGGCACCGCGTGTAGATGAAGGTGAGAGCGTAGACCTCGCCCTGGAATTGATGGAGGCTGACTGCCCGATTGAGTTCGTTGGTGAAGGGATAGTTGGGCATGAGATCGCCCACGGCCAGTTCGTCGACGATGCGGGCGATGCGGACGGCGGGGCGCGGCTTGGCTTCGTAAGGGGCGGACGCGCCCACCTTGGCGATGTTCTCGATCCAGCCGTCCGTCTCGGTGACACACATGACAAAGCTGACCTGGTCGCCGGGCTGGAGGCCGGTCAATTCCTGGGGATCTTTGACCTCGAACGGCATGGTCATGGCGGCCATGTAGCCGGGGATGGCTTCGTGTTTGATGACCACGGTGCGGCCGTCGGGTTCGAGCCGCTGGATTACCCCCTTCACCGGATACAGTTGCGGTGCTTCGGGGGCGGCCGAGCGATGGGAGGAGGGCCCGGCGCAACCGGCCAGGAGGAGGGCGCCCAGGAGGGTCGCCAGGAGGGCGGAGGGTGGACAGCGAAGACTCATGAGTTGGGTTTGCACAGCGCGGCCAATCTAATGGACGGACGCCAAAATGGCCACTCCAACCTGGATCCCCGGAGAGGGGAATTAAGGGTCTATGCAAAACTATTCATCAGTGCAGAAGTAAGCATACACCCCTCACCCCATCCCTCTCCCCAACCCTTGAAGGCGAAGCGATGGAGAGGGGTTGGGGAGAGGGAGATAGGGAGAGGGGAGCCATCCCGTGTCTGTCTACTTATGCACTCATCAATAGCTTCCGGTCTTGCTGGAGGCGATGGTGGCATCTGGCGAGGACTCAGCAATTCTCATTTTGAAAGAAGGAGTTCCCCTCTCCCCTTCCCTCTCCCCGCGCCTCGGCTGCCTTCTGTTATAAAAGGCGCGGGGAGAGGGTGGCCAAAGGCCGGGTGAGGGGCCGTCCGAGTTTCAAAATGAGAATCACTGGCGAGGACTTCGGCGCGCTTGCCCGCCCGGGCGCCGCCCCCTATGCTCGCATCATGCGTGTGGTCAACGTGGCGCTGGGCGCCCGCAGCTATTCCATCCTCATCGGGTCCCAGCTCCTCGGGCAGCTCGGTCGACGGTGTCAGCGGTTGGCGTTGGGCCGGCGGTGCGCGGTGATCACAGACACCAACGTGGGACCGCTGTATGGGGAGCGCGCTTTGGGCAGTCTGGGGGGGGCGGGGTTCGAGCCGGTGCTGATCACCCTGCCGGCGGGTGAGCAGGCCAAACGCATCGCGACGGTGGCTTCGTGTTACGACCAGTTGGCCGCGCACCGGTTAGAACGCAGGTCATTCGTGGTGGCGTTGGGGGGTGGAGTGGTGGGCGACGTGGCCGGATTCGTCGCCGCCACGTATCTCCGCGGGATGGCACTGGTGCAGGTGCCGACGACGTTGTTGGCCCAGGTGGACAGTTCGGTGGGAGGCAAGGTGGGCGTGAACTTGCGGGCGGGGAAGAACCTGGTGGGCGCGTTTCATCAGCCGCGTCTGGTCCTGGCGGATCTCTCCGTTCTGGACACGCTGGCGCCGCGGGAGTATCGGGCGGGTCTGGCTGAAGTGGTCAAGTATGGCATCATTCAGGATGCCGCGTTCTTCCGCCGATTGGAACGTGACTTGCCCATGTTGCGGTCGAGAGACCCCCGGACTTTGGCGGGGGTGGTGGCGCGGTGTTGCGAGATCAAGGCGGCAGTGGTGGGGGCGGACGAGACCGAAAGCGGTCTGCGGGCAATTCTGAATTTTGGTCACACGATCGGGCATGGGCTCGAGGCGATTTCGCGCTATGGTCGCTACCTGCATGGGGAGGCGATCGCCATCGGCCAGGTTGCGGCGGCCGAGCTTTCGGTTGCCCAGGCGGGCTTCCCGGCCGCGGATGCGGAGCGGATCCGGCGGTGGATGGTGGGGGCGGGCTTGCCGGTGTCGGTCCGGCTCCGCGGGCCGCAATGGGCGGCCCTGCTGGCGGCGATGCGATTGGACAAGAAGGTGAGCGGCGGGGAGATACGCTTTGTGCTGGCCCGTGCGCTGGGGGAGGTGGTGTGGGGGCAGCAAGTGGCGGAGGCGGCCATCGCGCGGGTCCTGGGGGCAGCCCCTTGCCTCAACGCCTGAACGCTATGGCTGGACTCAACGATGCGGTGGTCCGCGATTTCTTCGAACTGCACGGGTTTTTCGTGCGGCAGCCCCGGAAGTTCCTGTCGCCCAGCCGCGGGGAGGAGGAGGAAGTGGACTTCCTGGTGAGCAACCCGCGTCCCCAACCGGTGCCAGGGGACTGGCCGTTCGAGTTGAGTTCGGAGTGGATTCCCTCGATTGCGCAGGCGGTGGTGCTGGTCAAGGCCTGGCACGGGGACACCTTCACGACCAACCTGCTCGAGCGGGTGGCGGACCATTTCCGCTGCCTCGAGCCGGCCGCGTTGCAGCCGCTGCAGCGGTCGCTGGCCGGGGACGCCCCGCTGACCAAGCTCCTCATCCTGCCGGGGTTACCCCAGGGGGCGGAGGCGCGGGCGCAGAGCGTCGAGTGGTTACGGGCCCGAGGGATCGACGCGGTCCTGCCTTTCCGCGTATTGTTGGCGGACCTGATCCGCAGCATCGAGGCCCATCGCAGCTACGAGCGGTCGGACTTCCTCCAGGCGCTGCGGGTGCTCAAGCTCTACGGGCTGTTCCGGGAACCGCAACTCGAGTTGTTCAAGCCGGCCCGCCGTCGTCGGACGCAGCTCGAGACCACGCCGTCCCCGCCCCCGCCGCCGGATCCGCCTGCGGCCGCCGGGGAGACGGTGGGGAGCGGCGGTTGACCGCATCACGGCCGAGGGATGGGGGGCGAGCGAGGGGGGCCTCAGACCGGAAAGGGGGGGTGATTCAGGATTCGGTGGGGCGGGCCGGGTTGAGGAGGTGATGGGCAATGGCGTTGGCCAGGGGACGGGTGGCGCGGTGGTCGACGGCGAGGCGGGGGATGAGGGTGCGGTAGGCCTTGGTGGCGCGGCGTTGGCTTTCGGCGACCTGTTCGGGGCTGAGCCGTTGGGCGACGCGCACCCGGGCCTCTTGGGCCTGTTTGTGGCCCAGGGCGGCGGCCAGGTTGAACCACTTGGCGGCCTCAGCCGGGTTGGCGGGCGTGCCCCGTCCAAGTTCGAAGCAGGAACCGAATTGGTAGGCGGATTCCACGTGGCCTTGTTCGGCGGCCTGGCCGTACCACTGGAAGGCCTCCTCGAGGTTCTGGGTGACGCCGCGGCCGACCGCACAGTAGTTTGCCAGGGTGGCCTGGGAATCGCGATCGCCCTGTTCGGCGGCCAACCGCAGCCACCGCGCGGCCTCGACATAGTGCTTCTGAGTGCCAATGCCCTGATCGTAAAAATGTCCCAACCGCGCCTGGGCGGCCGCGACTCCCTGCTCGCCGGCCCGGCGGTAGAACGTGATGGCCTTGTCGAGGTCCCGGCGCGTATGGAGGCCTTGATCGTAGATCTCGCCCAATCGATGCTGCGCCTCGGCCAACCCAGCCTCGGCTGCGCGTCCGTACCATTGAAGGGCGCAGGGGAAGTCAGCCTTCGTGCCGAGGCCTCGCTCGGCGATGAGCCCGAGATGGTATTGGGCGACGGGGATGGGCCGCTCGGCGGCGCGGCTGAAGAGGCGTCCGGCCTCCATGTAGTCGCGGTCCACGCCCCATCCATGAAAGAGCAGGAGCGCCAGTTCGTTGGCGGCCTCGATGTGGTCCTGGTCGCTCGCCCGGCGGAACCAGAGGGCTGCCTCCCCATAATCCTGTCCGACCCCTCGTCCCACCTTCAGCGCCTGACCCAGGATGAATTGCGATTCCCGGTGGCCTTGGGTCGCCGCTGCCCGGTACCAACGCACCGCCTCGGACTCGCTTTGGGGCACCCCGTCGCCGGCCTCATAGTAACAGCCCAGTTGGAACTGCGCCAACGGATGGCCGTTCTCGGCCGCCCGATGGAACCAGGCGACCGATTCGCGCGCGTCCGTGGGGACGCCATCCCCTTTGGCCAGGCGGACGGCCAGCCCATACTGGGCTTCGGGATGATCATGGGTGGCGGCTTCCTGAATCCAACGCAGGCCTTCGGAGAAATCCTGCGGGACACCCTGGCCGGAAAAGCATAATCCGGAAAGGACATACTGGGCCTCGGCGGCCCCGTGCTGCGCCGCTAACAACAGCAGCATCGCCCCCGCCACCGGATCCGCTAACACGCCCTCCCCGCTCAGGAAGATCTTGCCCAGACGAGTCTGCGCGTCGGCATCGCCAGCCTCGGCCTGCTGCGCAAGAGCCTCCAACGCCCCTGACATCCCCGGCACCACCTCCGCCGCCACCTCGCTCCCCTCGCCAACCCCGGGTTCGACGTCTTGGACGGAATCCTCCGTCCGCGCCGCTGCAGGGCTCGAACCCGTCGAGTCGCCGCCCTCGTCGGCCGCCTCCGGCCCCATTTCCCTCAGGGCGGCGAGGGCGTCCTCATCGCCCTGCTCGGCCGCCAGGGTAAACCAGCGCCGCGCCTCGGCCTGGCTCCGTTCCACGCCCTCCCCCGCCTCATGACAGCATCCGAGATTGAACTGGGCCACGCGATGCCCTTGGTCGGCGGCTTGCCGGTACCAGGCCACCGCCTGCGCCGGATCGGGCGTGATCCCCAGCCCTTTTTGATGGACCGCTCCCAGCAGGAACTGGGAATCGGCATGGCCGAGTCCGGCCGCGGTCGTGAGGTACTTGAGGGCCAGATCAGGATTGCGCGGCACGCCGTCGCCATTCAAGTGGGCCACGCCCAGCGTGTAGCATTCCAGGGCGCGCCCCGGGGCATTCTCGGGCGTCGAAGGCGGTGGGGTGGGGTCGGACATAGCGAATACAGGCTGGCGTCGACTCTGCGCAGAGCTGCCGGGGAATTCAACCCGAAAGCCCGCACCAAAAGCCCGAGCCTCGAACGCCCTCCCTCGGGTAACCGTCACTTTGGGCGCACGGGGAGCCCAAGCCCCAACCCGCAATCCAGAATCCGCATCCGCTCTAACGCCGCGGGTCCTCGAGCCACGCCTGATGGTAGGCATCCCGGTACGCTCGACCGGCCTGGGCGCTCAGGATCAGCCGATCCCAGTCCAGAGCGGGCCGCTCTCCCGCGGGCCCTCCTGGCCGCGGGAACTCGGCAAGGCCCGCCGCCAACGCCCGGAATTCCCGTCCCCAAGCCTTCGCTTGGCCGTCCGGTTTCATGAGCCCAATCAGCTCCGTCACGTCCTTCGCCTCGGGCTGATCGTAGAAGCCCCAGTTCAGCCAGCCGGTGGCCAGAGGCTGGGTCGATTGGACCAGGAGCCGGCACCAGCGGGCCTGTTGCTCCTCGGTCGCGGCGGGGTGTTTCCCGCCGTCGAGGGTGGGTTTGCCGCCGCCGTACCAGCCGAACTCGGCGATGACGACTGGTTTGCCGGGTTGGGCGACTGCTTGGACGACGCTTTCGAGGTAAGACAGGTTCCGCGCCTCGGCCTCCTCCGAGCCGTAGGTATAGAAGCCGTTGGCCAGCGGATAGAAGTGGATCTCGAGGAAGTCCAGGAGTCGGGCCTGGCGCTCGGGCCGGAAGGCCGAGTAATGGCGGGCGTGGGCAAGCAAGGTCGGGACCGACCATTGGATCAGCCCCACGGTGACGAGGGCCTGCGGGTCGGCGGCCTTGATGGCTGCGACCTGGCGGCGGGTCCAGGTGTCGGCCACGTCCTCGCGGAAGCGCTGAAAATCGAGCAACTCGCGGCTGCCGGGCGCGTCCTGAGCGGGCGGAGGCGGGCGTTGGCCCCAGGCCGCGTTCTCCTCGGCCAACCCCCAGGCGGCGGCGAGCTTCTCGGCCGAGCCGTAGCGCTCGGCCAGCCAGTGATTCCACTTATGCCGCATCACGGCGCTGTCCCAACCCACCTCGGGCTCGTTCAGGAGGTCGTAGGCGAATACCGTCGTGCGGCCGCGCAGGTGGCTGGCCACGCGTGCCCAAAACACCTCGAGCGCGGCGAGGACCTGGTCGTCGGCGATCCGGTCGGTGCGGGCCCAGGCGGGCAGTCCCTCCCAGTGGTCGGGGCCGGTGGGGTGGACGTAGAGCCCGGCTTCGTCCGCCAGGTCGAGAAACTGGTCCAGCTTGGCCAGGCCCTCGGGACTGACCTGGTCGGGTCGTTCGAGGAAGGACCCGTAGGTGAGGAACACCCGCACGCAATTGACGCCCATGCGTCGCATCAGGGCGAAGTCGCGTCGGGTCGCCTCCGCGTCAAACTGCTTCCAGACTTGGGGGGCCCAGCCGGTGCCGGGGCGGAAGTAATTCACGCCGAACGGCACGAAGCGCCGCCCCGGGGCGGTCTCGAAGGTGCGACCGTCGGGGGCGATCCGGACGCGGGCCAGCGGGGAGGGGATGGGGGCAGCGGGGTCGGCGAGGAGGACGCCTGGCGCAAGGAGCAGCGGGGCGCCGAACCGGAGGAGGCGGACGAAGGAAGAACGCAGCGTCATATTAATGGGATATAAATGGGTGAGGGAATCCCTCGATCGAAATCGCGCCTTGGCTCCTGGAACCGTTTGCGTTTCCCCTCTCCCTTTCTCCCTCTCCCCAACCTGAGCAAACGCCGCGCTGGCAAGGGTTGGGGAGAGAGACGGGGTGAGGAGAGGTTCATGGGGTGTGTAAGGGGTGAGGGGTATGGCCGGGCAGTTCGACAGGCCGTGGCCGTTTCGAAGCGGGTGTGAAACATGTTCGCTAGAATCCTTGCCGCCCAGAACTTGATCAAGTCGAGTCAAGTTCTCGTCCCGTCCCTCCTGCCGGCAAGGATTCTACAGAGCGAGGCGTGGAAATTGGGGTCCAGACGGCGAAGGCGCGTTGCACGAGAATGGGGGCCGGAGCGGGTCTGAGGTCACGCCTCGCTAGGCGAAGCGCTGTCGTTTGCGGGCCAGTTCCCGGCGCAAGGCTGCCAGGGGCAGGGTGTTGATCACGTCGGCGCGGGAAAGTCCGCCCTTGCCGGCGACCTGGGCCCCGAGGCGGAGGTAGCCGGCATGTTCGAAACGATGGGCGTCGCAGTTGATGACGCACTTGATCCCGCGGCCGCGCGCGTAGGCCCAATGGCGCCAGTCCAGGTCGAGCCGTTCCGGGGTGGCGTTCAGCTCCACCCAGGTCCCGGTGGCCGCGCAGGCGTCCAGGACCGCGTGGACATTGACCTTATAGGCGTCGCGGGTGAGGAGGAGGCGGCCGGTGAGGTGGCCGAGCATGTGGACATAGGGGTTCTCGGCGGCGCGGATAAGGCGGCGGGTGTTGTCGGCCTCGTCGCTGCTGGCCACATGCAGGCTAGCCACCACCACTTCGAGTTCGGCCAGGACATCGTCGGGCAAGTCGAGGCCGTCGCGCAGGACATCGACCTCGCAACCGTGGAGGAGCCGGAACGACCGGCCTTGGTCGGCCCAGCGCCGGTTGACCTCCTCGAGGGCGGCCCGCTGTTGGCGGAGGCGATGGGCATCGAGGCCGTTGGCCTGGAAGGAGGCCTTGGAATGATCCGTGATGGCCCAGTAGGCACAGCCCAGACCGTCCATGTGTTCGGCGATCTCCTCGAGTGAGCCCCGGCCGTCGCTCCAGTTCGAGTGGTTGTGGAGCGAGCCCTTGAGTTCGGTCCAATCGAGGAGCCTGGGGAGGGCGCCGCGTTCGGCGGCCTCGAATTCGCCCTTGTCCTCGCGCAGCTCCGGCGGGATGTAGGCCAGTCCAAGCTCCGCGAAGATCTCCTCCTCGGTCCGGCACGAGACGCGCAGGGTGGGGTCGCGGGTTTCCTCCTGGGAGCGGAAGAGGCCGTATTCGTTGAGGCGAAGGCCGCGGGCGATGGCCCGCTGGCGCATGACGATGTTGTGTTCCTTACTGCCCGTGAAGTAGGCCAGGGCGAAGGGGTATTCAACGTCGCTGACCACTCTGAGATCGGCCTGGATGCCCCCAGCCAGGATCACGCTGGTCTTGGTGTCGCCCTGCGCCAGAACCTTGAGCACGCCGGGCTGTTGGGCAAAGGCCGCGATCACCGCCCCCGGCCGCGGCGAGGAGACCAGGAAATCGACGTCGCCAATCACCTCCTTCCATCGGCGCAGGCTCCCGGCGGTGCTGCAGCGGATGACGTCCGGATGGGCCCGGAGGCTCTCGAGGATGGGGTCGGCCACGGACAGGGCATCGGCGAGCCGGTGGCGCGAGGCGAATTGGCGTCGGAAGGCTATGCCCTCGAGGATCTTGGTCTGGGTCTTCTCCCCAAAGCCCTCCAGGGTGGCGATCTTGCCCTCGCGACAGGCCGCCTCGAGTTGGTCCACCGTCTCGAGGCCCAGTTCGTCGTGGAGCTTCTTCACCTTCTTGGGCCCGAGCCCCGGGATCTGCAGCATGTCGACCAGGCCGGCGGGGAGGGAGGCCTTGAGGTCTTCAAAGTAGCCCAACCGGCCGGTGGTGACGAGTTCGGTGATCTTGGCCACCAGGGCGTCGCCGAACCCCTTGAGCTGCCCCAGCCGTTGCTCGGCCACCAGTTGTTCGATCGGTTCCGCCAAGCCTTCGAGCGTGCGGGCCGCGTTGCTGTAGGCGCGCGTCTTGAAGGGATTCTCCCCCTTCAACTCCAGCAGCGTCCCAATCTCCGCCAGCACCGCCGCGACCTCGTCTTTGTCCATGCCCGAATCATGGCGGCCGCCCCGGATTTTGGAATGTCAAAGTGCGGGTGGAGCGTCCCAGGCCTGGGGCTACGGACCCAGGCGAGGGACCGGTTCAAAGCTGGAACTTGAGGTCCCCCTGGCAGGGGCGCCCGGGGGGCGCTGACCGCCAGTCCAACGCCTGGTCCACCACCCGGTGCATCTGCGCAAACCACCAGCGGGCCTTGCTAAAACGCTTCGCGCGACGCAGCGTCGGGGTGACGACGGGCTTCGCCTCGAGGCTCAGTTCCATTTGCTCCTGGCTGACCGCGTTCATGGTTTTCATATCGGTTTTTTTGAGCCGATCCTAACCGGGGGGGTCGGACAAATACGGTCCTAGGCAGCGGATGTGCCAAGATTTCCAGCCCTGGGAATTGGTCATTGTCCGGCGGGCGGGGAGTGTTTAGGGTGGATTCGATGCGTGGGCTGTTGGGACTGGTGTTGGGGGTTTGGGTGGCGGCCGCTTCCGGGCTGGAGGCGGCGCCGAGGATTTTGAAAGTGCTGCAGCATCGGTTGGACGAGCAAGGACGACACACGCTGTCCCCCAGCCTCTTCGAGCGGGACGCCTACCAGGCCGAGCTGCGGATGAACCCGGAACGGGTGACGGGGCTGCGTTTCGAAGTGAGCTGGAAGGGGTTGAGCGACCGCCAGGAGCCGCTGCAACTCCGGCTCGAGGCGCGCACCATGAAGGGCGATCCAGACCATCCGCTCGTCCTGGAGCGGGAGGTGCGTGCGGACCGGTGGGGGGCCACTTGGTCCACGCTCACGCTGGATGGCGAGACGTTCCGGAAGGTCGGGGAGGTCACGGCGTGGCGCGCCACTTTGTGGCACGGGGACGTCCTGCTCACCGAACAGAAGTCGTTCCTCTGGTAGACGACGGGAGGCGCCCGTCCGCTACCACTCTCCCTCGACCAGGGCGGCGGTGATGTTGCGAGCCAGGTCCTGGGCGATCATCGGGAGGGCCTGCCGTTCCGCCATGGTCTGATCGTCCTCCACCCGCACGGTTTGGCGGCCGCCGAAGAGCCGGTCGAAAAGGACCTTCCCCGTGCTGCGCTCCGTCGCCTTGACCTGGGCATTCACGAGGATGTCGAAATCCCGCACGGTGATGACGTCATCGGGTTCATAGGTGACGCCCTGGCGCTGGTAGCCGGTGATGCGGCCGGAGAGGACGATGTCGCCTTCGCCTTGGGGGGCCAGGCGCAGGGTGCCGTCCTGCTGGAGGGTGCGCCGGAGGACCTGGTTGACGGTGGTGCTGAGGCGGGGTTCGAAGGTGGCGTTTTCGAAGAAGTGGACTTCGACGCTCTGGCCGCCGGCGACCTGGCCCTGGGTGGGGCCCAGCCGGTAGCCAGCGCAGCCGGTGCACAAGAGGAGGCCAAGGGCGGCCAGGGCGCTGAGGACGACGGCCCCATCCCGGGGAGGAAGGGGAGGGGAGAACCGCTGAGGGGAGAGATTCAAGCGAGGGGGTAGCGGGCAGCGGCCGCGTCGGGTCGGGTCACCGGGTGCGCTGGTCGGCCGGCACCGTTTTCTTGATGGCCTCGATGCGTTCCCGGGCGATCTCGGCGTATTTGGAGGTGGGGTCCTTGGAAACGGCCTCATTGTAGTAGATGAGGGCGCCGTCCCATTTCTTTCGTTTCTCGTAGTAGCGGGCGACGAGGACGCTGCCGCGGGCCTGTTCGGTCCTGAGGGCGTTGATGCTCTTCTGGGCCTCGGGGACCCGTGGGTCGGCGGGGAAGAGGACGGTGAAGTCGCTGTAGGTGCCGATGGCGCTGGCGGCGGCGCTTTGGTCGTATTCGGCGAGGGCGGCCTGTTTTTCGTAGGCCTTGGCGGCGAGGAAGATGGCCTCGGAGGCGATTTTGGGTTGGTCGTGGTAGCGATCGGCGGCGGTTTCATAGGCGCGGACGGCCAGACCGTAGTCGCGTTGTTTTTCGCGCGCCGCCCCGATGTTCAGTTGGGCTTGAGGGGCGTATTCGCTGAAGACGCCGTTGCGGATCAGTTTCTCGAACATCTCCGCGGTTTTGTCCATATTGGGGAAGAAGGGGATGACGCCCCAGAGTTTGAACCACTGGCCATCGAGGAAGCGGTTGGCGATTTCGAATTGGCGTTGGAGGACCTCTTGGATGTTGGTGGCTTTGGGATAGCGCTCGACCAGGCGCTGGTATTCCTTGAAGGCCTTCTCGTCGTGGTGCTTGGCCTCGTAGGAGCGGCCGACCAGGTATTGGGCGGCGGGGGCGTAATCGGAGAGTGGCCAGACTTTGACGGTGCGCTTGGAGGCTTTGAGGGAGACGCTGTATTGTCTGTTCGTGAAGGCCTCCTCGGCGACTTCGAGTTGGTCCTTGGCCCGGGTGCGCCGCCATTTGCCTCCGCCGATGGGCTCGTAGGTCCAGCCTTCGCCCGGGCGGTAGACCAGGGGGGCGGGGCAGTCGGTCGGCCAGGCCAGCAGGACGGCCAACGCCAGCGCGAGTCGGAGCATCCAACGCTTCATGGCACCGACCGTATCGGAGCCCTTCCGACCCGTCAAGGAACCGGGGTGTGCTCCGGAAAAACCACTGGTCAGAAGGGGGGGGCCGTCCTAAGCTGCCAGCATCTCAACACGGATGCGTGCCGGCCTGTCCTCGCGGGTGGCGGGATGTGGCCTGCGCCTTTTGAAGCAGAGACCTCTTATGCGCCTCAACTCCCTGTGCCGGGTGCGCCGGCTTCCGGCGGCTGCGTTCACACTGATCGAACTCCTGGTGGTCATCGCCATCATCGCGATTCTGGCGGGGATGCTCCTGCCGGCCCTCACGCGAGCCAAGTCGAAGGCCCAGAGCATCCAATGCGTCAGCAACCTCAAGCAGTTGGGGCTTTGCTGGACCATGTATTACAACGACAACGACGACCGGGTGGTGTTGAACTGGCTCTCCACCACCCAGGCCTGGATCGGGGGCTACGTTCACCAAATGCCCGACGCCACCAACGAGCTGAACATCCGCAACGGGAAACTGTTCCAATACAATTCCTCGGTCCAAATCTATCAGTGCCCCTCGTGCAAACAGCAGCCCAGCGCCGTCCGGAGCAACCCCAGGGCCAAGGGACTCCGCATCGCCCGCAACTACTCGATGAACGGCCGCATGGGAGGGGGCGACGCCTCCGATGCCCAGCGGTTCGGAGTCTCCGACACGACCTGGGTCTTGGGCTCCGCCTTCCCGATGTTCAAGCGGTTCGGCCAAATCCTCAATCCCCCTCCCGCCCGAGCCATGGTGTTCGTGGACGAGGGCATCGAGACCATCGATGACGGCTACTTCGCCGTGCAACTGAACCCCGTCTGGCAGAACTCGCCCACGGTTCGGCACAATCGGGGGGCGGTGTTCGCCTTTGCCGACGGCCATTCCGAGTATTGGAAATGGCTGCGCTTGAGCCGCGAACAGGGTCTGGATGCCCCCGTCCGCGGACCCTCCGGCGATACCACCCAGGACCTCAGGCGGTTGCAGGACGTGGTGGCGATTCGCTAGGCCGCAGCCGCACCATCGTGGCCCCCCAGCCGCCATAGAGCTCGCTCGCCTGGGCGAACGAGGCCACATCCGGTCGCCGGGTCAGCAGTTGCTGCACGGTGGCCCGCAGTTGGCCGACGCCGCGGCCGTGGATCACCCGAACTTCCAGGATGCCTCGCTCGCGACAGGCATCCAGGTAATCGAACAGCACCCCCTTGACGTCGCGCGGACGGAAGGTATGCAGGTCCAGCACCCCGTCGATCGGCAGGGGCTCGACCGCCTCCCCCGGGGGTTCGGGGTCGTCCCGGTCAGGAGGATCGGTCACGCGGGTCATACCAGCTTGCCCGGCGCGGTCACCGCGTTGTCCTTGCCGACGTGGCGGATGTCCCGGGCCTCGAGGAGGTAGACGACTTCCTCGGCGATGTTGGTGGCATGATCGGCGATGCGCTCGATGCGTTTGGAGATCGCCATGAGGTTCAAGGCCCGGCCGATGCAGGCCGGGTCACGGGTCATGAGCGCGACCAGTTCCTGATGAACGTGACGGTTGAGCGCGTCGATCTCGCGATCGCGAGGGATGAGGGAGCGGGCCTGGGCGGGGTTCTGGGCCACGAACGAAGTGATGGCGTCGTCGAGCATGGCGACCGCCTGGGTGCCCAGGGAGGCCAATTCGGGGGGAGGCAGGAGGGGCGGTTCAGTGTTGAGTTCGAGCACGCGCTTGGCAATCGCGGTGGCTTCGTCCCCCACCCGTTCAAGGTCGTGCGAGATCTTCATGGCCACAATGATGAGGCGCAGCTCCCCGGCCAATGGGGCCATGGACAGGAGGCGGATGGCGGCCTCGCCCAATTCCATCTCGAGCGCGTCGATCGCCTCGTCCTCGTGGCGAACCTGACGAGCGAGGTCGTCGTCGCGGATCTCCATGGCTTGGAGGGCTTGGCGGACGCTCTGGGCCGCCAGACTGGCCATGGTGACGAGGCGCTGGCGGAGGCCGCCGAGTTCGTGTTCGAAGTGGGCCGACATGGTCGGGTGGGGGCGGGAGATCACCCGAACCGGCCGGTGACGTAGTCTTCGGTTTGCCGGTGGGTGGGGTTGGTGAAGAGGCGGCGGGTGGGGCCGTATTCGACGAGCTCACCGAGGTTGAGAAAGGCGGTCTGGTCGGAGATGCGCGCGGCCTGTTGCATGTTGTGGGTGACGATCACGAGGGTGAAGTCCTTTTTCAAGTCCAGGATGAGGTCCTCGATCTTGGCGGTCGCCATGGGATCGAGGGCGGAGGCGGGTTCGTCGAGGAGGAGGATGGCGGGCTGGACGGCGATGGCGCGGGCGATGCAGAGGCGCTGCTGTTGGCCGCCAGACAGCTCCAGCGCCGGGGTGTGCAGCCGGTCCTTGACCTCGTCCCAAAGGGCGGCGGAGCGCAGGCTGGACTCGACGATCTCGTCGAGGATGGCGGGTTGGCGGGTGCCGTGCAGGCGGAGGGCGTAGGCGATGTTCTCGTAGATGGACTTGGGGAACGGGTTGGAGCGTTGGAAGACCATGCCGACGCGGCGACGCAACTCGATGACGTCCACGTCCGGGGCGTAGATGTCCTGTCCGCCGATGCGCACCGTGCCCTCGACGCGCACCGTATCGATGAGGTCGTTGAGTCGGTTGAGGCAACGCAAGAGGGTGGTCTTGCCGCAACCCGAGGGCCCGATCACGGCGGTAACCAGCCGTTCCTGGATGTCGAGGTCGACCTGCCGGAGGGCCGGGCGAGGACCGTAGGCCACGTTGAGGTCGCGGATCTCGATCAGGGTTCGCGGCGGGGAAGGGGGAGCGGCCGCGGGGGCGGCCGGCGTCGCGGGCGGGAGTGAGTGGAAGGGGGGCATGGCCGGGTCAGGCGCCCTGATGCCGCTGTCGTCGCAAGCGGGCGCGGATCAGGATGGCGACGAGGTTCAGGGCCACGGTGAGGGCCAGGAGCACGAGGACGGTGCTGTAGAGGAGGGCACGGGTTTGATCGATGTTGGGGGATTGGGTCGAGAGGACGAAGACATGGTATCCGAGGTCCATGAACTGGTCGGTCAGGGAAAGGGGCAGGTCGGCCATGTAGTAGGCGGCCCCGGTGAAGAGGATGGGGGCGATCTCGCCGACGGCGCGGCTGACCGCGAGGATGCCGCCCGTGAGGATGCCGGGCAGGGCGTTCGGGACGACGATGCGGAGGGTGGTTTGGAGTTTCGTGGCGCCCAGGGCCAGGCTCGCCTCCCGCAACCCCGGGGCCAGCGCGCGCAGCGCCTCCTCCGTGGCCACGATCACCACCGGCAGAGTCATGACCGCAAGCGTCAACGAGGCCCAGAGCAGGGCGGGCTTGCCCCAGATCGGCTCCGGGCTGCCCGGGTGCAGGACCCGATCCATGCCCTCGCCCAGAAAACCGATGAAAAAGCCGAGCCCGAAGAGTCCGAAGACGATGGACGGCACGCCGGCGAGGTTGTTGACGGCGCCGCGGATGCTGCGGGTGAGCCAGGAGCGTTGGCGGGCGTACTCGTGGAGGTAGATGGCCGTGAGCACGCCGACCGGGATCACGAATACGGTCATCAGGAGCACCCGCGCGGCCGTCCCGAACAGCATGGGCCCGATCCCGGCCTTGTCGGCGGCGAACATGTCGGCGCGCGTCCCGCCCACGAGGAACCGCCAGGAAAGCCCGCCGCTCCCCTGCGCGGCCACCGTGGCGAGGAGGGTGATCAGCAGCGCGAGGATGAGGAGGGTGGCCAGCGCCGTGAGGCCGACGAACAACGGCGACAGCAGGTCCCGGCGGTTCGCCTTGGGGCCCATGGGGCTGGGAGTTGAGCGAGACATCAGGAGGGCGATTGCCAGCGGGTCTTGAGGCGGTGCAGGACGAGATCGGCCACGAAATTGGCCAGGAAGGTGACGAGGAAGAGGAGGGTGCCGAGCAGGAAGAGCACCCGGTAATGGTGTCCGCCAAAAACGGCCTCGGCCAGCTCGGCGGCGATCGTGGCGGTGATCGTGCGGGTGGAATCGAAGAGGCTCCAGGACATGATGCTGGCATTGCCGCTGGCCATGAGCACGATCATGGTCTCCCCAAGGCAGCGGCCCAACCCGAGGAGGACGGCCGCGAAGACGCCCGGCAAGGCCGCGGGGAGCATGACCTGCCAGGCGGTCTGCCAGCGGGTGGAACCAAGGGCGAGCGCCGCCTCCGCATACGACCGCGGCACGCTCGTGAGCGCATCCTCGGCGATGGAAAACACGAGGGGGATGGTGGCGAATCCGAGGGCCAGGCCGGCCACGAACGCGTTGAGCCGGGTGGCATAGCCGAACAAGCCTTGGAGAACCGAGGCCATGACCATGAGGGCGAAGAAGCCCAGCACGACCGAGGGGACGCCCGCCAGCAGCTCGATGGCGGGCTTGAGGCACTCGCGCCAGCGGGAGGGGCACAGTTGAGACACAAACAGGGCCGCGGCCAAGGCCAGCGGAACCGCCACGGCGAGGGCGACGGCCGTGGTCTTCAGGCTCCCGACCAGGAGCGGCACGAGGTTGTATTTGTGGACCGCGGAGATGGGTTGCCAAATGTAGGCGGGGCGGTCGTAGCCGGACCACCGGTAGGGGAGCAACAGATAACGCCAAGCCGTCGTGTTCAACGTGGCATCCGGATCTCGGGGCGCTTCCGCCGCCGCCTCCTCTTTGATCTCCATGAGCAGTCGCAGAGTCGCCCGGTCCAGGGCCGCAAATTCGCGTCGCGACAGCCCCAGGTAGCGGCGCACTTCTCCCGGGCTCAAGGCGTCCAGACGCTCCGCCGGGATGATCTCGCGTATGGCCGCACTGTCGGTCTGCCCGAGCACCACGGGCAGGGCCTCGCGAGCGACGAACAGGAAAATGAGGAGGATCATGACCACGGCGGTGAGGGAGACGACCGCGAGCGTTCGCTCGGCCCAACGCTCCCCGGGCCGGTCCCGGCGGCCTCGTCGCAACGCGTTCCAGTCCTCAGCGGGCGGTGGATGGGCGGGAGGGCGAAGCATGATGAACGGCGGCGAGCGTTCGGCCGGGAGGATCCTGCCGTGGGGGGGGCGCCGCGCAAGGTCTATTTGCTGCGCGCCGCCCCGGGCAAGGGATAATACCCGACCGCCTTGACCAGGGCCTGGCCGACATCACTGCGGATCCAGCGGAGGAAGGCCGCGATCTCGCGCTGGTCGGCGGACGGGTTCACGTAGATGTAGAGGTGTCGCCAGATCGGGTACGTCCCGTTGACGACGGTGGTCTCGGTCGGCTCAACCGCGGGGTCGCCGGGGGTTGGGCGGAGGCGGACGTGTTTGGCGCCATGGCCGTAGGCAGCCCCCCCGTAGCCGATGCCCGTGGGATCGCGGGCGACCGCTTGGAGGACGGCGGCCGTGCCCGGCATGCCCTGGACGGCGGGGGCGAAGTCCTGGCCGGCGAGGACGCGTTGTTTGAAGAACTCGTAGGTGCCGGAGCTGTTCTCCCGCCCGTAGAGCGTGATCGGGGCGTCGGGGCCGCCCAACTCGCGCCAGTTGCGCAGCCGACCGGCGAAGATCGCCGCCAGGTCTTCCAGGCTCAGTTCGGCCACCGGGTTGCCCGGATGCACGTAGATCGTCAGGCCGTCCAGGGCCACCACGTACTCGGTGGGACGCTGGCCGAAGGCCTTGACGCAGCCGGCCGCCTCGGGCGGCTTGATCCGGCGCGAGGCAAAGGCGAGGTCGGTGGTGCCGTTTTGGAGGGCGGCCAAGCCGACGCCCGAACCGCCGCCGGTCACCTGGATCTTCACCCCCGGGTTGTCCCGCATATACACCTCGGCCCACTTCTGGGCCAGGATGACCAGGGTATCGGAGCCTTTGATCGTGATGTTGCCGGCGCGCCCGACCATCGGGATGAGGGCGGCAAGCGCGAGGAGGACGAGGCGGCGAGGGGTGGTGTTCACGCTTGGCCTTCAGAGTGGCGGAGTTCTGCTCCGAGCAGGTGACATCGAGGTGACATTAGGGTGACGTTCGAGGACGCGGCGAGCCAAACTTCCGCGTCGGACCCGCACTGGACGGGCTGCTCCTTTGTGACCGAATCGTAACCGGGACGTCACTGGGCTGTCATGCGTGCATCCCAGGGTCGGCCGGGGCGCGGGCCACACTGCCATGCGCGCCTGCCCCTCAACGTATGACCGACCTTTTCACGCCGATGTTCGCCAACGCCCTCGAGTTCGCCTTCCAGAAGGCGACGACGGAGGGCAAGGTGACGATCTGCCTGCTGGTGGTGGTTTCGCTCTTCAGTTGGACGGTGATCATCAAGAAAGGGCGGCAGTTGGCGCGGGCGCGGTCGGCGGGGCGGAAGTTCTTTGCGGCCTATCGGAGCACGCGGGATCCCCTGGACCTGCTCAACCGCAGCCTGCAATTCGACGGGGCGCCCGCGTTCGAGGTTTACATGACCGGGGCGGAGGAGTTGGCCTACCACCTGAAGAACAATCCGGTCACGGTCAAGACACGGCGGGTCACCCGGGTGGCCCCCGCCGGGGACCCGATGGGCGGCGCCGAGACCGACCACCTGGCCCGGGCCAAGGTGACCAAGGTCACGCATGGGGCCTTCGATTCCGTCAAGGTGGCCCTCGAGCGGGCGGTCAGCGCTCAGTCGATTTCGCTCGAGAAGGGGATGATCATCCTTTCCACCGCCGTGGCGGGGGGGCCCTTCATCGGCTTGCTGGGGACGGTGTGGGGCGTGATGGAGACCTTCTCCGGCATCGCCAAGGTCCAGGCGGCCAGTCTCACCGCCATGGCGCCGGGCGTGGCCGGCGCGCTCATCGCCACCGTCGTCGGCCTCTTTGTCGCCATCCCCGCCATGTTCGCCTACAACTACATGGTCACCACGGTGCGCGCGATCACCCAGGAACTCGACAACTTCACCGCCGAGTTCGCCACCGCCATCGAGCATACCTACGTCGATAACCGGTCGCTCTCCGAAGAGTTGGCCGACGCCCTCCACCAGATGCGGGCCGAGGTGGCCGAGCTGGGACTGGGGATCGGTCGTTAATCGCCCGCGAGGCAGCCTCCCATGAAAAAGTACTCCGCCAACAAACAGCACGTCCTCACTGAGCTGAACATCACGCCCCTGCTCGACCTGGCCTTCGTGTTGCTCGTGATCTTCATCATCACGACCGCCCCCGCCGTCAACGACCTCAACATCTCCCTGCCCTCGGCCACCAGCCGCCCCAAAGAGGCCCCCTCGAAGGTCAACTACATCACCGTCGACAACTCCGGCAAAATCTTCCTGAACACCTACCCCATGGACGAGGACCAACTGCTCAAAACACTGGTCGATTTCCGCAAGCAGGACCCCGACCTCAATGTGGTCGTCCGCGGCGACGCCCGCATCCAATACCAGAAAATCGTCGGCGTCCTCGACGTCCTCGTCTCCGCCAACGTCAGCAAGGTCGGCCTCGCCACGGAGACGCTGGCCAGCCGTTGACCCCGCCCTTCCCCCTGGCTCCGCGTCGCGGCTTCCGACCGACCCTCTGAACGGCCTGTGCCCGCTCCTCGCCCTCCGCGTGCATGACGACGCGCCGCAAGCCCGCGAAGGACCGGACCAGCCTTGTCATTTCGATTGTCCTCCACGTCCTGCTGATTGGCGGCGTGGCCTACTGGGCCTACAAGACCGGCCGGCTCGAACAAGTCCGCCAGGCCGTCCTCCAATACGTCCGCTCGGACAAGAAAACCCCGGCCGCGGAGTCGAAGCCGGTGTCGCCGCGGACCGCCCCGCCGCCCAAGCTCCCGCCCATTAATCAGGGGCTTCCCCCGGCCAGCGGCGGCGGCACCCGGCGCGCGGTGGCCGCCGACGCCCCCGAGGCCGCCGGCGGCAGCAGCTTCTTCCAGGACACCCGTCGACAGAGTGCCGGGCCCTCGACCGCCGGGGCGGCCGGCCCCACCAACCGCCCGGCGCTCCTGCGACCCGCGGTCGCCGTCGCCCCGCCCAAGCCGCCTTCGTTCCGCCCGCCCCCGGCCACCACCATCCGGCAACTGATGGCCGAGCGCGCCAAGGACGCCGCCGCCACCGAAGCCTTTGGCTCCGAGCAGATCTCCCGCAGCGGCGCCTCGGACGCCGGGGCCATCGTCAACAAGATCTCGGGCGCCGCCATCGTCGAAGGCAAGTTCGCGGTCATCCGGGGCCTGAGCGACCGCTACGTGACCACCACGCTGAACGGCGGGGAGATTCCCTCGGCCGATCCCTACCGGCGATCGGCCTCGCTCGACCTGTTTCCGGCGCAGATCATTGACAAGGTGGTGGTGGCGAAGACCTTCACGCCCGATCAGCAAGGGGCGTTCACGGGGGGCGGCATCAACATCGCCACCAAGTCCTTCCCCGAACGCCCGTTCAGCTCGTTTTCCCTGGGCGCCTCCTATAACCCGCAGGCCAACCTGATTGACGATTTCCTGACCTATCCGGGCGGCGACACGGACTGGCTGGGGATGGATGACGGTTCGCGCGCCCTGCCGCCGGAGTTGGCCGTCCCCAACCTGGTCATCCCCAACCCTCCGAGCAGCACCGGCACCTTTCCCCCGGGAAGTCCAACCTACGTGCGGCGGACCGGGGATGCCGACCGCTTGAACGCTCTGACCCACGCCATGGGCTACGCCGAGTTGGCCGGGGTGGCGGGCGAGACGCCGCTGAATACGTCCATGTCCTTGGCCACCGGCCAGACCACCCATCTGTTCCGCCGCCCGCTCGGCGTGTTCGGCAGCATGTCCTATCGCCAGGACTACGGGCACTACGAGAACGGGGTGTCCCGGCGGCAGGCGGCGGGGGACGAAATCAGTTACTACGAGGAGACCCGTTCCACCAGGACGATCAACTGGTCCAGCATGGTGAACTTCGCCCTCCAACTCCACCCTGATCACGAGGTCAGCTTCAACTTCCTTTACAACCAGAATGGCGATGACCAGGTGCGGCACCAGGAGGGCTACCGGCTCGATACGGGTTACGATATCCCGATCACCCGCGAGCGGCTGTATTGGACCGAACGCAACCTGCAGACCTACCAGCTCAAAGGGGCGCACCAATTGCCCGAGGTGGCCGGACTGAAATTCGACTGGCTGGCCGTCTACTCGGACACTTCCCAGCAGGAGCCGGATGCGCGGTTCTTCAACTACTTGAGGGCCGGGGACGACTACTATTTTGGCGATCCGCGGACGGGGACGCCGGTGGAGCCGACGCGTTACTATCGGGACCTGGCGGAGCAGAATCGGAATCTGAAGGCGGACCTGACCGTCCCGTTTCGGCAGTGGACCTGGGACGAGGCACAGTTCAAGGTGGGGCTCTGGGACAGCACGTCGGAGCGGAGTTTCACGGACAAGGGGGTGTATTATCTGGGGCAGCCGTCGTCGTTCAATGGCCAGCCGAACGAGTTCCTCGAGCCGGCCAACCTGGGGTCCACCTCGACCACCAACGCGGCCGGCCGGATCACCTGGAACTGGCGCCGTTATGTGCAGGATCGGGACAGTCGCTATGACGCCGAGTCGGCCTTTCGCGCGGGCTACGCCATGCTCGATCTCCCCCTCCTCCCGGCGTGGCGGTTCGTCGGGGGCGTGCGCTACGAGATCACGGACATGACGGTGGGCTCGCGCAGCGACCTGGACGGGAACGGCTCCTTCGCCACCAACGCGATCCATGTGCTGCCAGCGCTGGGCCTGGTCTGGCAGCCGCGCACCAACATGAACGTGCGCCTGCATTACAGCCAGACCATCGCCCGCCCTTCCTTCCGCGAACTGGCCAAGTACAGCAGCTACGACCCCGTGCTCGACGAGGTCCTGATCGGCAACCCCAACCTGCTGCTCTCGGACGTCGACAACTTCGATCTGCGCTGGGAGTGGTTTCCGCGTCCGGGCGAGTTGCTGAGCGCGAGCCTCTTCTTCAAGGACCTGCGCAACCCGGTCGAACAGATCATCGCGCTGGACCAGGAAACCATCACCTTCACCAACCGTCCCACCGCTCAGGTGTGGGGCGTGGAGTTCGAGGCCCGCCAAAGCCTGCAACTCCTCTCCCCGCTCCTGCGCGAGTTCTCCCTCGGCGGCAATTTCTCGTGGATCCAGTCCGAGACCGAGCTCTTCGCGGACGAATACAAGAACAAGATCCAGTACGTGCCCGATCTCGAGCGGACCCGCCCCCTCTACGATCAGTCCCCCTACATCTTCAATGCGGACCTCTCCTATGACAACCCGCGCCTGGGAACCTCGGCCAGCCTCCTGCTCAACCTGGCCGCCCCGCGCGTAGCCATCGCGGTGCTCACCACCGACGATGTCTACGAGCATCCGCCGACCAGTCTGGATTTTACCCTCTCGCAACGGTTGGGACGGCAACTGAGCTTGAAGTTCAGCGCGCGGAACCTGCTCGACCCGGCCATCAAGCGAACCTATGGGGACGATCCCAACGGTCCCCTCTACTCCTACTACCGCCGCGGACGATCCTTCGGACTCGGGCTCAGTTACGATTTCTGACCCGGTCCGGTTTCACCGGAACGTCACTTGGCCGAGACGATTTCGTGACCGCCAGCCGACACCCTCCGCTCTCCGGTAAGAACCATCAGCTCTGAAACCATGAATACTAAAAGCATCCTCTGCAGCCCGGTCCGGTGGCTGGCGGCTACGGTCCTGGGCCTCTCGGCCGCTCAGGCCGACCTCGTCGACGTGACCGCCCCGATCGCCGGCCAGGTGACCTGGTCCAAAACCAACGAATACGTCCTCAACGGCATCATCCACGTGCTCGCCGGGGCCGAACTCACCATCGAGGCCGGCACCGTGATCAAAGGCAAACCCGGCCAGGACGCGAATACCTCGGCCCTGATCGTGACCGCGGGCGGAAAGATCTTCGCCCACGGCACCCAGGCCGAACCCATCATCTTCACGGCCGAGGACGACGACGTGACCGATCCCGATGACATCGGCATCTTCCAACGCGGCTTGTGGGGCGGCGTCGTCCTCATGGGCAAGTCCGTCCTCAACACCGCCGCCGACACCGCCGGCAACGCCGCCTCGCCCAAATACGACATCTTCGAGGGCTTGCAGGACGCCGAGATCAACGGCCAGCGGGTCAACCGCTATGGGGGCAGCGACGACGACGACAGCTCGGGGGTGTTGCGCTACGTGTCCATCCGCCATGCCGGCGTGATCTTCGCCCCCAACAAGGAACTCAACGGCCTCTCCCTCTGCGCCGTCGGCCGCGGCACCGTCATCGAACACGTGGAAACCTATGCCACGGCCGACGACGGCTTCGAATTCTTCGGGGGCACGGTGAACACCAAGTGGCTGGTGAGCGCGTTCAACGACGACGATGCGTTCGACGTGGACCAGGGGTATCGGGGCAAGAACCAGTTCTGGCTGGCCATCCAGGAGCCGGGCAAGAAGGACCACGGCGGCGAGTGGAACGGGGAGCCCAACGGGCTGGCCGCGAACAACCCGCCGGTGGCCAATTACGAGATCTACAATGCGACGTTCATCGGGGCCGGGGTGGGCACGTCGGGGAACCGGGCGCTGACCATTCGCGAGTACGCGGCGCCGAAGGTGTACAACAGCATCTTCACGGACTTCGGGGGCCCCGGGGTGCGGATCGACACCAAGTCGGAGGCTCACTTCAACAGCGGGCTGTTGGACCTGCGCGACACGATGTGGTGGGCGATCAAGGACGGGCTGGCGGAGACGAGCGGGACGGGGGTGTCGCCGGTGGCGGGGCTGCTCTTCAGCGAGGCGGCGCGGAACAATGTGCAGGCGGACCCGATGTTGCGGGGGATTAGCCGGACGGATGACGGCGGGTTGGATCCGCGGCCCTTCACCGGAAGTCCGGCCCTGACGTCCACCCGGACCGCGCCCGACGACGGTTTCTATGTGCCGGTGGCGTACCGGGGGGCGTTCGACCACCGCGACTTGTGGATCGCCGGCTGGACGTTCCTGGCGCAGAAGGGCTTCGTGCCGGGTCCGGCGCAGCAGGTCGTGGAAGTGACCGGGGCCATCAGCGGTCAAGTGACCTGGACGGCCGATACAACCTATGTGCTGAACGGGATTGTGCACGTGCTCGCCGGCGCCGAACTCACTATCGAAGCAGGCACCGTGATCCGAGGCAAACCCGGCCAGGACGCGAGCACCTCCGCCCTGATCGTGACCGCGGGCGGGAAGATCTACGCCAACGGCACCGCTGCCCGGCCCATCATCTTCACGGCCGAGGACGATGATGTGACCGATCCCGATGACATCGGCATCTTCCAACGCGGCTTGTGGGGCGGCGTCGTCCTCATGGGCAAGTCCGTCCTCAACACCGCCGCCGACACCGCCGGCAACGCCGCCTCGCCCAAATACGACATCTTCGAGGGCTTGCAGGACGCCGAGATCAACGGCCAGCGGGTCAACCGCTATGGGGGCAGCGACGACGACGACAGCTCGGGGGTGTTGCGCTACGTGTCCATCCGCCATGCCGGCGTGATCTTCGCCCCCAACAAGGAACTCAACGGCCTCTCCCTCTGCGCCGTCGGCCGCGGCACCGTCATCGAACACGTGGAAACCTATGCCACGGCCGACGACGGCTTCGAATTCTTCGGGGGCACGGTGAACACCAAGTGGCTGGTGAGCGCGTTCAACGACGACGATGCGTTCGACGTGGACCAGGGGTATCGGGGCAAGAACCAGTTCTGGCTGGCCATCCAGGAGCCGGGCAAGAAGGACCACGGCGGCGAGTGGAACGGGGAGCCCAACGGGCTGGCCGCGAACAACCCGCCGGTGGCCAATTACGAGATCTACAATGCGACGTTCATCGGGGCCGGGGTGGGCACGTCGGGGAACCGGGCGCTGACCATTCGCGAGTACGCGGCGCCGAAGGTGTACAACAGCATCTTCACGGACTTCGGGGGCCCCGGGGTGCGGATCGACACCAAGTCGGAGGCTCACTTCAACAGCGGGCTGTTGGACCTGCGCGACACGATGTGGTGGGCGATCAAGGACGGGCTGGCGGAGACGAGCGGGACGGGGGTGTCGCCGGTGGCGGGGCTGCTCTTCAGCGAGGCGGCGCGGAACAATGTGCAGGCGGACCCGATGTTGCGGGGGATTAGCCGGACGGATGACGGCGGGTTGGATCCGCGGCCGCGCGCGGGCAGTCCGGCCCTCACTTCGAGCCGGACCCCGCCGGCGGACGGCTTCTATCTGCCCGTGGCTTACCAGGGGGCATTCGCCGACGTGCTGTGGCCGGCGGGTTGGACCTTCCTGGATGAGAAGGGCATTTTGGGCGGGCTGCCTGCGGGCTCGGCGGGCCCAGCGGCGCCCGTGCTGAGCGTGAGCCGCGCCGGGGAGGCGTTGCGGCTCGGGTTCCCGACGGCGATGGGCGTGAGCTACCAAGTGCAGACCCTGGACGCGATCGGGGGCGCCTGGGCGGACTTCGGGGCTGCCTTGGCGGGCACGGGGAACGTGCTCACGGTGGACGTGCCGATGACCGGCGCCGGGCGGTTGATCCGTGTGCTCGCCCGGTAGGCGCGCAACGCATCGAGCACTGACAGCGGGAAGGCCTTCGGGCCTTCCCGCTTTTCTTTCGATCCGCCCGATCAGTCCGATCGCCCAGCGGGTCGGACTGAGCCGTCGGGCTGCAGTTCGAGAGGGCGACCGTCATCCAGGGGCGGGGGCAAGGAGGGCAACTGGAGGAGCCGGATGGCCCCGTGACCGGCAGTCTCGACCCGCCTGCCCGGAGCCGGCTTGTCCTTGTCCTCCGGGCTGGAGGCCGGCGCCGGACGGGCCTCGAGCCAGCGCTTGCGCGCCTCGACGGCAGCGAGGTCGTTCCAGCTCCAGAGCAAGCGCTCGCGCTCGGCCGCTTCGCGGCGGGCACGCAATTCCATCTGGAGGCGGGCGTCCTCGACCGACTGGAGGTGATCTCCCAGTTCACGGTGGCGGGCAACGGCGGCCTGCACGGAGCGTTCCGCCTCGGCGAGCTCGCGTCGCAGGGTCTCCTCCCGCTCCCTCGCGGCGCTCAGGACGGCCGCCTGGCCGGAGAGGGCGTTCTGGCCGGCGGCGGTGCGCTGCTCGGCCTCCCGGAGTTGGCGTTGGAGGGTGGCCACCACATTGGATTGGGCGGCGGCGGAGGCCTGGAGTTCCTGGACGAGGTTGCTGCCGGCCGTGGCCGCTTGCTCCTGGTGAGTCAGCTTGAGCTGGATCTCGTCGGACCGCTTGACGGCGGCCTCGAGTTGGGCGCGCAAGTCGGCGGCTTGACGGTTGGCGCTCTGGTGACGCCAGGCGAGGGCCGCGAGGGCCACGGCCGCCACGACACCGAGGGAAAGGGCCGAACTCTTCATGGGCGTGACGGAGGCAGGGAGGCCAGCGGGGCTTCTTCCGGAAGCGGCGCGGGGTCCGGGGGCGGGGTGAAATGCGTGCTCACGAACGCGCGGAAATTCTGCAAACTCGAACGGCTGAGCCGCTTTTCAATGGCGGCGTTGACGCCGCGCAGGCGCAACTGCGCTTCCCGGGCATTGGCCAGATTGACGAGGAGTTCCGGGGTGGCGCGGTAGATGGCGGCCTGGAAGCCGCGGCGAGCGAGCACCGGGGTCTGGGGCGTTCCCGGGCTGAGGGCGTAGCGCTGGCCGTCGACGAGGAGGTTGAGCGATTCGTGGCCGGGGGCAAGAGAGAAGTCGGGGGGCGCGGTGAACTCGACCGTGAGGTAGTAATCGCGCACCCAGCGGTTGGTGGCGAGGACGAGCGTGTTGGTGACCGACACGATGCTGAGGTTGGTGACGAGGGTAACGGTCTGGTTGGTTTCGGCGGTGGCGGCAAGGTTCTCGGCGGTCGTGACGGAGAGGAGGCCGGTGGTGAGGGTGACCTGGCTGCTGGTGACCGTTTGGTGGCTGGCGGTGGTGAGCGTCTGGGCCGGGGATTTGGAGACGGAAGTGTTGCTGTTGGCGGTGACAGTCACGTTGGTGATCGTCGAGGGAGGGGCGGAGGGGGTGGCATCGGCCACGACCTCGGCAGCGGGGGCGTCCTCGGCGGCGGGGACCGGGGGCGCGGGGGGCACCTGGTTGGTGGCGAACGTGCGGCTGCTGTTGGTGGCGAGGGTGACCGTGAGGTTGGTGATCGGGACCACGGACAGGTTGGTCACCCAGGCCACGGTCTGATTGGTCTCGAGGGTGAGCAGGCGCGTTTCGCGCCGGGCGTTGAGGCAGACGATGGTCCGCTCGAACACCCGTCCGGAGACGTGGTTGCCGGACATCTGGTCCACCTGGACGTCGTCATAGGGGTCGTGGAACGAGCTGCCCTGGCGGCCAGGGCTGTTACAGCCGATCAGGCTGGCCAGGGTGAGCAAAGCGAAGAAAGGCAGCAGCGAGCGCACGTCGGCTCTTATGCGGGGGCCCGGAGGGGCTGTCAAACGCGCGGGCGTCTCGTTGCCGAAACGTTCTCGAAATGTTGCCTAATCGTCACGAACCTCCAGGGGCCGGGCCCGGCGGACTATGACCGGGCGGCCGTGGACGGGGAACCGTTGAGCGATCCGCCGCGGGGGGGCCGGTGGGGGTGGGGGCATGGTTGGGTTGCGAGGTCCCCGAGTTGGGACCACGCCTCCAGGGATGGCCGAACGCAGGTGAGGGAGTCAAGCCGGGGAAACCGGCGCGGCCTGGAGGGAAGGCGGATTTAACCGGGGCGTGATCGGGGGCTCATGGGATCGTAACGGGGCCTGGGGAGGGTGGGGCATGGCCAAAATCCTCTACAGTACGAGTGGCGAGGGGCGAGGGCATGCCACCCGGGTGCGGGCAGTGATCGAGGCGATGCGCCGCGAGCATGAGTTTGCCGTGCTGGCGCCGGGGGATGCCTATACGCTGCTGGCCCCGCTCTACGAGGGCAGCGAGGTGCGCGTGCACCGGATCGCCGGGCTGCGCTTTCACTATCGGCCGGATCGGCGGTTGGACTTCTGGAGGACGGGGCGGGAGGGCCTGGGCTATGTGCATCGGTTCGCGTCGTTGTTGAGCGTGGTGGACGGCCTGGTGGAGCGGGAGCGGCCGGATCTGGTGATCAGCGATTTCGAGCCGGCGCTGCCGCGGGTAGCGCGCCGGCGGGGGATTCCGTTCGTGAGTCTGGATCATCAGCATTTTCTGGTGACCTACGATCTGGGGGCTTTGCCGTGGTGGCTGCGGACTCACGCGGCGGTCATGGGGTTGGGGGTGCGAGCCTGGCACACGGGGGCCGCGCGGTGGATCGTGTCGTCGTTCTACTTCCCGCCCTTGAAGCGCCGTTATCGGGGCCGGGTGGATCAGATCGGGGTGTTGCTGCGGCCGGAAGTGGCGGACGCGACGCCGGAGCCGGGCTCCTATGTGGTGGCCTATTGCCGTCGCTTTGCGGAGCCCCAGGTGCTGGAGGCGTTGGCGGCGACGGGCCGGGAGGTCCGGGTCTACGGGTTGGGGGTGCGACCGGGATGGGGGCGCCTGACGTTCCACGAGGTTCACCCGACGCGGTTCGTCGAGGATCTGGCGGGGTGCGAAGCGTTGGTCAGCACGGCCGGGAACCAGTTGGTGGGGGAGGCACTCTATCTGCGCAAGCCGGTGTTTGTGATGCCGGAGGCTGGCAACTACGAGCAGCACATGAACGCGCGCTTCCTGCAGGCCGGCGGGGGAGGGGATTGGATCGGCATGGAACGGGTGACCGCGGGGGACCTGCGGCGGTTTCTCGAGCGGGTGGACTGGCATCGCGCGGCCATCGATCCGCACCGCTTGAACGGCCTGCCAGAAGCCGTGGCAGGCGTGAGGTCGGAGCTGTCCCGGTTGGGGCGGGGACGGCCGGTGGACGCGGCCTGGGCGCCCGGACCCTGCGCATGAGGCTCCTCTCGCGAGTGGGTGCGGCGCTGTCCGGGTTGCTGGGCCGAATGCGAGGTCGTGCCGAACGCCCTCTACAGCGGGGCGCTGTGGGGGCTGGGGAAGTCAAAGGCCAGCGAACCGAACCTCGCCTTCGAAACTGGAGACGTCCTCGGGTCCCGCGCCGTTCAGGGGAGTCAAAAGCTGTAGAACGGGAACTCGCCTTCGAAGCTGGAGACGGGGTGATTGCCCACCGGGGTGGCGGCGGGGAGCGACCCGGCCAGGCGGCTCCAGGCCGGCTCGCTCAACAGCCGAGCTTCCCCGATCGAGGCGGCCAGCTTCTCCATCCGAAACGCGAAGTTCACTTCATTCCCGAGCAGACTCTCCTCCCCGAGCGAGCCCCCGCCGCCGGTGAACACCCGCCCGTAGTGCACGGCCACGCGGAACGGAGGCTGGGCGTGCTCCTGCATCCGCTTCAAACCCTCCAAGGCCTTCGCCACGGAAGCCGCCGTCCGCTCCCGCTCGTGCCAGTAGGCGAAAAAGCCGTCCCCCAGGAACTTGTTGATGCTGCCCCCGCACTCCTCGATCAGTTGCTTGCAGTCGGCCAGCCAACTGCCGGTGATCTCGGGCACGCGATCGTCGGCAAAGCGCCGCACCAACTGGGTCGAGCCCGCAATGTCCGCGATCAACAGCCAGCAGTTGACCGACCGGATGTCATGGATCGTCTCGTCGGCCGCGCTCGGCGCAGGCTGCGCCCCCGCCGCGCCCGGCTGATGAAAACGGAGCAGGAAATCGCCCACCATGACGGTGTCGCCGTCGCGCAACCGCGTCGGCTGGGTGACGCGCCGCCCGTTGAGATAGGTCCCGTTGCTGCTGCCCAGGTCCACCAGCCAATACTCGTTGCGCTCCTGGGCATGGACCAGGGCATGCCGGCGCGAGACCTTCTCGTCGGCCAGCACCACTTGGTTCGAAGGCGCCCGCCCGAGGGCGCAACTGCCCTGAATCGGAATGGCCGGGGCCCCAGGCTTCTCCAACCAGGCCGCTGGATCCGTGCTCGCACTCATGCTGCCCTGTCTCTAGCAGAACCGCACCGAGGCGAGAAGCCGCGAATGTGCGGTCGCCCCTGCCCCCCTCGCCTCCCTTTGCCGTGCACGCGCCCCAGCCCGCATCCGTGCTCGAGGCCCAATACTCCCAACGCCGGAAATCGAAGGCGCGGAACCAACCCCCGTCCAGCTCGGGGTGATCCTCGCTCCGAATCCGCACGCGGCAGAGGAAGCGGGTCAGCCGCTCCTCGGCCTCCCGGTAGCGGGGGTCGCCGGTGGCGGCGGCGGCTTCGTGGAGTGCCAGTCAACGGCGTTTACACCGTGACGTCTCCCGGCTGAATCCTCACCTTAGGGTCTGTGCAAGAATAACTTCGGGTTTTGCTGGAGGCGATCTTGGCTTCTGGCGAGGCGTGACGAAGGAACATAGCCTTCGCTCTGTGACTGAGGAGCAACGAAGCCAGAAGCCAAAAGCGCCCCAGCCCTCCGGGGCGGGACGGGGCTTGGCCATCTGCGTCGTTGCTCGTCGGTTACAGCCCCACAAGGGGGATGCGCCCTCCTCACGCCTAGCATCTGGCCAAGCCGCGTTCCCGCCAAAACCCGAAGTTATTTTTGCACAGACCCTTAGTTGGATATCTCGCCCAACGGGATTCGTGCTCGAGTGGACTGACAGCCTCGCGGACATTGGCGCCTGGCTCACCTTCAGTGGCGAAATTCGCTACGACGCGTACCGCACGGCGACCATCCCTGTCCGCGAACTCGGTAACCAACGATTCTTCCGTCTGCGTTACCAAGATTAGCCATGGACGTTTCCGTGTTGCTTCGGCAGCGGTGCGTGAGCGGTAAAGCGGCGGCGGCTACGGTTCGTA
>CAZVRY010000053.1:0-31011 GCA_964629545.1 uncultured Verrucomicrobiota bacterium | reverse complement strand
GGGACGAGAACTTGACTCGACTTGATCAAGTTCTGGGCGGCAAGGATTCTAGGCGCGAGGAGGGCGCATCCCCCGTGTGGGGCTGTAACCGACGAGCAACGACGCAGATGGCCAAGCCCCGTCCCGCCCCGGAGGGCTGGGGCGCTTTTGGCTTCTGGCTTCGTTGCTCCTCAGTCACAGAGCGAAGGCTCTGCTCCTTCGTCGCGTCTCGCCAGAAGCCAAAATCGCCTCCAGCAAAACCCGAAGTTATTTTTTGCACAGACCCTAACTGACCGACTCGCCCCGGGCCTTGGCCTGCGCCACCTGCTCGGCCACCCACGGATACGTGTGGCGGATGCCGGCCAGGAGGTCGAATTGGGATTTCCAACCGATGGAGTAGATGCGCTCGTTGCTGAAGTTGCGGGACTGCACGCCGACCGGGCCCGGCACGCTCTTGATCTCGATGTGTTTGCCGGCAACCTGGGCCACCGCCTCGACCAACTCGCGCACCGTCACATACTGCGGGCACCCGATGTTCACCGCCCCCTCGAGGTCCGATTGGGTCAGGCGATAGATGCCGTCGACCATGTCGTCGACGTAGGTGTAGGAACGGACGGCCGAGCCGTCGCCCCAGATCTCGACCACGCCGCCGTCAGGGGCGCAGGCGACCTTGCGGGAGATGGCAGCGGGGGCCTTCTCACGGCCGCCGCGCCAGGTGCCTTCCGGCCCGTAGCAATTCTGGAATCGGGCGATCCGCACCTTCATGCCCGTCTTGCGGCCATAGGCCTGAGCCATGCGCTCGGAATACAGCTTCTCCCAGCCGTATTCGTTGTCGGGGTTGGCCGGCACCGCCTCGCGCTCGTGCATCTCGGGCTCGCCCGGCTTCATGTCCCGATAGACGCACACCGACGACGAAAAGAAGTATCGCGGCACCCCGGCCTGGGCGGCTTGATGAGTCATGTGCACGTTCACCAGCACGCTGTTATGCATGATCTCGCACTCGGCTGTGTGAATGAACCCCATGCCCCCCATGTCGGCGGCCAACTGGTAGACCTCGTCCGCAGGCTTCCCGTCAACCCGCACCGCCCGGGCGCAGTTGGGTTCCTCGCGCAGATCCAGTTGCAGGAATTCGTCCGCCGCGCTGGGCGAGAATTCGGGCAGTTTGATGTCCACGCCGCGGACCCAGTAGCCTTCCGCTTTGAGACGTTTGACGAGATGGCTGGCGATGAACCCGCCCGCGCCACAGACAATAGCTTTCTTCATAGTGCCTTGGGTTTGATCTTAATCCTATTCGTAATCTACTGACGAGCCGAGATGCCGCACGTTCTGGGCGGCTCGCGAGCACGCTCGCCCCGCCGCCCGCCCAGGCTCACGGTTCCCTGGCATGACCGGCATTCAATGGGGCACATCCGGCTCGCGCGCAGTCTCTCCGCTCTCCGCTCTCCGCTCTCCGCTCTCCGGGCCGGTTTCCGAGGTCGGATCCTCGGCCACCGTTTTCTCGGCTGTCGCCAGCGCCCAGGCAAACAGGCCGAGCCCGACCGCGGTGAAGCCGAGAATGCTCCAGCCCGCCGTGTCGTGGACGTGGTGCAGCGCCTCGGGGCCGCCACGATGGGCGGTCAGGGACAGGTAGAGGGACCGGCCGAAATTGCCGGTGATGGCGAGGGCGATGCCCACGACGAAGAGGACGATCCGGCTGCTGCGCAGCCGGAGCGATTGGTCGCCGATGAACAAGGCGGCCATGATGCACGATTGCAGGCTGCGCACCCCGCTGCACGCCTCGTCCACGCCCACCGTGCAATTCGGCAAGCGGATGACATTGCCCAACTGTTGCGCCGGCACCCCGATGAGCTTCAGCGTCTCGACATTCAGCGTGGTGATCAGTCCCTGCAAACCCAGCACGATCGGGTTCCAGACGATCTTCGGGATGGGCACCGCCACGAACGCGAAGAGCAGCGGAAAGAGGAAGTGGCGCAGGGTGAGGGGTCCCTCGAGGGCGAGGACAAGCCCGGCCAGAAAGAGGGTGCAGCCGATGCTGAGCAGCATGCTCGAACTGGGCGTGCTCCCCACCCCGTGCTTATACAACTCCGCCAACAGTACGCAGGGCGTGCCCATCAAGGCCAACCCGATCGCCCATCCACCCCGCGGACAGTCTCCCCTGGGCCGTTTCGGCCATCGATCCCAGGCCAGGAACCCGACCAGCATCAGAACTACCCAACCGAACTGATACTCCGGCCGGTCCCGCCAGTGGAACTGGAGATCGTAAACCCACCAGGCGGCGATGAGAATGAAAGGGAGGAACCTCAATGCCCGAAGACCCACGATCGGGAAAGGCGTCGAACCTTGCGTCCGTCCCGCGCTACGACCTCAGGGACGAGCCCGCCCCTTCGAGCTCCTTCGCATTGGCCAACTCCATGGTGTCCTCCCCCATGCGCATGGCGTAAAGACCGTGGCAGGTGAGACGCGCCACCACCGCATCGGAAATGGACCAACTCCCGAAAATGGGGATCAGCCGGCGTCCCCGCAACTCGGGGAAGTAATCGAAGAACACTTTCGTCTTGGCCGCGAAGTCGTCGGCGTAGTCGATTGAAGGCGTCGATTTGGCTTCGCCCAGGATCACCGCACCGGGGCCGACCACCAGGGTGTCGAACTCGGTTTCCTGTTCCCCGACCCGGCGGGCTCGCCGGATCATGAAGTCCTCAATGACGGGAAACCGGAAGTGCTCGGTGGCCAGGCGGCGGAGGTTTGGGGCGAGGATGTCCTCGATGATCGTGCCCATCTTGTTGGCCAAGTCGCCCCACTTCTTGTCCAAATCCCGTTTCGAGGTCCGCATCTCGACCTTGAACTCGGCCATCTCCTTCTCGAACCTCGCCATCCGTTCCTCGGCCGCTCGGTTCCGTTCCTCGGCCGCTCGGTTCCGTTCCTCGGCCGCTTGATGGCGGGCTTCGCTCTGTTTGTTGAGCGAGGCCATCTCGGTCAGAAACTGAGCGAACATGGCTTCCAACCGGCCCACCCGATCTTCGACGGTGACAAAGGCCATACCGATCCGAATCTAGTGCGTCGCCCTCCCCCATTCAAGCCTCGCCCGCCAACACAATCGGAAGTTATGTCGCACAGACCCTAAGCGCACCCACCCGCAGTGCGCACAGGCCCATAGTAGCCCCGATACCACTCGACGAACCGCCGAACCCCTTCCTCGAGGGGCGTGGCCGGCTTGAACCCAACGTCGGCGGCCAGATCGTTGACCTCGGCATAAGTGGCCAGCACGTCCCCCGGCTGCATCGGCATCATCCGCTTCTGCGCCGGGCGGCCGAGGGCCTCCTCGAGGCACGCGATCAGTCGAAGCAACTCGACCGGGCGGCTGTTCCCAATATTGTAGAGACGATAGGGCGCCCGGCTGCTGCCCGGGTCCGGCGACTCCCCACTCCACGCCGGGTCCGCAGCGGCCACCCGGTCGGTCACCCGCACCACCCCCTCGACGATGTCGTCGATGTAGGTGAAGTCGCGCCGCATGCGCCCGTCGTTGAAGACGTCGATGGGACGTCCTTCGAGGATCGCCTGGGTAAACAGGAAGAGGGCCATGTCGGGGCGTCCCCAGGGCCCATAGACGGTGAAGAAGCGGAGGCCCGTCGTGGGGAGTCCGAAGAGGTGGCTATAGGTGTGAGCCATCAACTCGTTCGCCTTCTTGGTGGCGGCGTAGAGGCTCACCGGGTGGTTCACGTTGTCGTGGACCGAAAACGGCAGGCGGGTGTTGGCGCCGTAGACCGAACTCGACGAGGCGTAAACGAGATGCTCGATCTGCTGATGCCGACAACCTTCGAGCACGTTCACGAACCCGACCAAATTGCTGTCCACATAGGCGTCCGGACGGGTCAGTGAATAGCGCACCCCGGCCTGGGCTGCCAAGTGCACCACCCGCCGGGGCCGCTCTCGCTCGAACAACGCCGCCGTCCCCGGCCGATCCGCCAAATCCATCCGGACAAAACGAAAGCCCGGCCGCCCTTGCAGCCGGGCTAAACGCGCTTCTTTGAGCCGAACGTCGTAATAATCGTTGAGGTTGTCCAGGCCGATCACTTCATCCCCGCGCTCCAACAACCGCTGAGCCACGTGGGATCCGATGAAACCAGCGGCCCCTGTAACCAGGATCTTCATGGCGAGCGGCGAGCGGCGCGGGTGCTTTCGACGGGGGGGGAATGGCGGTTTCGGCGGAGGGCGCCTGAGCGTCGGGACTGCTCGATGATCGCCACAGCAAGGGGGAAACTTGAGCTGGGAAGCCTCAGGGTGTTGGCCTGCTTTTGGTCAATACAACGCGAACGTTGCGAGCCATTTCCTGTCCGTTGAATCCTGAACCCTTCGATCCCTTACTCTGCTGCTGGCCACGATGTTCCAGCACGCCCCTCGCCGCCGACCCGCCCGCTTAGGGTCTGTGCAAAAACAACTTCCGCGGAAGTTATTTTTGCACAGACCCTTACCCCAAACTCGGCCGCTCCTGCGAGACGAGGATGAGGGGTTTCTGGTAGAGGAGCGCGATGAAATTGGGGGCCAGAAGCGCGGCGACATTCAGGGCCAGGGTGAAGATGCTCGCCTCCTGGATCAGGTACCCAGCCGCCCCCAGGGCCACCGCGGCCACCGGCAAAACCAACGCGGGATTGTTGAGCGCCAAGGCGAACATCCAGGCCACCGCCACCGCAAACCCTCCACTGATCGGACCATAAAAGAACAGCGACAGCCCGCTCAGGTAAAAGGCCGGCGCCAATAGGTTGATTTCCAGCTTCGACCGGATCATCTGAACCAGGATGCCCACGCCCACAACGGCGGCCTTGATGGCCAGGATCTTCAGCGTCAACCCCCGCTGGCGCGTCTGCACGCCCAGGGCCGCCGCTTTGGTCTCATACTCACGAGCCTCGGGATCCTCCAGCGGCGGCGGCGGGTTGGTGGGGCCGGCTGCCCCCGCCTGGTTCGTTTCGGCGCCAGGATTGCGCTCGCCAGCCGAGTCCGTGCTGTTGCTTCCAGGGGTGGGCGCCAGGGAGTTCGTCCCGCCGGAACCGGTCCCGGTGGCCGTCGCGGCAACCGCCATCCCCGTCCCGGTCTGGCCGGACGCGACGGGGTCAGGGAAGATCTTGTTGGCCAGAAGGAAACCGGCCGCCGCCGCGAGAAGCAGCGCGACCCAGTTGGTCCAAACCTTGGCCATGCCCTTGACCGTGGCCGGGCGCGGGCGGGCGGGCGGATTCGATGTCAGCCGGACATGGAGGCTTTCCGGCATCGGATAAGGCAGCCAAAGCAACCCAATCGCACACAACAGCAAGATCCAGTCAATGGTCATCGGTCAAAGCAGGACTTTCTCGGCCAACGGAACCGCCGTCTGGATCCGCTTCTGAACCCGGCCGAGGGCCTTCAGACGGTCCGCACAGACGCGAAACTCCTCATCCGTCAGGGCCCCCTCGCGACGATCCTCGTCCAGGTGCTCCTGCATGACCGACAGGCGACGACGCGACGATTCGAGGCGCGGCTTGAGGAAGTTCTCGTAACCGCCCCGGAGCAGGGCGGAGAGGTCGTCGATGACCTCGAAGTAATCCCGCCGCTCGCCGGGCACCCAGACGGCGCGGATCGCGCCGAGGGACACCAATTGCCGCGCCCCCATGCTCGCGCTGGCCTTGCTGATCGTCAGCAGGCTCACCATGTCGTCCAGGGACATGGGCTGAACGGACAGGTAGAGCAACCCGTAGATCTGGCCGGTGGTGCGCGGCAGGCTAAGCAACTGGCACAACCGGGCACAGGCCTCGATCATTTCACGGCGCGCTTTGGAGCGGACAGCAGACACAGGGGGGGAGGGGAAAGGGCGGCAGTGGAGCAGTGCGTCAGGGGGGCAGCAAGGCAGTGGGGCAGTGGGGCAGTGAGGCAGACACCGAGGGATGCGGGGCAAAGGCCCCATGGCTCATGGCCGAATCCAAGCGCCAAATCATAAAACCTAAGAATTCTCCGAGCCAAAAGTGCGCCCATTGAACACCTGAACCGCTTACATTTCCCCTCTCCCTTGCTCCCTCTCCCCAACCCCTGTCCATCGCTTCGCTTTCAAGGGTTGGGGAGAGGGACGGGGTGAGGGGACGGTTCGTGGGGAGATTACGATTGCGATTACGAGCGAGGATTCAGCCTTCAGCCTTTAGCCTTTCGCGTGGAACATCCGGGTTAAGCCAGTTTGGTGACGGAAAGACTTCGTCCCGGTCGATTCGCGGGCGGGGTGGGAGCCCCGGGGAATCTACAGGCGAAGCAGGCCAACCGTTCAATTCGGACTGAACGAAGTAAACTCTTTGAATGAAAAAGCAAGGCCAAAGTCGCCCCCTGCGAGGGACCCCAGCCATGCTCGTTTTGAGACTCGGATGGCCTCCTCGTCCCCCACCCCATGTAATGTCCCCTCACCCCATCCCTCTCCCCAACCGATGCCAGCGAAACGTTGTCTCAGGTTGGAGAGAGGGAGAAAGGGAGAGGGGGCATGCGGGCGGTGAAACATCCGGGCTGGGACTCGGGGACTCCGCAAGCCGCTCGCCGCCCTCCGCTCGCCGCCCACCGCACCCTCAATATTGGGGCAACTCCATCTGGATGCCGCGGCGGTCGAGGGTGGAGCCTTCGCTGAAGGCAAGTTGGGTCAGGGCGCGATTGTAGCTGGCCAGCGCCCGAATCTCGGCCGCCTGGGCGTCGGTGTAGGCCTTCTGCAACTGCAGCACGAAGAAACTCGTGCTCTTCCCGTTGGCCCGCTTCTTCTCCTCGGCGTCCAAGGCCTCCTTGGCCACCACCCGCGCCCGCTCCGTCGCCTTGACGGCCTCGTAGGCGGTCTCGGCCCCGGCGATGGCGTCGTTGACGGCGATGAGGATGTCCTGTTCGAGTTTCTTGAGGCGCAGACGGGATTGCTCTTCCTCGATCTTGGCCAGCCGATGGTTATTGCGGGCGGCACGGTTGCCGAGGGGGATCCGCAACTCGGCGCCGAAGGCGTGGCTGGGGAAGTCGGCCCGGCGGACTTGTTCCAGGTAGCTGGGGATTTCGTAGTTGGCGCCGCGATGACCGTAGGAGCCGAAGAGGTCGAGTTGCGGGAAGAGTTGGTTGAACTGGAACTGGCGGATCACGCCCGTGCGCTCGATCTCCAGGCGCGCCTGCAGCAGGTCGGGCCGCTGCTCGAGCGCCTTCCGCCAGCTCTCGTCCTGGTTGAAGAGTTGCACCGGAGCGGTCAGCCGTTCGGCGGGCTCCGGGAGCACGTCATCCCAATCGGGGAAATTGCCGCTGAGCAGGCCCTTGAGCACATTCTGGGCGGTGGTCAGGGAGTACTTGGCCGAGAGGAGGTCGGCGCGGCGCATGGCGGTTTCGGCTTCCGCTTGCTTCTCATCGAGCGGGGCCAGGGCGCCCACCTCGACGCGTTTCTTGTTCTCCTCGAACAGCTTCTCCGCCAGGCGCAGGGCCTCTTCCTGGACCTTCACGTTCTCGCGCGCCTGGATGAGATTGAAGTAGGCGTTTTCGACCGAGGTGAGGGTGCTGATGACCTGGAAGCGCAGCACCTGTTCCGAGTATTTGATCTGGTTGCGGGCGATGCGGATGTTGTAGCGGGGTTGGTCGATCCACATGTTCTTCAGCAGCGGCTGTCGGGCGCTGAGGGTGACCCCGCCGTTCACGTTGTCGGAAGAGAAACCGGCCGGGAAACTGAAGGTCGAGTCGGTGGCATCGCCGGTGATGCTGTAGCTCATGCCGCTGGGAATGCGTCCCAGGAGGCCGGTCGTGAACCGATCGGTCTCCGTGATCGGCGCCGGCAACGGTCGGCCTTCGGGATCGAAGCCGCCGGGCGACTTGGTATACGAATGCGCCGCCGTCGCGTAAAACTCGGGATGGAATCCGGCAAACCCCGTGGACAGGCTGATCTCAGCCTTGAGCGGGTCGAACTGGGCGATCTTGAGATCCAGGTTATGCTCGAGGGCGATTTGGATGCACTCCTCCAGAGTCAATTGCCGCACGTTCGGCTCCGCCTGCCCCCCGCCGGCTGCCAGAACGGTCATAAGAGAGGCCACCAGGCCACGTGTCGTTCGCATGAGGGACGCAGATTGGGACATAGATCCGATTTCGTCAAATACTCACCCGCCAGCCGCGGAGTTGCAGGAACCTGGCGGGCTCTTTCCGCTACCCTCCCGCAAACCGGCAGGGCTAAGGGCTCAAGCCTCTCCTCCGCCTTCTCCCTCCCCTACCCCCAATGCGCAGCCCCTCCCGGGCCCCCTCACTCGTAGCGCAACGCGACCACGGGGCTGATGCGGGCAGCCCGGCGCGCGGGCACATAGCAGGCGATGAGGGCCACCGCCCCCAGCAGAAGCGGAACCAATCCGAAGATCGGTGGGTCATGTGGCCGGATCCCGTAGAGGGCGCTTTCCAACAGGCGCGCCAGGGCCAGCGCCGACAGGAAGCCAAGGGCCAAACCAACGCCCAGTTGGCGTGCCCCGTGGCGCAGGACCATCCCGATGACATCGCCTGGTTGCGCCCCCAGCGCCATGCGCACTCCGATCTCTTGAGTCCGCTGCCCCACCGTATAGGCCATGACCCCGTAGATGCCCAAAGCGGCCAGAAACAAGGCCAGGCCGGCAAAGAAGGCGAAGATCCCCCCGAAAAACTGCTTGTCCCACGTCGCCCGGTCCATGACGCCCTTCATCGTGAGAGGGTAGTAGATGGGGATCTCCCGGTTCACGGCATAGACCTCCCGTTGCGCCAGGCTCGCGAACAAGCCTGGATCGCCGGCCACCCGAACGAGGAACGACATGAAGGCCTCCGGTTCCTGGCGGTGGGGCACATAAAACGCGGGCAACTCGGAACGACCATCGAACCGGGTCCGCAGGCTGCCCACCACCCCCACCACCGTCCACCATGCCTCCGCCTGGTCCGGGTCGGCCGGCATGGAGCGAAAACGCCGCCCCAACGGATCCTCGCCCGGAAAGAGAACGCGCGCGAAGTTCTCGTCGACCAACGCCACCCGGACGCTGTTGGTGCCATCCGCCTCGAGAAAGTCCCTCCCTTGCTTGAGGGGGACCCGCAACACGGCCAGCGCCCCGGGCGTGACCACGTTGCCCAACACCCGCGGCGCCTCGTGGAGTTTGGGGGTGGGCCGTCCTTCCACCTCGATGACGCTCAGGCGGTTCATGCTGCTGAATGGCAGCACCGCCATGGCCCCCGCGCCACGCACCCCCGGCAGCTCCGCCAGGCGCTGATGCACGTCGGCGAAGAATCGGATGTAGTCCTGCTTGTTCGTGTAATGCGCTGGCGGCAGCCCAACCCGGAAGGTGAGAACATCCTGAGGATCAAAGCCCGGATCCAGATGACGTGTCTTCCAGAGGCTTCGGAGCATGAGCCCCGCGCCCACCAGCAGCACCAACGCCAGCGCCACTTCCGCCACGATCAGCGCATGCCGCAGCCGCAAGTGCCGCCCAGGATCGCTCGCCCCACGCCCCCCTTCCTTGAGTTGCTCGACCAAATGCGGATTCGCCAACTGCCAGGCGGGAGCAGCTCCAAACAACACCGCCGAGAGCAGGGCCGTCGCCGTCGCGAAAAACAGCACCCGGCCGTCCAGCCCCATCTCCACCCAGAACGGCACCTCCTGCGGCATCGAGGCCGCCAGGAAGTCGGCCGCCCACATGGACAGCAGGATCCCCAACCCGCCGCCCGCCAACCCCAACACCAGGCTCTCGGTCAACAACTGGCTCACGATCTGGCGTCGGGAGGCCCCCAAAGCCAACCTCACCGCCACCTCTCGCGTCCGCCGCGAACCCCGCGCCAACAACAGGTTGGCCACGTTCGCGCACGCGATCAAATGCACGAATACCACCGCACCGAGCATCAGCTTCAGCATCAAACTCGAGTCCCGCGTGATCCAGGACCGAAACGGCTCGAGCCGAAACGTCAACGCCGCATTGGTGTCCGGATACGCCTCCCCCAACCGCCGGGCGATCCCCTCGACCTCCGCCCGCGCCTCCGCCAGACTCACTCCTTCCTTTAACCGGCCCACTCCAAAAAGGTAATAAACACCCCGCATCGGCTGGTCGCCCTGCTCCCGCACCGGCATCCAAATGTCGGCCATCTCCGGAAACCGCCAACCCGGCGGCATGACCCCCACCACCGTGGCCGACTCTCCACTGATCCGGATCGGGCGCTCGAGAATGTTCGTATCCCCGCCGTAGCGCCGCTGCCACACCTCATAGCCCAACAACACCACCAGCGGCCCGTGCGGCGCCTCCTCCTCAGGCCGCAAATCCCGCCCCAGCACCGGGCGCACCCCCAAAAGGGAAAACGCCCCCGCCGAGATGGAGCAACCCAACAGTCGCTCCGGCGTTTCCCCATCCGTCAGGATAAACGTCCGGCTCTGCACCACCATCACCCCCTCCAGCGTCTTCGCCTGCTCTCGCAGCGCCAAATAGTCGCCATAGCTCAGGTGCAACTCGCCCTCAGGATCCTCGCGCAGATTCTGCATCACCGCCACCAAACGATCCTGGGCCACCACCCATGGCAACGGCCGCAGCAGGATGGCGTTGAACACGCTGAAGGCGCCCGTGACCGCCCCGATCCCCAGGGCCAACGCGGCGATCGCCACCACACTGAACAACGGCTGCCGAGCCAGCAGACGCAACCCCAAACGGAGATCGATCAGGCTCATAATGACTTGCTGCGCGAACGAACCATACCCAGAAGGCGGCCCAAGGAACCTACGACGCCGAAGGCGATTCCAAGGACATGGTCCCCACGGGGAGTTCCGCCGGCGCTCGCGTCCCGATCTCCCTATCCCCACCCGAAGCCTCCGCAGGCCCGACCGCCTCAAGGATCGAGAACCCACCCCCGGAGAACAAGAACGAGGACAGCCCAGACAGCGGGATTCCTCGCAGGAATCCACCCGGACGAACGGACGTCGACCTCTGCACCAGGACGGACGGTTGGACGGACGGGCGGGCGCCCGCCGCCACCAACACCAGGCCACGCTGAACGGCCCACGTCGTCGAAACCAACAAACCGATGCCAACGCCAACCGGAACCAACACGCGCAAGACCCGAACATGCCCAGAGCTCGCGTGCGAACGAGGGCCACCCCAACCGACCAGCGGCACCCGCAAACTGTCCAGGGCGGCCCGCAGCGTCGAGGCCCCCCCCCAGATCAGGACGAGGGTGGCCACCGTCGCGAACGCCAGGAGCAAGGCGCGCCCATCGACGATCATGAGCGAACTCAGCACCGGCAGCAGGACCGTCTCGGGCTCCGGTTGGGTCGCCAGACCCATAAACGCAAGGAGAAACAGACCCAGGCAGCAGGCCGTCCCTCCCAGGAATCCGCTCTCCACACACGCCCGGCCCAGGGACCGCCAGGAGGACGCAACGGGGATCCCCGCCCCCGCTCCCTCCCGCCAGCCCGCGAGGGCCCGCAACAGCAGGAGGCCGGCCGTCCCCGCCCCAACAGCCACCACCCCCGCCAACGCCACCACCGCCGCCGTCGCCCCCCCCGCCGGCGGAACCGCCCACCCCGCCGGTGCGCCTTCAGCGAGGGCCAACCCTGCGCCGGAACCCCAGAGCGCCAGGGCCAGGGCGAATCGCTGCAGGGCCCGACCTAAACCGGATGTCTTGCCGCCAGCATGCCCCCTCTCCCTCGCTCCCTCTCCCCAACCCCTCGGCAAAGCCTCACTGCGAGGGGCTGGGAAGAGAATTCCCTGATCAGAATCGCGCATTGAACCCATGAACCGTTTGCGTTTCCCCTCTCCCTTTCTCCCTCTCCCCAACCTGAGCCAACCCCTCGCCGGCCTGGGTTGGGGAGAGGGATGGGGTGAGGGGTGACCGTTCATGGAGAGGGCAAGGGGAGAGGGGTACGGCCGTGTCGATGAACAGGCCGTGGCAGTCTCGAAGCGCGTGGGAAACATGCGGGCCAAAGCCGACCCACCCACGGTGTCCGGCGACGGTTTCATGGGGATTCCTTGGTTTCCTCGACGATGCGTCCATCGAATAGGTGAACCTGTCGGTCCGCATGGCGGGCGAAGCGCGGATCATGGGTGACCATGCAAATGGTGGCGCCTTCGCGATGCAGTTCGTGCAGGAGACTCATCACGGCCTCGCCGTTCTTGGAGTCGAGATTGCCCGTGGGCTCATCGGCAAGCAGGATGGAAGGCCGACCGGCCAGGGCCCGCGCCACGGCCACTCGCTGCTGTTGTCCCCCGGAGAGTTGAGACGGGTAATGCTTCATGCGGTAGGACATCCCTACCTTCTCCAGGGCCTGTTCGACCGCCCCCTTGCGCTCGCTCACGGAGAGCCCACGGTAGGTCAGCGGCAACTCCACATTCTCGAACACCGTCAAGTCGCCGATGAGGTTGAAACTCTGGAAGATGAAACCCACCTCGCGATTGCGGATGCGCGCGCGATCCGCCAGGCGCAGGGTGGCCACCTCACGGCTATTGAGGAAATACTGGCCTGCGGTGGGAGTGTCCAGCAAACCCAGAATCGAAAGCAGGGTCGATTTGCCACAACCCGACGGCCCCGCAATACACACGTACTCCCCCTGGCGAATCTCCAGGTGGATGCCGGCCAGCGCGTGGGTCTCGACTTCGTCGGTGTAAAACACCTTGGTGATCCCTTCCAGCTTGATCAGCGTGGGGTGGTCGCTCCGGGCCATGCTCATTCCAACGGCGCGATCGGCTGGGGCGGTTCGGCGACGCACAAGCGGTGCCACGCCTCGAGCAGCTCCGCCTGATGCTGCCGAGCCCACTCGAGCACCAGGGTCTGCACCCGGTGCGGCGCATCGCCCGCAATCACACGCAACGGCGAGATCTGCACCACCAACTCCGTCGGACCATAGATGGCGTGGAAGCGCGCCCCCAGCGAACGGACGCAGAGCATGCGAATCACAATTCCGTAGAATTTCGAGAGCACAGGCATAGTCGTGGGTTCATTCAGGGTCGTGTTCACAAACCAGGTAACCGTTGAGGTCATCGGCTCCGACCCGCCACCCAGCCAAGTTGTTGCAGGAAATGTCGGAAACCGACCGCACGCGAACCGACCATCCGCAGGTCGCGTGCCATCGGCAATGCCCCCGCCTGAGCAACTCCCGCCCGCGTAGCACTCGGCTTCCGTCACGAGGACAGGAAACCATACAACGAGTTATTTTCCAACCGTTTGAACCCACGCGCACGGGCCCAACGCAGCCCACCCCAATGCCCAACCCGAGCCTGACCTCTTCCCACTCGCCCACGCCCACTCCCTAAACAGACTCGCCTCCGGGATTCGCACGTCCCGATTCTGGGACATCGGGCCAGTCCCACCAAGTCCACGCCTCGGCACCTCGAGTTGACGCAACGCCGGGCGACCGCCGCCGGAACCCGAGCCAAGCCCGGAGGCGGGGTGTCGGGATCTCCGGAAACACCACGGCGCACCGTCCTGCTCGCTCTCCGCGTAATCCGCGCAATCCGCGGTCGTTCCGGGTAGGTTCCATTCCCGATTGCGTCGCGCCGAACTCCCGGGCTAACGTCCCGCAGTGGATGCCATTCGATCTCTCCCCCGCCCCACAACTGCTCTCCCCCTTGTCCTGACCGCGCTGGTCGTGCTCGCGTCCCCGGTGCTGGGCCAGCACCGCCTCCCGTCCATGCCGGGCTACGACCGATTTCAGCGGATGCAGAAGGAGATTCCCAGTTCGGTCAAGCCGGGCACGCTCAACGTCGGGTGGGTCGACGGCGGCAAGGCCTTCACCTACCAAAAAGACGGCAAACGATACCGCTTCGATGTCGCTACTCTCCAGGCCACCGAACAAGCTGCCCCCACGCCCGCCACGAATGCCCCCACGCCCCCACGCCGCCGAAATCGCGCGAACCGGGAAGAACGCCCCGACCGCGGCCGGCAATACACCTCCGCTGTGTCCCCCGACCGCCAGTGGAAGGCCTTTTACCGTGACTTCAACCTCTGGCTCAGTCCCGCCGACTCCACCAACGCGGTCGCCCTCACGACCGAAGGCAGCAGCCACACCCGAGTCAAGCTTGGCACTGCCAACTGGGTTTATGGGGAGGAACTCTACCAGACCACCGCCATGTGGTGGTCGCCCAACAGCCGCAAACTGGCCTTCTACCGCTTCGACGAAAGCCAGATTCGCGATTACTACCTGACCCTGGACGAAACCCAATTCCAGAACCGCCTGGATGTGGAACCCTACATGAAGGTCGGGACCCCCAACCCCGTCGTTGACCTGCTCATCTACGATCTCGATACAAAGCAGACCCTGACCCTGGACGTTCGCGACGGCCAACCCTTCGACAACGCCGTGCTCGGCCACTATGTCTACGGCGTCTCCTGGTCCCAGGACGGCCAGCACCTCCTCTTCCACCGGACCAATCGCCGCCAGAACGTCATGGAACTGTGCGCGGCCGATCCCGCCACCGGCCGCGGTCGCGTCGTGGTCCGCGAAGAATGGCTGCCCAGTTGGACCGAGAACCTGCCCACCCTGCGCTTCCTCAAGGACGGCCGGCGTTTCCTCTGGGCCTCCGAACGAACCGGCTGGCGCAACTACTACCTCTACGACCTCCACGGCACCCTCCTCTCCACCCTCACCGCCCACCCCTTCGACGTCGCTGATATCGTGCGCGTCGACGAAACCGCCGGCCTCCTTTACTACATGGCCCATAGCGGCGATAACCCCATGAAACTCCAGTTGCACGCCGTCACCCTCGACGGACGCGGCGACCGCCAACTGACCGACCCCGCCTTCCATCACACGGTCAGCTTCGCCCCCGACGGCCAGCACTTCATCGACACCGTCCAAACCCATAATACCCCCCCGACCACCCGCCTGATGACCGCCGACGGCCGGTTCCGCGCCGAGTTGGCTCGGAGCGACGTGACCAAATTCAGGAAGCTGGGCCTCCGCCCGGTCGAATTGCTGACCTTCAAGGCGGCAGACGGGCTCACCGACCTCTACGGCCTCCTCCACTTCCCCTCCCAATTCAAACCCGGCCGGAAATACCCACTCCTGGTCAGCGTCTACGCCGGACCCGCCACCACCGGCGCCCGGGAAACATTCACCCTCCCCAGCACGCTCACCGAGTTCGGCTTCCTCGTGGCCAGCTTCGATTCGCGCAGCGCCAGCGGCCGCGGCAAACGGTTCCTCGACGCCATCTACCAACGCCTCGGTATCGTCGAAGTCGACGACCAGGCGGCCGGCGTCAAGTCCCTCTGGAACCGTCCCTACCTCGACCAGGGGCGCGTCGGCATGTTCGGCACCTCCTACGGCGGCACCGTCTCCGCCACCTGCCTCCTCCGTTACCCCGACGTCTTCCAGGCCGCCTGCGCCAACTCCGCCGTCACCGATTACCGCAACTACGACACCATCTACGCCGAGCGCTACATGTGGATCCCCCAGGAAAACCAGGCCGGCTTCGAAGCCGCCCGCATCATGTCCTACGCCACCAACCTCCACGGCCACCTCCTCATCTTTTACGGTACCGCCGACAACAACGTCCATCCGGCCAACTCCCTGCAACTCATCCACGCCCTCCAGGAAGCGGGAAAAAGCTTCGAAGTCCAGGTCGGCCCCGACCAGGGCCACACCGCCGTCCACCGCGATCGCATGATGGAATTCTTCATCCAAAACCTCGTCCTCCACCGCCCCACCCCCTACCGTCCCCCTCCACCCCCTCGACCCCAGTCTGACCGCCCCGCCACCATGAAACCCCCGCTCCCAACCAAGGGCGGCCGCCTCACCCCACGCTAGAATCCTTGCCGCCCAGAACTTGATCAAGTCGAGTCAAGTTCTCGTCCCGTCCCTCCTGCCGGCAAGGATTCTACAGAGCGAGGCGTGGAAATTGGGGTCCAGACGGCGAAGGCGCGTTGCACGAAAATGGGGGCCGGAGCGGGTCTGAGGTCACGCCTCGCTAGAACATCCCAAACGCCAAACCCCAAACCCCAACCCCAAATCATAAATCATGAATCATAAGTCATGTCTCGCGGGGTTCGTTGCCGGTGCCCTCACGGCCCTGAACGCCGATCCGCTGCCATCCTGGAATAACCGTCTCCACAAGTGGACCTTGCTCGAGTTCGTGGCGCAGGCCACCACTCCCGGGCAACCAGCTTGGGTGCCCCCTTCCGAGCGCCTGGCCGTCTTCGACACCGACGGCACCCTCTGGACCGAACAGCCCTTGCCGCTCCAGACCCTCTTCGCCCTCGACCGGATCCGAGCCCTCGCCGCTCAGCATCCCCCGTGGGCCACCCAGGAACCCTTCGCCGCCATCCTCCGCGGCAACCTGCGCGCACTCCTCGACGGCAGCGATCACACCGCCCGCCAGCTCCTGGAACAAGGCCGCGCCGGCCTCGACCCCCACGCCTTCTCGCTCTCGGTCGCCGACTGGCTCGCCCAAAGCCGGCATCCCGTGACCGACCGCGTCTACGCCCGGATGGTGTATCAACCCATGCGCGAACTCATCGACCACCTGCGCGCCCACCGCTTCCAGGTCCTCCTCCGCACCCGCGGCGACCTCGCCTTCACCCGCATTCTCGCCCGAGAAACGTTCGCTTGCCCCGCCGACCACGTCCTACCCGCCGAACCGGACGCCCGCCTCACCGCCGGACAAAACCCCGCGGGCCCGCCACACCAAACCGACGCCCCCGCCTCCAACGCTGCCGGAAACGCCCCCAACCCCCTCCCTCGGCCATTCCCCCCGCCCCTCCTCGCCTTTGGCAACGCCGACGACGACCTCCCCTGGATGGAAGGAGCCCCAGACGCCACCAAGCCGCGCCTGCGCGGACTCATCCATCACACCGACGCCGACCGCGAATGGGCCTACGACCGCCAAGCCACCCACGGGCGACTGGACCGCGGCCTCGACCGCGCCCGCGCCCGCGGCTGGATCGTCGTCAGCATGCGCGACGATTGGCAACGCATCCACCCACGGCCCACTTCGGTGCGGCCCTCTCCCGCCGAGGAGGTGAGGCTGATCGAGCGATGGAGCGGCGATTACCCGGTCGACGCCCTCTCTCTCTTGCCCGAGGGACAGCAAGATACGGACGTCGGTTTCCTGCGCACCGCCGCCGAACTCGAACCCGTCTGGTCGCGCCTCCAACCGGGCCAACCCCTCCCCGCCGTGGACTTCGAACGCGACGTCGTGGTGTTCGCGCGCAACACGGAACTGCATCGCCGCATCGCCATCGGCCGCGCCACCTGCCAGCGCGGCATCCTCACCCTCCTCCTGGTCGAAGGCCTCTCCTCCCGCCCCATCGAGTCGGTCGTCGGCCTCACCCTCGCCATCCTCCCCCGCGCCGGCATTCAAAGCCTCCAAGGCGGCCGGGCCCGAATCGAGTTGGATCGTAAGAATTGAGGGTTGACCAATCGCCGCATCCGCACTTTATTGCAGGGCAGCATCCTCCGCCGGGCACCGCGCTCCAAGGCGCGACCGCCCCCGGAGAATGGCCCGTGTAAACGCTGACTCCGTGACGTGATCAACATGAGACCAAACCCGTTGCCCCAGTCGTACCCATCCTTCGGACTCCGTTGCCGACTCCCCTTCATGACGCTCGCCGCCGGCCTGGTGGCCGCTGCCCTCAGCGTCGCCCCCACCCGCGCAGCCGACACGATCTTCAGCGACGACTTCGAAAGCTACACGGCGGTCGCCACCAGCTTGGCGGACACTGCCGACGCCGACCCGACCCACCCCAACCTGCTCATCGTCGACGACACCCCCCTGGGCAGTGACGACGGGACCGGGATCCAGGTCATCAATTGGCTGGCCCGCTCAGGCACCAAAGCCCTCCTGGTCCGCTCGAGCGCCGAAGCCCAAGTTCACCTCACCGGCGCCCGCAGCGGCCAACGCTACACCCTCGACTTCTGGCTCTACACCGTGAAAGAAGCCGGCGACCGCAACTTCTACTTCATCCTCCGCGGCGAAGGCTCCGACCACAATGGCGACGATTATCTCGCCTACCGCTCCGACCGCGCCGCCACCCTCAACCTGTTCTATTATGACGGCGTCGGACCCGGTGCCGCCGCCTGGGTCAATACCAGCCTCACCCACAAGGAAGCCGAGTGGCAGCACCACCGGCTCGTCATTGACCCCAACGCCCTCACCTTCGACCTCTACCTCGACAGTATGGACACCCCGGCCGTCACCGGCGCCGAACTCTCCCGCTGCGAAATCGCCATGCCCACCCTCCTCCGCATCGTCCACGAAGGCAACAGCGCCGACGACGGCTACTTCATCCTCGACGACCTCACCCTCACCGTCGAAGGCTCGGTCGGCCTCGCCAACACCTTTACCGAGGGCTTCGAAAGCTACCCTGCACGCACCGCCCCCGAAGACGACGCCGACCCCCGCGGGCCCTGGATCACCACCGAAATCAACGGCACCGGCTCCGGCAAGGATCGCATGCCGGAAAAAGTCCAGATCGTGAACAAGGACGTGGTCGACCCCCACAGTGGCGATCGGTGCCTCAAAATCGAAGGCGGCCAACGCGCCGGCGTCACCCTCGCCTGGGGCGTCCCCCCCCTCTCCGACGTCCAGGTCACCTGGTGGGCCCGCGTCCCCGCCTCCGTCGCCGGCGCCACCGCCAACTACCTCCGCATGTCCCTCTACGGCGCCGAAAACGGCAACGCCCTCGCCGGCGATAACGCCCTCCTCGGTTATGGCTCGCGCCAAGCCGGGATCGGCGACGAAACCTCCCTCACCTATTACACCACCGCCTGGGTCGACTCCGGGATCGATTACACGCCCGATACCTGGGAGGAATACCGCCTCATCACCCACACCAGTCAAGGCCAGTACACCCTCATCAAAAACCCCAATAGCGCCACCCCCGAAATCATCGTCGATCGCGGCCCCTTCATCGGGACCGCCACCAATTGGACCCCCGTCTTCATGGTCGCCTGGAGCTCCTCCAACGGCAGCGGCCACCCTCCAGTCTATATCGACGACATCGAAGTCAAATCGATCGTCTCCAACCCTGACCCGCTCCCCGAACCCTACACCGTCGAGTTCACCGGCTCCCGCTTCAATAACGTCACCACCCTCCCCCTCACCGGACCCATCGGCGACCTCGCCGTCGACCCGCGCGACAACACCACCATCCTCTTCGCCGTGGACGTCGCGGGCGGCGGCATCTACCAGGCCAAGAAGACCGGCAGCGGCACCTGGCAGGTCGACCCCCAACCCATCGTCACCGGCCTCGACCGCCCCTCCGGCCTCGTCGTCGCCGCCGACGGCACCCTCTGGTGGACCCATGACTACAACAACAACTTCGTCGCCAGCGTCATGCGCCTCAAGGCCCCCTGGAACGCCAATACTCCGGAGATCGTCATCGCCGACTTCGGCGACCCCGAAGCCGCCAACCGCGACGACGACGCCATCGACCTCACCATCGCCCCGCCAGGCTTCGATGGCACCCTCGGCAAACCCGGCATGATCATCATCGCCGACCGCGGCAACGACGGCGACGCCAACAACGCGGTTTACTTCCTCGACCCCGCCACCACCGAACTCAACCAGGTCGGCTACCAGAATTACCTCGTGCCTCCGCCCGGAACCTCGCTCGGGAGCCTCAACCTCAATGCCATCACCCCACTCCCCGCCTCCCGCGAAGTCCTCACCGTCAGCGCCGACGGCCTCCTCTCCGCCATCAACGCCGAGGGCGCCGTGCGCAACATCTGGCCGCCCACCCTCTGGGCCGACCCCTTCGGCCCCCAGCCCACCGGCCTCGCCATCGCGGTCGATCCCCAAACCGGACGCCTCTGGGTCGGCGACGACCTCCTCGACGAACTCTGGTCCGTCTCGGCCCAGGATTCGGAACCCTCCCCCGATCAGAAGGAAGTCCGCTTCCCCCTCACCAACGCCCAACGGCCGGAACGGCAGTTGATGATGCACGACCCCGGGATGGCCTTCTCCCCCGACGGCGCTTTCCTCGTCCTCTCCGACACCAGCATCGCCAATGGCGGGGGCCGATTGCTCATCCTCCACAATGAGACCATCGCCCTGGAGTTCCGGATGACCCACATCCACCGCACCGCCGAAGGCGTCAGCCTCTCCTGGGAAGCCGCCGGCGCCGCCAAATACCGCGTCGAACGAACAGCCCAAATCGCCGTCCCCGGCTCCTTCGTCGAGATCTCGGGCGACCTCACCACCCCGTCCTTCACCGACACCAACCCCCCGGAAGGCGCCGCCTACTATCGCGTCAAGCTGATCCCGTGAACCCCGTCACCCGTCCCTCCGCCGGCGACCGGTCCTGGCATCCCCAGGGCCGGCGCCCCCGCCCCGCCACCCGCGGCGGCTCCACCCGCGGCTTCACCCTCATCGAACTGCTGGTCGTCATCGCTATCATCGCCGTCCTCGCCTCCATGCTCCTCCCCGCCCTCGGCCGCGCCAAGGTCAAGGCCCAGGGCATCCAGTGCATGAACAACCACCGCCAGTTGCTCGTCGCCTGGCGCCTCTACGTCGATGACAACTACGACCAACTCCCCCACGTCAAACATGGGCCCTACGAGTGGGTCGGCGGCTGGCTCGATTACGTCAATAGCAACCGCGAAAACTGGGACCCCGATGCCAATATCACCAAGAGCATCCTCTGGCCCTACAGCGGTAAAGCCCTCGGCATCTATAAATGCCCCTCCGACCGCAGCACCGTCAACGTCCGCGGCCAAACCCTCCCCCGCGTCCGCTCCATGTCCATGCTCAATTGGGTCGGCGGCCGCGGCGAGAACCGCGAAATGGGATGGTCCGGCCCCGAATGGCGCATCTACCGTAAATACTCCGACATGACCGATCCCGGCCCCGCCCGCACCTTCGTCTTCCTCGACGAACGCGAGGACAGCATCAACGACGGCATGTTCGTCGTGGACATGACCGGGTTCCCCGACAATCCCCGGGCCCTCCATATCGTCGATATCCCCGCCAGCTACCACGGGGGCTCCGGCGGGCTCTCCTTCGCCGACGGCCATTCCGAACTCAAACCCTGGCGCGACCCGCGCACCAAACCCAAGCTCGTCAAAGGGGTGATCATCCCCTACGACAACCCCAGCCCGGACAATCGCGATATCGTCTGGCTCCAAGAACGGGCCACCCGCCGCCGATGAAGCCACGCGGCGCTCCCGCTCCCCACGTCCGCCATCCCTGAACCCGTGTCCCCTCCTGACCGCCCATGACCTCCGTCCTGCTCGCTCGTTCGCTGCTCCCGTTAGCTATGACCTGTTCTCTGGCCGTTTCCCTCCCCGCCGCCGATCCCCCCGCCGCCGACCGCCTCCTCCAACTCCAACGCCCCGTCGTCATCGCCCACCGCGGCTACAACGTCCTCGCCCCCGAAAACACCCTGCCCGCGTTCCACACCGCCAAGGAGACCGGCGCCGACCTCATCGAACTCGATTACCACCACAGCAAGGAAGGCACCCCCATCGTCATCCATGACGCCACCCTCGACCGCACCACCGATGCCACCAACCACTGGCAGGGCCCCAAGATCCCCATCAGCTCCCGCTCCGTCCCCGAACTGAAATCCCTCGACGCCGGAACTTGGTTCTCCCCGAAATTCGCCGGCACCCGCCTCCCCCTCCTCACCGAAGCCCTCGACCTCATCCAGAAGGGTAACGTCACCCTCATCGAGCGAAAGGCCGGGGACGCCGCCACCTGTGCCCAACTCCTGCGCGACCGCAATCTGATCAACCAAGTCGTCGTCCAGTCCTTCGACTGGGACTACCTCCGCGACTTCCATCGCCTCGCCCCCGAACAAATCCTCGGCGCCCTCGGCCCGCCCGGCAGCAAGAACGGCCGCAAACTGACAGACGAAGAGAAGGTCCTGACCCCCGACTGGATCGCCGCCCTCCGACCCACCGGAGCCAAACTGGTGGTCTGGAATAAACAGGTCACCCGCGACGCCATCGCCCACGCCCACGGCCTGGGCCTCAAAGTCTGGATCTACACCATCAACGACCCAGCCGTGGCCACCGACCTCCTCGACCTCGGCGTCGACGGCATCATCACCGATAACCCCTCCCTCGTCTGGCGCGCCATGGCCCTGCGCTCCTACGGCCGGGTCCAGCCTTGAGCCCCCAGGCCAAGTCCCTCCGCCTCGCGACAGTCACCCGAGCCGGATGGTCCACAACCCGCAGGCCCCCTCCTCCTGAACCGAGCCGGCAGGCAAGGTCTCGCCCCTCGCCAGCCGCCCCGACCCCCGGATCGACTCGGCGCCAAAGCAAAGGCCCGGTCCACGACGGACCGGGCCTTGGCTAATGCCCCGCTGGGGCCAGATCGCTAAGGCTTGATCAAACGATAATACCGCGCCGCGGCCGAGGCGGGCACCGTGACCTTGTAGACGTCGCCCTCCACGCTCGGCGTCAGCCCGCTCGCCCCCCACGAGGCCGGAACCAGCACGTCCGCCTGCTGGAGCGTAAAGCCCGTCGCCGTCGCCGGCCACGTGATGGTCAACTCGCCCCCAGCCGCCCGCGCCACCGTCAGCGTCGGCGGTGTCACCGGCGCCAAGTGCGACGACGTCACTTCAAGGGCGGCCAGGTAGGTAATGCCGGGACTGCTATTGAAGGCGACCAGGAACCGGCCCGCCGTGGGTGAGAAGGTGATCGAGTGGTAGTTCGCGCTGTTGCCTAACCCACCGGGCGAATCCGCCAACACGTAGGCCGCCCCCACCTGCCCCGCCAACGGCAAGCCGTCCGGACCCAGCACCCGGAACACATACGACTCCGGCAACCCCTGGTCGCTGCCCGTGCAGTTCATGCCCAGCACGATCACGCCCTTGCCCGCATCCGCGGCGAGCTGCGGATGTTGATGCCGGAACGGCATCCCGCCCGTGCCCTCCAAATAGGGCACCTCGGGTTGCGCCGGCGTGAACGTGTAACTCGGCGCCGCGCCCAGGTCGTAGAACGACAACGTCCCATTCGGCGTGTTGTTGCCCGCGTCGAAGGCCGTGATCAACTGACCGTTGAAGGGATTGGCCAACGCCCCCGGATGCCCCTCCGCCGTCCCCGCCGGCTGGCCATCGGTAATCGGCTGCTCCACCCGCACCACCAACTGCCCCTGCCCGTTCGGAGCCTCATCCACCACCGACGCCACAATCCGATTGCTCAGCGTCCCCGTCGAACCGTTCGAGTTGTCGGTGTTCGAAAGGTAAACGAAAGCCCCCAGACCCGCATGGTAGATCACGTCCGGATCGTCCTCGTCGCCTACTGTCTGCAACGGGTCCACGCGCGTCATCGCCGGCGTCAACAGCGCGCCCGTCTGACTGTAAAGCGCGGCCACCGTGCCCTCGCCCTCGCCGTCGAACTTCCGCTCCGCCACCACCAGGAAATTCCCATTCCGCGAACTCACCGCCACCGCCACATCGTCATACGCCTGGTCCGTGGTCGCATCGTGCGCAAACGCCTTCGCCACCGGCGAGTTGCCCCCGGCCACGGAAAGCGGATTGACCAGCGCCACCAACATCACGTCCCGCCCCAACTCGTTGTAGGTCCGCGCATTCGCCACCACCACGTACTGGCGCGAAACGGGGTTGTACTTCACGTCGCTCCGGCTCATCGTCCCCGCCGGATTGCCCACAATCACGAACGGCTCGCTCGTCGCCTCCAGCGTCTGCGCGTTGTAAAACCGCCCCACCAGCGCGGTCAGCGCCGGCTGCTGCGTGATCGGATCCGTATAAGCCCCCAGGTTGAACAGGTCGATCGTCGTCACCAGCACCTCCGGCTCATGCGTGCTCGCCGCCACCATCGCCTCCCGATACGTGATGTCGGGCAAACTCACCGTCACCGCCGGCCAACTCCGCAGCCGCGGACCCTCCGGCATCTCCAGCGGCGCCGTGAAGTCGATCCACGCAAAGTAGAAGTTCGCATCCGCCAAGTCCGCCTGGCTGTCACTCACCGTCTTGCGCGATTGAATGACAAACTTCCCGTTCGCGTAGGCGTAGGAGAGAAAGGCCCGCGAGGCCAGCGGCGTCGACGCGCCTGCTTCCAGGTCCGCCACCTGCAAGATCAACGCCCCGTCCGCTCCCGTCTTCCCGGGGATCGTCAACTCATAGGTGCCCGTCCCCGTGCGCGCGACCGTGAAGTCGCCCGCCGCCTTCCGCTTCGATCCGTCCGCCCCCACAATGTGCCCGCCCACCAGACGCTGCGCGTCGAACGGCACATAAACGAATTGGAACTCGGATTGACCCGCATCCACCAATGTCTCCGCATCGGTCGTCGAATCCTCCCGAATCGTCACCAGCCAGGCCGCCCCATCCTCCACCGGGGCCACGCCCACAATGTTCACATCGCTGCTCCCATCGGAGGAAGTAGCAAAGAGCATCCCATGCTCGAGGCTGTTCACGCCCGGGAGCGCCACCCGCGCCACCCCTCCAAACACCCCGCTCCCCGTCGGATACTCCGGCCAGCGAACCTGACCCGCCGACAAACCCGCCGCATGCCGCGTCGGAGCGGTCCAAGCCGACTTGCCCTCGAAATCCGGCCCCGCCACATCCCCGCCGAGCCATCCTTGATCATACGGAAACCACGTCGTCGAGTAGGCGAAATTGCCCTCCGGACTCGAACTGTGCGTGCCCGCCCGGCCCGTGTTCACATCCAAGTCCCCCGCCCCGAACGAGCCGTCCACCATGCTGTAACCCGGCCCCGAGGACGCCAGCGAGAGGGCCACCGTCGGATAAAACGGTCCCTCGCCATCCCCCCAGTCGATCGGCCCGTTCTGCCGAGCCGTGGGAATCACCACGCCCAACGACGGACTCGGCCGCCACGCCTGGCTCGCCGCCACCCCGGGCGACGAATCGCCAAACTCACTAAACCCCTGATTCAAATTCCCCAGCGCCGCCGCCGGATTGCCCGGCGCCAAACGCATCGCAAAATCCCCCCGATTGTAACGGTTCAACGACCACGGAATCGGCCCGTGCCCATCAAAGCCGGTCACCTCGACCGATCCATTGAACGTCGTGCTGCCCTTGGCCAGCACATTCACCGCCGATACCGACGTGTTCGGAAACGGACCCGGCGCGCCGCCCCCCTCAGGCACTTGGGGCGTCGGCCCGGGGGGAGCCGCCAGGGCCGGTAGCCCGGCCGCACAGAACATCGCCAACGCCGCCCCCAGGCGACGAGAATGCGAAAAAGGATTGTCAGATTTCATGTTGTTGCTTGGTCGCCGCGACCCCGCCGCCGCTACCAACACGGCGAAGCAGGACCGCAGATGGATTTGTGTCAAACGTGATACCAACTAACAGAACATCTATTGTCAAGGGGTTCCTCGAAACCCCACCCACCCACTCACCCAGCCAACCCGGCCCCGTTTCCCGCGATGGCCGGCTAACACGCAGCGGCTCATCCTCCGATCCCCCCCGCCCAGGACCCACCGTGATCCCAGCCCGTGACGGTTCCGCGTCTGTCCCCTCACGATCCGGTGACATCTCCCGAAGGCGCCTCCGGCCCGCCCCAGGCAGCCGAACGCCTCACTTGGCCGGGGCCAGCCGAAAATACCCGGCCTCCCCAGGCATCGGGACCACCACCACCCGCTGCCCCGCAGGCATCGCCTCCCCCCAATACGACCACGCCCCAGCCCCCAGACGCGACCGGAACTGCAACTGCACCACCTCCTCCGGCCCCTCCCAGGCCACCTCCATCCCGCCTTCCACCCGCCGCACCCCCACCACCCGCCAGACCCCCTCCTCCACCCCCTCCCCATACAACCCGAAGTCGTCGATCCCCCAAAACCAACTCGCCGTCCCCATCAAAGCCAAACGAAACCGCACCCGGGACTGACCATCAGCCACCGCCAACCGCCAGCGCTCGACCCGCTTGCCGTCTGTCGGATCGTCGTTCGCTCGCGCAAACACCCGCCCCGCCAGGGCCTCGAACGGCCGCGCCAAAACGTGTTCACCGTAAGTCCCCCCACTCGCTTGCCGCCCGTCCGCCGTCGGCACCCCGCTGTCGTCGATCCGCGTGAACGTCGCCACTCCATCCACCCCTGCGCCACCTGCTCCCGCCACCACGTCCGGGCCATCCAGAAAATACGCCACCGGCTGCCACGACCCGCCCCCGTCCAGCGAGCACTCCACCGCCGCCATGCTGTCTTGGTTCTGCATGTAGTTGCTGCGCAGCGCCAGCACCACGTTCGTCACCCCCCGCAAGTCCACCTCCGGCGAGAACAAATACTGCAATTGCACCCCGCTCCGATGGTCCGATTCCGCGTAGATCGACTGGCCCCGCACCACCTCCGGCACATTCACCCGGTTCGCCCCAAACACCCTCGCCAACCGCTCACGGCTCACCACCGTCCACGTCAAGTAAGTGCTCGACCGCGGATCCTCCGGATCCTCCGCGTCGCGATCCACCGTGGTCCGATGCGCCGCCGTCCATCCCACCGGCAGGTGGAACTCCGGCACCGAATCGAAACCCTCCTCGAAGACCACGTCCGGCCGCAGCCGAATCGCCCACGGCGGCGCGAAGGCACTGGCCTGACCGTCCGTAGACACATGCTGCACGCTCGCGTAAACCGTCCGCCCCGGGAGCAATCCCGCCAGCGACGGACGCCACACAACCACCCCCGGCCCGGTGATTGCCTCCAGCTCGATCCCCGCACCCGACTGCACGTCCGCCGTCCGGCTCAACCGCCACACACTGCGCCAATGACCATCGCCCGGATCGGGATCGGCAAAGGCCGAACACGTCAACTCGAGACCGGCGCCACCCCACACATCGACCTCGGCCGGCCCCCCCAGAACCGGCGTCTGCGGCCGGGCCGACGGCGGAACCCGGTTCGCCCCAAATCGATCCAGCACCCCCGCCACCGTCCCGTCCGGCTCGAAGCCGATCATCGAGGCGGCGAACGAGTTGCCTCGCACGTCGACGCGGACGTAATGGTTGATCAACCCGCCCCCCCGCTCCGGCCCGGGCCGGGTCACGCCGTCGATCGCGTGGTAGCCCCCGACTGTCATGTGAGGCCAGTCCCGCACCAGCACCTCGGGAAAATCCAGCCAACTGCCTCCGCCGGTGATGCAATAATGAACCCCGTTCAGGAACCCGCGCGAATACTCATGCGTGTGCCCGCTAAAACAGACATCCACCCCGTAACGCTCCATCAACGGCACCAGCGCGCTGCGGAGAGCACTGTCCCCGTCAATCCACAGCTCGCAATACGGCGGCACATGCACAAACAGGAACCGGAATCGCGCCTGCTGCGCCGCCGCGGACTGCAAATCCCCCTCCAACCACTGCGCTATGTCCGCCCCCGCGCTCGCGTAATCCAGGCACACAAAATGGCAGCCTGCGTAGTCGAAGGAATAACTCCCGTAGCCCGCGTGAAACCCGGCCCGCCCCTGGCTGGGCAAATCGGCAAAACGCCGAATCACGGAACTCGGCCCCGCGTCGTGGTTCCCCCACGCCACAAACCAAGGCACCGTCGACCCCAACAACCCCGCGACCCGATCCAGATAATACTGTCGGGTGTCCCCATACGCGTCGCCGTTCTCGGCCAAATCCCCCACCGTCACCGCCAGATCCACCCCTGTCGCCGCCATGTGGCGAAACATGCTCTTCGTCGGTTCCATGGGATCCGCCCCATAACTGCCGTGGTTGGATCCCTGGCTGTCCCCCCACACCGCAAACGCAAAGTCGGGTTCGCCCTGCGGCGCGGTCGAGAACGACCCGGCCGCCTCCAACGCCCCCATCCGGACCCGAAAGACGTAGTCCGTCCCCGCCTCCAACCCGCGGAGGACCGCCCGATAAATCCATGTGTTCGCCCCCGAAGCTTGCGCACCCGCCGTCACGGTGCCCGCGGTGGTCCCTCCCGTTCCGTACTCCACCACCGCCGCCGCCAAACCGTCCGCCTCCCACATGATCGTCATCCCGTCGGCCCGCACATGCTGCAAATAGGGTGCCGTCGTCAACGCGACCTGCGCCAGGCCGCTCACCGTCACCGCCTGCACGGTCACCCACGTGCCCACCGCTCCCGTCTCATCCCGGGCCAAACCGCGCACCGACCAGATCCCTGGCCAACGGTAGGTATGGGCCATCTCGACCGGCGTGCCGGATGCGACCAGCGCGCTCCATCCTGACAACCCGCTCCCATCCCCCCAATCCACCTGCAACGACACCCGGCTACCCTCGGGATCCTGCGCCGTAAACCGGTAGACCACGCCCTCGCCCGTCTTCACCTCCGCGGGACCCGCCGCGCCTGCGTTCAACCACGGAGGTTGGTTGGAAGAGTCACCCGACCCGACGCCCCCCAGTTCGGCGGCCTCCGCCTCGCTCAGGCAAACGTCATAAACCGCCACCCGGCTCACATCCAAAACCCCATCCTCGCCATCCTCGTCCCCGAACAACAGGAGCGTCGGCGCCAAGGAAAGCCGACCGTCGACCGCCTGCCCGGATCCCTCCAGAATGCGCTCCCCATCCAGGAAGATGCGGTAGATGCCCGCCGCATGGTCCGCCGTGACCAGGACGCGATGCCAACGGCCCGCGATGACCGGCTTCGTCGAGTAACCGGTCGCGCCCACCCCCACGGTCCCACTACTCGCTCGCACAAAGCAATCGCCGTCGCTGGCATTGTCCGGGTCGGTCTGGAACAGGCAATACCAGGGGCCCAACACCGGTATCCGCACATCGAACAACAGGGAGAATCGGTTCACCGCCCGCGCTGGCGCCTGCGGCTGCAGGCCATGTTCGCACTCATAGTAACTCCCCACCCCAACCCGCGCCGCCCCATCCCCCGTCCGCACCCCCGCCACTGCCTGATGTTGCCCCACCAGCCTCAAGCCCCGTCCCACCGTCGCCTTCCCCAATCTCTGGGCATCGTCAAAATCCCAGGCCCCCATCGGCTCCGGAACTCCCCCCTGCAAACACGGGCCACCCCCAACGATCCCAACCAGCAAACCCAGCCACCCAACAGCCCAAACTCGCACGAAACCGATCATCCCCAAACCGTATCCACGCCCGACCTCCCAGGACAAGCCCGTTACCAAATGCCCCCGAACCGCGGCCTCGTGTCGCCCTTGAACACCAAAGCCCGCCTTTCTACCCTCACCGCCGTCATCCCCGCCAGAGAGACGGCCTCCAACGCCTCCCACCCCGTGAGATCCCAGGCCGCCAGACTGTGCCGGTAAAAGTGCCACGAGGCCTGGGTCCCGCCCGGAGGCCGCACGAAGACATTCAGCCGCCGCTCCAGCAGCGGCTGCACAAAGTCCCAGTCGCGATCGTTAGAAACCAAGTGGCCAAGAAACCGCTTCTGACGAAGCCGCCCCGCCATGGCCTCGTGCGTCACCTCGATGAGCGGTTCGGTCGGATCCTCCTTCGCATGCAGCAGCAGGAACGGAGCACGGAAGGTCGCCCGAATGAACGTCTGATTCGTCAACGCCTCCACCACGTCGAGGAACGTCGGCCGCGGTAAGGCCACCTCCACCCGGGCGCGCCGAAAATGATATAACTCGTCCGTGGCCCCGGGCAGAAACACCACCGCCTTGACCACCGCGTTCGACCCGAACGCCTCCAACACCAGGGGCGCGAGGTTCGTGGGGTTCAAGTCGCGAACCCCCGAAGGCCACGCCATGCCAGCTAGCGCCAGCTTCCAGGGGGCGGGCTCCGACGCTCCCACCCCACAAACCGCAAGCACCCCTACCCAAACCCAACAGAGAGACTTCTTGCGCATAAAGACTCAGATCCACCCACGGCCCCTCACGTGGCCAACTGCACCAGGTGCTCCTGCAATTGACGCGTCCAACGGCTCAGATAACTCAGAGCGCGCCACACCGCTTCCGCCTCCCCCAACGGCAACGCCCCGCTCCGCCCCGGCGAACCCGGAGGCGGCGCGACCTCCCACAGGCGGTTCCACCCCTGCACCTCCACCTCCATCGCCCGCTGACGCACCCCCAACTGCGCCAGCTTGCCCCGGATCGCCTCCACGACCTGCGCTGTCTCCGCCACCAAACCCACCCGTAACAGGGGAGAACCAGCCGCCGCGCGCCGCGTCGCCAACCCCTGCGCACGCCGATCGAGCTCGGCCACTTCAAGAAAAAGCGCCGCCGTCTCCGACGGAATCTCGTGCACCTCGGACGGACGCTGACCCCGTTCCAGCGCGAGCAAATGACCCAGCCGCTCCTTGGGGTCCGCCAGGCACTGCCAAGCAGCGTTCAACCGCGTGTAACAATCATGCGCTTCTTGGCGAGTGGCCGCGTCCCCTCCATGCACCCGATCCGGATGCACCGAGGATGCCAACTCGAGAAATCGCCGCTTCAAATCCTCCCCGTCCAGCCACGGACGACGGTCTATGCCCAAGACCGCGAATGCATCCACGGGCCTAGCCTGCATATTTCACCTTGGTTGGAAGTCGCATCAGTCTGTTTGTCGTCAAGGACTTGCTCCTCACCCCGTCCCTCCCCCCAACCCTTTCCAGCGAAGCGATCACTCAGCTCGGGGGGAGGGAGAAAGGGAGAGGGGAAACGTCTGCGGTTCATGCTCCCCATGCGCGTCGGAACGTTCGCTCCGGAAGCTCCCTGCTCAGGCGCTGAAACTCTCGCCACACGAACAGGAACTCGCCGCGTTCGGGTTCTTCACCTTGAACCCGCCGCCCTGCAGCGCATCCACATAGTCCAACTCCGAACCCGTGACATACAGGGCGCTCTTCGGATCCACCACCACCCGGATCCCGCTGCTCTCCACCACGATGTCCCGATGGGCCGGGCCATCCTGCAAATCCATCTTATACTGCAACCCCGAACAGCCTCCCCCCACCACCGCCACCCGCAGCACACCCTGGGAACGTCCCTGGCGGGCAAGCAACGACTGTACCTTCTGCCCAGCACTGGCCGTCACCTTGATGAGACGCTCGTCGCCGATCCGAATCGTCGGCTGGCTAGGGGCTGTAGCTTGATGGGTCGAGGCAATCATGTTCAGAAAACTACCGCCCCAGAGTAATGCCCCCTTCCGACAGCGTCAACCGCCCCCCTGACCCCAACAGCCATTCTCATTCGAAACTCGGACGGCCCCTCACCCGGCCTCCGGTCACCCTCTCCATGAACCGGAAAGGCAGAAGGCAGAGTGCAAGAGGCAGAATTCGT
>CAZVRY010000052.1:21885-31579 GCA_964629545.1 uncultured Verrucomicrobiota bacterium | reverse complement strand
TCCTCGGGGGGATGCCGCCTCCACCCGACAATTCCTCGGCCGCGAACACTTCCATGACTTCACCTCCACCACCAACGGCACCACCATCGTGTCCTCCTCCCCAACCTGGACCCCCCGCCAGCCATGGAACGAACTCGTCCTCTCCTGGAACGTCCACCTCCGCCAAGCCGAATCCCTCCGCCTCGAAGCCCGCGCCCTCTGGCCAGATCGCACCTCCAAATTCTACACGCTCGCACTCTGGTCCGGTGACCCCACCCTCCACCCCAGAGAAAGCGTCAACCACCAAAAAGACCAAGACGGCGATGTGCTCACCGATACCCTCGCCCTCAACGCCGTTGCCCCCAGCCTCCAACTCCGCCTCACCTTCCAGGGAGGCGCCGGCCCCCACGCCCTCCGCTTCCTCGGCTGCTCCGTCGCCGATACCCGCACCCCCCCTCTCCCCCTGCCGCCCAACAAGAAAGCCTGGGGACTCATCCTCGACGTCCCCCGCAAATCCCAACTCAACTACCCAGGCGGAGAACAAGAATGGTGCAGCCCCACCAGCGTCTCCATGATCCTCCATTACTGGGCCGCCCGCCGCCACCGCCCCGAACTCCAACTCGACGTCCCAACCGTCGTCGCCGGCGTCCTCGACCCCCAATGGCCGGGCACCGGAAACTGGCCATTCAACACCGCCTTCGCCGGTTCCCTCCCCCAAACCCGCGCCTACGTCACACGCCTCGACGATATCGCCCAACTCGAAGACTGGATCGTCGCCGAAATCCCCATCGCCGCCTCCCTCTCCTACAACCTCCTCCGCGGCCGCCCAGACCCAGGCAACGGGCACCTCGTCGTCCTCGTCGGCTTTACCCCCGACGGCGACGTCGTCGTCAACGACCCCGGCACCCGACTCGACAACGTCCGCCGCACGTTCCCCCGCGAGAACTTCGCCCGCGCCTGGGCCGCCTCCAAAAACACCATCTACGTCATCCACCCCCTCGACGCCCCCCCACCCCCAGACCCCCTCGGCCACTGGTTTCTCCCCTCGCCCCGCCTTGACGAATCGCGCCCAGCAGCTAAGGTGGGCCCGTAACGAATAGGAAGGTTGCCCTCTCACCCGGCGGACGCGATGTCCGGTGGCCTCGCCAAACCGCCCCGGCGACCCCTGAAGCCACCACCAAGGAGATCCATATGAACAACATGCGTAACCAGGTCCGCCCTGCCCCAACCCCCGCCCCCAACCCCACCCCCAACAAACCCGTCCACTCCATCCGCCTCGGCGCCATCAAAGCCGCTATCTGGGAGAATTCCGTCGGCGATACCATCCGCCATAACGTGACCGTCTGCCGCATCTACAAAGACGGCGATCAGTGGAAGAATGCCGATAGCTTCGGCCGCGATGACTTGCTCGTGCTCGCCAAGGTCGCCGACCAAGCCCATACCTGGATCTGCGAACACCGCAGCCAACCCGTCAACAACAACCCTTAGGGTCTGTGCAGAAATAACCTCGGGTTTCGCAGGAGGCGACGTTGGCTTCTGGCGAGGCACGACGAAAGGGCAGAGCCCTCGCTCGGTGACTGGGAAGCAATCCCGCGGCCGCGGGACCAGGAGCCAACAGCGCCCCAGCCCACCAGGGCGGGACGGGGCCTGACCATCTGCGCCGTGCCGAGGACGCACGTAGGAGCCGCCCCGCCCGATCCCGCTTGCCATCCGCGAAATCCTCGCAACCCGCGGCCAGCCCAGGTCCCCTTCCCGCGAATCCATCCACCTCCGCCTGGAACCAACCGCCCAGGCCGCGCATGACGGCAGCGCAAATCCGTCTCGACGGCGGACCCCCTCTCGCGTTATCCGGTAGCCACGCGCTCTCTCGCTATGGAACCGCACGCCAGCACGGTCGCCCTCTACCCGCTCGTCGGCCAAGCTCTCAAACACTACCGGCTGGAAGCCGGCGTCGGCCAAGGCGGCATGGGCGTCGTCTACCGCGCCCTCGATACCAGACTCCAACGACCTGTCGCCCTAAAACTCCTCTCCCGCGAACTCACCGCCGATCCCGAACGCAGCAAACGCTTTATCCTCGAAGCCCGCGCCGCCGCCCGCATCAGCCACCCCACCATCGCCCAAGTCTACGACGTCGACGAAGTCGACGGCTCCGTCTTCATTGCCATGGAACTCGTCGAAGGCCGCACCGTCCGCGACCTCATCCGCACCCGTGAACTCGACCTCCTCGGCGCCATCGACGTCGCCCTCCAAATCGCCCAAGGCCTCGCCAAAGCCCACACCATGGGCATCGTCCACCGCGATATCAAACCCGCCAACGTCATCCTGACCCACGACGGCCATGTCAAAATCCTCGACTTCGGCCTCGCTAAACTCATCGACTCCGGAGATGCCACCACCCAAACCAACCCCGCCCACAGTGACCTCTCCACCATGACCCAAACCCAAGTCGGCGCCGTCAAGGGCACCCCCGCCTACATGAGCCCCGAGCAAATCAAAGGCCTGCCCGTCGATGCCCGCAGTGACCTCTTCTCCCTCGGCGTCATGATGTTCGAAATGGCCACCGGCGAAGTCCCCTTCCATCGATCCACCCTCATGGAAACCATGCACGCGGTCGCCTTCGATGACACCCCCTCCCTCCTCAGCCGCAAGCCCAGCCTCCCCACCGACCTCCAACGCATCGTCTCCCGCTGCCTCCGCAAACTCCCCACCGACCGCTACCAGGAAGCCCGCGAACTCATCCAAGACCTCCGCGCCCTCCGCCGCGATACCGAAAGCGGCCAAAACCGCCCCTCCTCCCTCCGCGAACGCGCCGGCGAGTTCATCGAACGTATCGGCTACCTCCGACCCTCCCAATACCTTTGGCTCGGCCTCATGGCCGTCGGCCTCGGCGGCGCCGCTTACCTCCTCTTCTCTGGCGTCGGCCTCGGCGGCTTCGTCTTCCTCGCCCTCATCACCCTCTTTACCTACCGCTACCTCCGCCACCAACCGCAACGCCTGCGCGAACTCTTCGTCCGCAAAATCTCCCGCCTCCCAGAAGTCCGCTCCATCGCCTTCGCCAACGCCACCTTCACCATCGCCGTCGACCGCCCTTCCGGCCAACTCTACGGCCGCATCAATGCCTGCCTCAACCACTGCAACCAGAAACTCTTCTTCGGCCACCCCATGGGCGTTGTCGTCCGCCCTGACCTCACCCCAGAGGAACTCCACCAACTGCTCACTGCCCCGGGCGTGCAATACGTCCGGGATGACCTCACCCCCACTCCCCCTGCCCCACCCGCCGATCCCAACCCCACGCCGCCACGCAAAACATCATGAGCCCCCTCATCCCAAACCCCTGACCCCACCCGAAACTCCGGTTGCCCCCCCACGCCCCAACCCTTATCCTACCCCCATCAGCAACAACTCCGACCCCACAACGCGTCCATGACCCGACCCACCTGCCCCCAGCGTCCCCGAGGGTTCACGCTCATCGAACTCCTCGTCGTCATCGCCATCATCGCCATCCTCGCCAGTATGCTCCTCCCTGCCCTCGGTAAAGCCAAAACCAAGGCCCAGGGCATCATGTGCATGAGCAATACCAAACAACTCATGACCGCCGTCAGCCTCTACACCGGCGACAACGCCGAGCACTTCCCCATGAACGTGCACCGCTCCGTCGCCCAGTCCGGATCCCGCATCGGCACCACCGGCAATTACTACCCCTGGATCATGGGCTGGCTCTCCTGGGACACCAGCCCCCATAACACCAACCGCCTCTTCCTCACCGACCCAGGCTTCGCTGTCCTCGCCAAATACTCAGGCCACGCCTACAAAATCTATAAATGCCCAGCCGATAACTACCTCCACGCCTCCCAACGCGCCCGCGGCTGGACCGAACGCGTCCGCAGCGTCTCCATGAACGGAGCCGTCGGATTCGGCAACAAATCCGCCTCCGACGGCCTCCTCAACTGCGATAAGGTCTTCATCAAAACCACCGACGTCACAGACCCGCCCCCAGTCAAATTGTGGGTCTTCGTCGACGAACACCCCGACTCCATCAACGACGGCGCCTTCTTCAACGCCCAAGGCATCGCCGAGTGGATCGATTTCCCCGCCAACTCCCACAACAACGCCTGCGGATTCGCCTTCGCCGACGGCCACTCCGAAATCCATAAGTGGAAGGGCATGGTCACCAAATACCCCGTCCGCAGAGTCGATTTCGCCCGCATCCCCGTCAACCCGCGCAACGACCAGGACTACGCCTGGATCGTCGAACGCACCTCCGCCCCCGTCCGGCGCTAACCCCTCCCCATCAACGTTCGCCCCTCACCCCGGCCGTTACCTTTCCAACCGACCACGCTGTGCCTCTGCGCCTCGGGGGTCCATCGCCGCCAAACCCAGCACGACCCCCGCTCTCCTACTCACCTCCGAGCTGCCACCGTACCCCCTCCCCCACGCATTCCCCCCATACTCGGACTCGGAACGGCCCCGCCACCACGCATCCCGCCACTGGGCACGCTCATCCCACCCCGACCCCCTCCATAACTCCCGCTCGGCATGCTCATCGAACCCCGCGCCCCGTAAGAGGGCGCCACCCCCACCCGACCGCTGCCCCCTAACCCACCCGCCGGCCGCGATACCGATCCCACCGAAGGCGACCCGGACCAAGCCGGAGCCGGCCGAACAACGCTTGGCGACCCCGCCGCTCGCGGCGACGCCCCCACAACCGACCCCCTCGAAGCCGACCTCGCGACCGACCCGGCACTCGGTGAATACGAAGGCCCCACGCGCGAAACCGCCGCCGCTGTCGCCGTCGGAACCCGAGCCGGCCCCGCCGAACGCTCCATCGCCCCACGCGAAGTTCCACCAGGCGATGCCGACGGCGCCGCCACTACCCCCCTCGCCCCCGGCGTCCCCGCGCGACCCACCACCTCCGATCGCCCCGCCAACGACGCCGGCCTGGTTCCAGACGAAACCGCCGACCCCACAGAAGCCGGCCGCGAAGACGCCGCGGGAGCAACCGGTCGCGACCCCACCGCCGCCGAGTAGCCTCCCGCCTGCCCCCCCACGCCACTCCCCACGCTGCCAGCCCTCCCCGCCATCGTCGCACCCCCGGCCCGAGCACTCACTTCCGAACGCGCTGCCCCCGCCCCGCCAACAACCCCGGGCCGAACCGCCGACGGCCCCCGACTCGCCTGCACGGTCCGACCGCCCGCCGACGGCGATACCCCGGAAACGCTCATCCGCCGCTGATCCGGCTGCCAACGCTGCCCGCCCGGAGACGACGATGCCGACGAAACCTCCGACCGCGCCGCCACCCCAATCGGCGGTGCCCCCGGCCGCCCTACTCCCCCCGGGCCTACCCCGACCTCTCGGCCCCCTGCCCCGCCCGGGACCGACCCCCCGGAACCCGCCACCGCCCATGGAGACCCCCCCCTGGGAGACACATGATGCGGAGGCGGATGGTGCGGAGGAGGCGGGTGGCCCGGAGGCGGACAGTAGGGCGGTGGATGACACCCTCGCGGAGGCGGATAGTAGGGCGGACAACCGGCCGCCCAATAAAACGACCCGCCCCAACCCCCTACCCAACTCCCCCCATACCACCAGTCGCAGTTGTTGGCGATGATCGCACCCACCGCCACCGCCGCCCCGAACGTCACCACCGGAACCCATGGATCGTAATAGACCACCGCCGGTGAATACACCACCGCCGGACTATACTGCGGCACATAAATCACCTCCGGGTTCGACGGCTGTACCTGGATCACCGTGTTCGTCACATACACCACCTGCTGCTCGTAGATCCGCTGAACAATCGCATTCGTCACCACGACCGTCTGCTCGGGCGTCGTCTTTAGTGCGCCGACCGCCTGCGCCTTCGCACGCATCGTCTGGATCGCCCCCATCAACTCCGCCTCCTGCGCCAAAAATGCCTGCCCGAGCTCGATCGTCCACTTCAGGTCGCTGTTCATTTGCCGCAAAACCTCCGGAAACCTCGCCAGCGCCTTCACATTCGGATCCCAAGTCTGCGCCTCCAGCTTCGCCAAGTTGTTCGTGTCCTCCAAGAAACGCGCCGCCAAGACAATCTCCACCGCATACACCGACGCCGGTAACAAAGTCGCAATCAGCGGATCAGGATACAACGCGATCGGCGCCACCAACGCCTCCAACTCCGCCGCACTCCGCTCACCAGAAACCGCTGCCCCCGACGCACCCGCCGCCGCCACCGGGGTCGCTGCAGGCACCGCAGGAGTCCAAACCGGAGCCCCTGCCACCGGCGCCGCCTCAGCCGGCACGGGCGGAGCCGTGTACACAGGAGGACTCGAATTCGCTCCATCGGCACCCCCAACGCCTACCCCAATCCAGCACGTCATCGCCCAAACCAGCAGTCTCGTTTTCATGGCCGTCTTCGTCGTCACGCCGACCCGCCGCCCACACCAGCCCCATCACCCCTCCCCAACCTGGGCCGCTCGGTCCTCAAACTACCCCCACCCGGCCCCCGGGTAAAGTCCCTTCCCGCCAGCCCCCAGGCCACCCCCCTCCACCACGCCAGCGGAGGTCACCCACAAACGGCGCATCCACCGCCGCATGCAGACCTCAGACGCCCCACCCACCCGCCTATTCACCCGCACACCTATCGACCGGTTAAACCCCTGATATACCGCACCTCCTCCTCCCGATAAGGCGTCCCATCACCCCGGAAGATCTCGTGAAACCACACCGGCGGCTCCGCTGTATACTGCCGAGTCCAACTGTCCCACGGGTGCTGCGTCTGCGTCTTCCCCGCCACGAATCCCCAATTTCCCATAAGCACTCACATTCGGATTGTCCACTTCGTTGAACAAATCCCAAATCTGCACCCTCCGATCCCGCCCGAAATGCCGCAGAATATCCTGCACATAGGGCCTCAACGCATCCTGACGCCGCCCGTCCTTCAGCACCTCCGCCCCCGGACTCTGCACCCAACCCGAATTGTGCACATGCGGCCTCGGCTCCCGCTGGTGACCCGCCTTCGGAAACGGATCCCACACCGCATCGAACAGCACCACCATCACCCCCAGCCGATGCCCATCCGCCATCTCCAGAAACCGCTCGATCCGCTTCTTGAAACCCTCCGGATCCGCCTGCCACACCAGGTCATGCAGAAAAATGCGGAGGCTCGTAAAACCCAAACCCTCCGCCAAGGCCAACTCCCGCTCGATCGTCGCCGCATCGAACGTCTCCTCCTGCCACATCTCTAGCGAGGCGTGACCTCAGACCCGCTCCGGCCCCCATTTTCGTGCAACGCGCCTTCGCCGTCTGGACCCCAATCTCCACGCCTCGCTCTGTAGAATCCTTGCCGGCAGGAGGGACGGGACGAGAACTTGACTCGACTTGATCAAGTTCTGGGCGGCAAGGATTCTAGTTGATTGATCGCCGTCGCCGGAGCGTAATTGCACCCCACTAACCACGGCTGCGCCGCATACCAGGCGTTCGCCCGCTCCGCCGACCAACGCCCCCCGCTCGCCGCCTCGATCGACAAGATCCCTACCCCAACAGAAACCGCAACCGCCCGGCACCCTGGCGCCAGAACCCAGGGGGATCACCGACAACGCCTATACTCAGCCGCCCAGCGAAGCAAGCAATCGCGACCAGCAACCACGACCATCGCCGCATCCCCGAGTTGGCGGCCAGGATCACGCCGACGGCACCCGGTCGGCCGACCTCCGTGCAGCCGGACCGCCGGCATCCTCGCCGCCCCCGGCGTCGGCAGACTTTACAGTCGCATCAGTCTGCATCTCTCTTACTACAAAATACTTAAGAGAACGACCGCGATGCTGCCTCTCACTGACGGTCCTTTTGACAACCACGGCTTCGCCCGCTTACGACTCCGAGATTCACATATTCCATTGACACGCAATATGATACATCAATCGCAGGATTCGCGGTCCCTTTTCAAATGTCGGATTCTCTTACACCCCCACACTCAGCCGTGAGACTAATGTAGATATGAACCACAAATTATGTCCATATGTCATTGAATGCGAATTGCTTATCGTCAAATTCCGTTCTTGGCCCTCCTCGGCACTGGGAATGCTCCGTCTCCGACCGTTCAATAGTCCTTAACAACCACAACGAACATCCCGACAAAACTCATGAGACAATCCTCCCTCCCCATCCTCATCGCGGCAATCCTCGGCGCCCTGCCCATCACGTCGCAAGCCGCCCTCTACCTCGATAGCGCTCCCAACAAGTACGGATCTCCCGCTTATGCCCCCTGGGAAACCAGTGCCTTCGCTGCTGCCGCCGCAGGCACCTTCGTGAACATGGACAACGGCATCAACCCAGCCAACGTCGGCACCACCGACTACGAGGCCGAGGACGTCACCGTCTATAGCTTCGGTGACCTGGGCAAACGCCTCCATTTCATCTATTGGATGCCCGGCGAGACCATCACCTCCCTCACGGCGAAAAACTTCCAAATCGCCATGTCCTACGTCTGGGACGGGGTGACCACCGATTTCTACGATGATTATTACGGCCAAACGTGGCTCACCCCCTCTTCTTGGATCGAGTACAGCGGGGGCGTAATCGGCAGCGCCGGCTTCGCGTGGTGGGGCGCCTACGGTGTCAACACACCGGAAGCCCTCGCCGCAGATCTCGCCGACATCGCCAAGTATTCCGGCGATATCACCCTGTATGTCCGCATGGACGGCTATTCGGACTCGATCACGGCGCAAGGACCTGCCGTCCCTGAAGCCGGAGCCACGCTGCTGCTCCTCTCCTGCGGCTTCCTTGGCCTCGCTACGCTGCGTCGGCGTTCATAACCGACGCCCTCCCCTCGATCCCACCCGGGCAGGCGAAGCTCCGGCTTCTCCTGCCCTTTCTGCTTTTCCCTCCCTCACACGCGCCTCCCCCGCGCACAGCGACAAGAGCTCGACTGTGTTCCTCTACCGATCCCCCCGAGGCCCCGGCCAACCCCGCGCCAATCGGTGGGACACTGCCGCCAATCCAACATCCCCCCTCCCTCCGTCAAAGTCTGCCCCACCATGATGATTGAGGACGGCGACCGCACGCCTCTCCACCTCGAACGACGCACGGTCCGGGCGGTGTCAACCAAGACACAACCGGGACTGCGCGCTTCCACTCGCAACCCGCAACCCGCAATCCCTTCTCACGCTCCCCCCGCCACCACGACCCGCTTCCCCTCCTTTCGACGCAACTCCACGCTCCGAGTCTCTGCCCCCACCGTCACGCGGTGCTCCCCGTAGAACGCCTTCACTTCCCAGCGCCCCTGCCCATCCGTTTTCCCTGACGCCCGCGTCCACCACTCCCGATACACCAAGTCCCGATACGCCTCCCCCGCCGGCGTGGGACTCCAATCCCGCCTATATAACGACGACACCGGAATCCAATTCGCCCCCTCCCAAAACCCCCAGAACAGAACCCCCTCCACGGCCGGGTGAGCGAAGCAAAGCCGCAGGTAATCGACCATTGCCCGCGCCTTCGCTCCCTCCTCCTCCTCCGTCAACCGCGCCCCCCGCTGCTGATAGTGCTTCGAATGCTGCCCCGGGAAGTTGAACTCTGTGATCCGGATGGGGAGCTTCAGCGCCGCCAGCTTGTCGAGCGACCGCTGCACCACCCCGGCATCAAAGGTGTCCCCGTGCGAGTGCCCCTGCACCCCAATCCCCCCGCACGGGCCCCCCGCCGCCCAGGAGCCCCGAAGGGGCGCGCCGGGATCGGCCCCCCGCCGCCC
>CAZVRY010000052.1:0-21875 GCA_964629545.1 uncultured Verrucomicrobiota bacterium | reverse complement strand
AGTCAGAATATTGTAGTCGTTGAAATACAACACCGCCTCCGGATCCGCCTCCCGCACCCACCTCGCCATCTCTCCAGTGATCCCCCTCCCCAACCGATCCTCGTAGTAGTTGGCATGTAGCATCTCGTTGTTCAGATCATACTCGGCGAACTGCCCCCGATACCTTCGCCCCACGTCCAACGCCCGCGCCCGCAGCGTCTCCCGCAACGTCCCCTCCTCCATCGACTTCTGCCAGTCCGGCACCCGGTTGGGCACGCCCCAGTAAATGTTGTGCCCGCGCAGCGGAATCCGATGCTCCTTCGCCCAGGCCAACATGGCCTCCACCACCGTGTAATCCACCCGCCCTCGCTGCGGCTCCATCACGTGCCACTTCAACGCGTTCTCCGTCACCGCCGCATTGAAGTTGGTCAGAAACAGCACCCGATACCGCTCCGCATCGGCCGTCCCCCCGCGCCCCACGAACATCTGGTTCGCCAGCGCTGCCCCAAACCAAAACTCGTGACGCACCTGCTCCACCCGCACCTCCGTCCCCGGCGGCGCCTCCACCACCAGAGTTCCCATTCGATGAGCCCGCACCCCCGCGTCCCACGCGGCCCGCGGTCCCGTCTCCTGCGCCCCGACCCAGAAGGCCACAAAACACAACCCCACACTCGCTCGCCACGTTGAACCGAGATTGTTCGCGCTCATAAAACGTCGTCCCTTGCCCGCGCCCCTGACCCCTTTACGGCCGCTCCGCCCGCAACGTCACCAAGCCCCACGCCGGCACCTCCACCTTGCCCTGCACCTCCCTCCCTGGCCGCTCGCTGTTGTCGCTCAGCCACACACGCACCGGCTTCGGCTCGCCCCAGGTCACGGTCACCACCTCGTCCTCCCCGGAGTACCCGAACAGCCTTAGAATCCACGCCCGCCCATCCTCGCTCGGCTTGAAGCCCGCCACCTGCACCGCCCCCGACCCGCTGCCCCCCACCACCTGAAAGGGCTGCCCCCGCCCCAGATCACCCCGCGCCCGCATCACCACCGGCGGTTGGCTCAGTTCCATCGCCACCCTCTGTGCCCGCATCGACACCTGATCCGCCGCCCCCCCCTCGTGCGGCACGATCACATACCGAAACACCGTCGGCCCCTCCTGCTCCGCCCGGTAATTGGTATGCCAGTGATTGTTCATCGCCCACGAGTAAATCGTCCCCGAAGGCTCGATCCGCTCCAGCCACAGCTTGGACCCCGCCAACCCCCCAATCAGGTTCGCCGTCATCGCCCCCACCTGCACCAGCGGCGCGTCGGGCGTCAGCAGCGTCACCCCCATCCCTTCGTTCGAAATATCCACCCACCGCTGCACCGTAAACCAATTCCGACACGCCCCCACCAACTGATCCTCCTCCGGCCGCACCACCCCCCACGGCACATCCATCCGCACCACCCCGCCAGGAACGTCAAACGGAAACCCAAAATGCACCCCCTCCTTCGCCCGCACCGCTTGCTTGTCCACCGTATCCACCACCTCCACGTAACCCCGCATCGCATGCAGCCGATACTCCCGCGTCAGCCGGTGACACCCAGGCGCCTCCCCCTCCACCACCAGCGAGGCCAGCAGCGGCCCCCGTTCCTTCACCGCCACCCGCACCGGCCCGCTCCGACGCACCCCCGCCACGTCGCTCCCCGGCAGGTAAAAGTACTCGTTCAACCCAAACCCCGCCTTCTGGTCCACCAACTCCCGTCCATCCACCACCAGACTCGCGATCCCCCCAGTCGTCGGATCAACTCGCAGAACCACCCCGCGACGCCCCGTCACCTTCTCGCTCCGCAACTCCATGCCCTCCGCCATCACCCCGCCACCCTCCAAACTCCCTCGCCGGCCCCCTCCGCTCCCAATGTAGTACCGGGCCTGCATCTGCCCGCCCAAGCAAGGCCGGAATATGAGTTCCCCAGTGCTCAGTCGCTGGGTCGCCGCCGCACTCAGGTTCGTTGCGCTCGTCCCCACCGCGTCCCCCGCCCGCGACCACTCCGGCGGCACCACCACCAGCGTGTTCGCCAGACTGTGCCCCGTCGTGTTCATCACGTCGATCACCTCCAACCCCGCCGCCCCCACCAGATCCCCCCGCCCCTCGTCCGCCCCCGCCAACAACGCCCGCGACTGCCGATCTCCCTCCAACGCAAAGGCCTGTTTGATCGCCCATTGGCTCTTCACGAACGGATGATCCGGCTCGCTGATGCTGTTGTGCGCCCCCCAGGTGTGCTCATCGTAAAGCAGGACGTCCCGCCAGGCCTGATAAAACGCCTCCGCCGGATACGCCTCGGGACGAAATCTCGCCCACAACGCCTCCGCTTGCACCAAACGATCCGCCGACGCCCGGTTCATCGCTGTCTCCCGCGCACTCGACCCCGCCCCATCCTCCCAATACGGCGTGAAATCCCCCCGGGCCGTCGGGATCCGATCCCCGTAGCGCCGCTCGAAGTCCCGAAACATCTCCTCCGTCGTCGCAATCACCAGCTTCGGATACGCATACCTCTCATTCCATTGTCGCACCGTGTCCGCAAACCCCACGTCGGGAGCCCCGTTGTCCCCCAAACAATGACGCACCTGCACGTAATCGTAGGCATAGCCTTTCGCCTCCAATTGCCCCAGGTAACTCAGCAGGTTCTCAGGGGAACTGAACACCCGGTAATATCCCGTCCCGGTCATCCACACCAGCACCCGGTCCCGCTCGTTCGGGCCCACCCACCAGAACGGCTTGTCCCCCCACGCCTTCGCCGTGTTCCCAATGCGATCCCCCCCGTTCGGCCCAATCGAAAAGTAGCGCACCCCACTGTGCACCAACGCCGGCACCATCCCCCACGTATACCCCGGCACGTCCGTGATCATCGCCGACTCCACCGGCACCCCAGCCCTCCGACCCAACTCCTGCGCGAAGCCCATCAACCGCATCAACTCCTGCGGCCGGCATAGTCCCGTCAGTTGATTCCCATACAACGCCTGCAACCCAACCTGCCCCGCCCGCACCGCCTCGAAAAACGCCTCCCGCTTCTCCGGCGTCGCTTGCCGCAAATACGAATCCACCGCCCACAACACTTCCACGTTCCACTTGAACCGCGACCCCGCCGGATGATGCGCCGAGGCCCGCGCCGCCTCCATCGCCATCTCCAAATACTTCCACTGCGCCTCCTCCACCTCCGTCTGCACATGCGTGTAGCCAATGTCAACGTGCGAATGCGGCAGCAAATACACCACCCACCGCCGCACCGGACGCAAGGTCACCCGCCGACTCGCCACCTCCTTGCCCCCCACTTCCACCCGCACCCCCACGCTCCGCTCCGCCTCCACCGCCGGCACCGACACCTCGAAATGCGCCGCCCCCTCCGGCATCGCCACCACCACCGGCGCCGCCCCCTCCACCGTCAGCCGCCCCTCCGCCGCCTCCCCCATGTTCCGAACCGCCACCCTCACCGTCTGCTCCAATCGCCCCTCCCGCTCCACCAACACCGGCAAGGACTCGATCGCCCCCACCACCGTCCCGCTCATCGCCCCCAACCGTGCCCCACCCGGCACCTCCAGCCCCAACCAGTCATACAACAACCAACTCCCCGATACCGTCGTCAGCGTCACCTCGTTCGCCCCCGCCCGCAGCAGCGAACTCGGAAACACCACCTCGAGCCCGTGCGCACGCCCCCGGCTCGGATCCCCAAACACCGACGCGTCCCCAGCCCCCGCCGGCAACCCCCGCCGAAATTCCCGCCCGTTCACCGTCACCCTCAACTCGGGAGGCGCCCCCGCATGGGTGTCCACCAACCTCACCCGTAACACGCTCTCCCCCTCCCAACTCCCATCCTCCAGCGCAAACGCCACCGTGAACGTGTGCGACCGCCCCCCCGCCCACCCATCCGCCGGACCAGGATGCACATACGGCCAATCCCGCCTCGCTTCCGACCGCCCCACCACAAAAAACCCGTCCTCCCGATACTGCCCATACCCCGACGGCGCCAACGCGAACTCCGCATTCCCTCCGTCCGCGCGCCCGATCTCCCACACCAGCGCGCCCCCTTCGCCCGCCTGCCCCACGCCACCCCCTCCCCACCCCAACGCCAGCAACCATGCCCCCCAAGTCCACCGCCCCCACCCTCCCCATCTCAGGCCCCCCGACCGATTCGCAGCATCAGCGCAGAACATAAACACTATCCAATGGATAAGGATTGCCCCAAGCCACCCCTCCAACCGGAGACACTCGCGGACAGCGCAGCCCCGACGGCCCAATTGGCTTAGGTTGATCCACCGACCCTAGGCCGCGACCCTGGATTCGGCAAGCGCCATCCCACCCGCCCACCCGCCCCCTCACCCGTAGCGCCCCTCGATATACTCCGCCGTCTTCGGATCCCGCGGACTCAGGAACAACTCCTCCGTCCGCCGATGCTCGATCACCCGGCCCAGCAACATGAAAATGCACTCGTCGCTGGCCCGCCGCGCCTGGGCCATGTTGTGCGTCACAATCACCATCGTGTAGCGCCCCCGCAACGCAAACATCAACTCCTCAATCGCCCGCGTCCCCGCCACGTCCAGCGCCGAACACGGTTCGTCCATCAGGATCACCTCCGGCTTCAACGGCAGCAACCGCGCAATGCACAGCTTCTGCTGCTGTTCCAGTTGCAGCCCAATCGCCCGTTCGTCCAGCCGATCCTTCAAATCCTCCCATAACCCCACTTCCCGCAACGCCTTCTCCACCGCTTCGTCCCGCATCGACCGCGTCAGGGCCGCCCGCGCATTGTGAATCCGCAACCCAAACACCACGTTCTCGTACACCGAGATCGGCAGGGGATTGGGCCGCTGAAACACCATCCCCACCGCTTTCCTCAGCTCGATCAGCGAGACATCCGCATCGTAAATGTTCTTGCCCAGCACCCGAATCTCGCCTTGCGTCGTCACGTAGCCATAGCGCTCGTTCACCCGGTTGAAACAGCGCAGCAACGTGGTCTTGCCACACCCCGACGGGCCGATCAGCGACGTGATCAGCCCGTGCTTGATGTCGATGCTCACCTCCGCCAATGCCTGGAACTTCCCATACCAGAGGCTCAGACCCCGCGTTGTAATGCTGAACGCCGCCTCGCTCATCCGAATACCCCGTGAACATACTCGTAGGTGCGCCGATCCCGCGGCGTGTCGCCAAACACCACCTCGCTCGGCCCCAACTCGACCACCTCGCCGTTCCACAAAAACATCGTCCGGTCCGCCAAACGCCGCGCCTGCTGCGTCAAATTCGTCACCAGCACGATCGTCATCGTCGAACGTAACTCCCGCAACACGTCCTCAATCCGCATCGTCGTAACCGGATCGATCGCAATCGAAAACTCGTCCAAACACAGGATCTCCGGCTGGTGCGAAAGCGCCCGCGCAATCGTCAACCGCTGCTGCTGCCCCCCCGAAAGCTTCGTCCCCAAACTGTCCAGCCGATCCTTCACCTCGTCCCACAGCGCCGCTTGCCGCAAACACTGCTCCACCAGGTCGTCCAAGTCGGACTTGCGCCGCAGCCCCGCACACCGCGGCGCGAACGCCACATTGTCGTAAATCGAAATCGGCAACCCCACCGGCAGCGGCGCCACCATCCCGATCTTCCGACGCAAGGCGTGCAAATCCCTCATCCGCGCCACCTCCTCCCCATCCACCCGCAGCTCCCCGCTAAAACTCGCCCCCGGCACGAAATCGAGGGTCCGATTCAAACACCGCAACAGGGAGGTCTTTCCGGATTGCGCCGGACCGATGATGCCAAAGATCTCGTGCCGCTCGACCTGGAAGGAAACGCCATGCAAGACCTCCCGCGCGCCATAAGCCAGCCGCAGGTTGCGGGCCTCGATGGGCGGAACTTCCTTCGTGGAACCCGAGGTCACCATTTCTTGCGCGACCGCATGTAGGCCCGCAGCGCAATGGCCAGGGCGTTCACCAACAACACCGACCCCAACAACACCACCGCGGTCGCAAACGGGATCGACTCCCGCACCCCAGGGACCTGCGTCGAGATCGTGTACAAGTGCATCGACAACGCCATGCACTGCTCGTTCAGGTGATAGGGAAACAGATCGCCCTTCTGCACCGCCTTGAAAAACACCGCCCCCGTAAACATGATCGGGGCCGTTTCCCCCGCCGCCCGACTCACCTGCAGAATGACCCCCGTCAAGATCCCGCTGAGCGAGTTCGGCAACACCACCGCCCGAATCGTCTGCCACCGCGTCGCCCCCACGTTCCAACACGCTTCCCGGAAACTGCGCGGCACGCTGGCCAGCGCCTCCCGCGTGCTCGCAATGATCACCGGCAAGGTCATGATCGCCAACGTCAGCGAAGCCGACAGAATCGAATACCCCAGGTTCGCCGCGTAAACGAACGCCCCCAACCCGAACAAGGCGTGCACAATGCTCGGCACCCCCGCCAGGTTGATCACCGCCAGGTTGATCAGGCGGTTAAACCAATGGTCGCGCGCATACTCGTTCAGATAAATCGCGGCCAAAACCCCGATCGGCGCCGAGACCGCCAGCGAAAGAAACACCAGGTAAATCGTCCCCACAAACGCCGGCCACACCCCGCCCTCCCGCATCCCGCGCGCCGGCACCTCCAACAGGAAGGCCAGATTCAACGACGGCGCCGCCCGCACCGTCAAATAGCCGATGAACGCCACCAACGGCACCACCATCGCCCCCGCCATCGCCCCAAACCCCCACTGCGCCAACCGCTCCTGCCAGAGCTTCCGCCGCACCAAGGCCGTCACCGCAAATCGTTGGGAGCACTCCATCGTCACCTCCGCCGGATCCCCCGCACCACCAAGTCCGCCGCCAAATTCACCACGAAGGTCAAACTGAACAACAACACCCCCGTCAGGAACAACACCCGGTAATGATCCGACCCCGCCGGCGCCTCGCCCAACTCAGCCGCAATGTTCGCCGTCAGCGTCCGCACCGAATCCAACACCCCGTGGGGTATCTGCACCGCATGCCCCGTCGCCATCAGCACCGCCATCGTCTCCCCCACCCCACGCCCCACCCCCAGCAACACCGCCGCCAGTAAACCCGTCCGCGCCGCCGGCAACAACACCCGCCAAATCAACTGCCACCGCGTCGCCCCCAACGCCAACCCCGCCTCCCGATACGAATCCGGCACCGCTTTCAACGCATCCTCCCCGATCGACACAATGATCGGCACGCTCATCAACGCCAAAATCAAGGCCCCGTTCAGCACGTTCACCCCCACCGGCGCCCCCGTATACTTCACCAGCAACTTGCTCATCACCGTCAACCCAATAAACCCCCATACCACACTCGGAATCGCCGCCAGCAACTCGATCACCACCTTCAGTGTCTCCTTCAACCGCGGACCGCAAAACTCGGACAGGTAAATCGCCGCCCCCAACCCAAACGGCACCGCCATCACCATCGCCAACGCCGTCACACTGAACGTCCCCACGATCATCGCCAACACCCCGTAGCGCTTGTTCACCTCCGAGGTCGGATACCACTGCTCGCTGAACAGGAATTGGCCCAGGCTGAATTTCTCCTGGAACAGCACCGGCGCCGCCTCCTTGAAGACAAACAGAAAAATCCCCAACACGAACAGAATCGCGCTGAACCCGCACACGTATATCAACCCCGTCAACAGCTTCTCCCCCAACACGCGCCACCCCGCCCGGACCGCCCCGCGCACGACCCACCGCGACTTCGCCTGCACTGGGGATGCGGGTTCCGTCATGGGCGAATCGAGGGTCTACGGCCTAGGCCAGCCCGCCGCCGCTCACGGCGAAATCACCTTCTCCCGCTGGTCCGCCGGCAACGGCACATACCCGTTGTCCGCTACCACCTTCTGCCCCGCCTCCGAGTGAATCCACTCCAGATACGCCGCCACCGCCCCCGTCGGAGCCCCCAGCGTCAGCAAATGCAGCGACCGCGCAATCGGATAACGCTTGCTCAACGTGTTCTCAACCGTCGGCTCCACCGCCGGCTGCCCCGCCGCTACCGCCACCTTCAGCTTCTTCACCTTCCCCGGCTCGTCGTAGCCCAACCCGCTATACCCAATCGCCCCAGGCGTCGACGCCACCAACTCCACCACCTCCTTCGACCCGTTCATGTCTCGCGACCCCAACTTGAAATCATGCTTGGCCAACACGTGCTCCCGAAAAAACTCGTAGGTCCCCGAACTCGACTGGCGACTCACCCGGATGATCTCGTCGCTCGCACCCCCAGGCAGCTTCACCCCCAGATCCGACCATTTCGTGATCGATCCCCCCTCCGCATAAATCCCCGCCAACTGCGCAAACGTGATCTCCTCCATCGGATTGTCCTTGTGCACGTAAACCGCCAGCGCGTCATACCCGACCTTGAAATCCACCGGCTCCTTCCCCGTGTTCCGCTTCGCCTGCTCCACCTCCTCCGGCTTAATATCCCGACTCGCATTCGCGATATCCACCGTCCCCTTCAACAAAGCCGCAATCCCTACCCCCGAACCCCCGCCCGAAACCTCCACACTCACCTCCGGCGCCACCCGGTGATACTCCTCCGCCCACGCCTGCGCCAGGTTCACCATCGTGTCCGATCCCTTGTTCTGGATGACTACCCCAGACCCCGCCCCCGATCCGCTCGGACCACACCCGCCCCCCACCGCCCCCATCAGCAGCACCCCCATCAGACCCGCCATCCCCCGCCGCCCCCACCGCCGCCTCGCCCCCCCATGCCCACGCTCCACCACCTGGTTCGTATCATTCATGATGACTCGGATTCTCACCCCGCGTTTCACTCCGCCCCTCCGGCTCCGTCCCAATCGCCTGAACCAAATCCCCCAACCGACCCTGCAGGCTCCGAAAGGTCCGCTCGCACACCACCCGAATCGATTCCGGCGAACCCTGCGCCTCCGCCGGATCCTCCACCGGCCACTCCAAAAACACCACCTTCCGCGGCCGCCCAGGAAAGTGCCTCCGCGCCTCCGCAAAAAGACCGATCACCACGTGATAGCGGTCCAACTCCGGAACCTCGCTCAACGACTTCGGCGCCCGCCGGCCCGCCTCAAACCCCTTCTCCCGCAGGAAGCCCAGCACCGCCGCACAAGGGCTGCTCGGCGCCAAACCCGCACTCTCAAACACGAAATCCCGCAGCCCCATCCCCTCCCCCGCCGCCACCGCCAGCGGGCCCGCCCCCGTATTGCCCCGATCGAAGAACAACACCCGATAGCTCTCCGCCCCGCGATGCTTCGTAAACGACCCCGTGCACTGATACAACGTCTCCTCGCAGATGTTTAACGCCTGATCCGATACGCGCTCCCACCGGCGCGCCACCTGCAAACAGGGGTCCAACGCCTCAAACGCCAACTGCCCATCCCGATACCGCTGGATCAAATCGCGACGCAATTGCGCCTTCAAAGCATCCAACGTCGCCTCCACCGGAATCGTCGCCGTCGCCAACCCCGCGTCCTGCGCCACAAACGCCCGCACCGCATCCCGCAACATCGGCACCACCAACTCCCCCATCTGCTCAAACCGATCCACTACGTCCCCTAACTCGAAATCCAACAGCTTCGTCGTCTGATGCGCAATCGACTCCGCATAATCCCCCACCCGCTCGAGCTCCGTGCTGATCTTGATCGCCCCATACGCCAACCGCAAGGGCCCCCCCGCCGGCTGCTGCCGCACCAGAAACTCCAAGCAAAGCAAATCTAACTCCTTCTCCAATAAATCGATCTGCTGATCCCGGATAATCACCGCATACGCCAACTGCCGATCCTTCCCCCGCAACGCCCGCATGCAGTCCACCAACGCCCGCTCGTTCAACGCCGCCATCCGCGAAATCGTCCCCGTGATCCGACCCAACGCCCGCTCCACCGACGCCTCATAGTGCAAGCCCGACCCAGCCGCCCCCGCCACCCTGCCGGAGGTCAAGCCGCCCATGTCCCCCGAAGGCGATAACGATGTGCTTTCTGTCCGCATGCAGTCTTACTCCCGGCGGCAGCCCCGTCCCCCCAACCCGCGCCGGAGGCGCATTTGACCAGGAACCAACCCCCATGGCAACTGGAACCGTCAGAACCCTAATCCAAGGCCCCGGCCATGGCCATCCCCCCGCATCCCCTGCCACCGCCGCGACCCAGCCGCCGCCCTCCCATCACCCCGCTCCACCGCCACCGCCCGCCGCCTAGAATCCTTGCCGCCCAGAACTTGATCAAATCGAGTCAAGTTCTCGTCCCGTCCCTCCTGCCGGCAAGGATTCTACAGAGCGAGGCGTGGAAATTGGGGTCCAGACGGCGAAGGCGCGTTGCACGAAAATGGGGGCCGGAGCGAGTCTGAGGTCACGCCTCGCTAGTCCTCCACCGGCACCACCAGGTTCTCCATGATGTAGCCCCTCCGCTCCGGCGTGTTCCGTCCCATGTAGAATGAGAAAATGTTCGACGCCTCGGGTTTTGCCGCGTGCTCCACCCGGCTCAACCGCATCTCCTTCCCAATGAATTGCTTGAACTCCGATGGATTAATCTCCCCCAAACCCTTGAACCGCGTGATCTCCGCACTCCTCCCCATCTCCGCCGCCACCGCATCCCGCTCCCCTTCGCTGTAGCAATACACGGTCCGCTGCTTGTTCCGCACCCGAAACAACGGCGTCTCCAACACATACAAATGCCCGTCGTGCACCAGGTGCTCGAAGAACCGGAAAAAATACGTAATCATCAGGTTCCGGATGTGCAACCCGTCCACATCCGCGTCCGTCGCCAACACCACCTTCTCATACCTCAAATTGTCCAACGTGTCCTCGATGTCCAACCCGCGCATCAGGTTGTAAAGCTCGTCGTTCTTGTAGACCACGTCCCGCTTCAAGTCCCACACGTTCAAAGGCTTCCCACGCAACGTAAACACCGCCTGCGTCTCCACATCCCGACAACTCGTGATCGAGCCCGCCGCCGATTGCCCCTCACAAATAAACACCATCGAACCCCGCCCCTTGTCCTTCCGCTTGTCGAAATGCCGGCGACAATCCTTCAACTGCGGAATCCGAATCGACACCGCCCGCGCCCGCTCCCGCGCCAGCTTCTTGACCTCCTGCAGTTCCTTCCGCAACTGCTGCGTGTCTTGCGCCTTGGTGATAATCTGACCCGCAATCTCCTTGTTCCGATTAAAAAAGTGCAGCAACTCCTCCCGCACCCGGTTCACCAGGTCCGACCGAATATCCGTGTTCCCCAGCTTGTTCTTCGTCTGCGACTCGAAGACCGGATCCTTCAACCGAATCGCCACCGCCCCCACGATCCCCTCCCGCACATCGTCCCCCTCGAACTTCCCATTCCCATACTCGTTCACCGCCTTTAACAGGCCCTCCCGAAACGCGCTCAAATGCGTCCCCCCGTCCGCCGTATACGTGCCGTTCACATACGAATACAGCGTCTCCCCATAACGGCTGTTGCTGTGCGTAAAGCAGAACTCCAACGTCTTCGTACTGTAATGCAACGGCGCGTAAATCGCCTCGCTCCCGTCCGACCGCAAATCCTCCATCACCAAGTCGTGCAACCCATGCCGCGACAGAAACACTTCCCCGTTGTAAACCAGCCGCAAACCCGGATTCAGATAACTGTAGTGCCGCAACCGCCGGTGAATGTGCTCATCCCGAAACTCCAGTTCCTTGAAGATCTCCCGATCCGGCTCGAACACCACCAACGTCCCGTTCGGCGACTCCCCATCTTTCCCCTTCTTCTCCCCCTTCAACTTCCCCTGCTTGAACTGCGCCTCCAGGAACTCCCCGTCCCGATGGCTCCGCACCGTGAACACCCGCGACAGCGCGTTCACCGCCTTCGTTCCCACCCCGTTTAACCCCACGCTGAACTGAAACACCTCGTCGTTGTACTTCGCCCCCGTGTTGATCGTCGACACGCAGTCCACCACCTTCCCCAAAGGAATCCCCCGCCCGAAATCCCGAATCGTCACCCGCTCGCCCTCCCGCGCAATCTGAACCTCCTTCCCAAACCCCATGATGAATTCGTCCACCGCATTGTCGATCACCTCCTTCATCAGGATGTAACACCCGTCGTCGTAATGCGCCCCCGTCCCCAATCGCCCAATATACATCCCCGACCGCAGCCGGATGTGCTCAATCGACGACAGCGTCTTGACCTTGCTCTCGTCATACCCGTGGCGTCCCTCGCCACCCTTGTCCTTCGCTTTCTCTGCCATGTCAGTGCGGGCGCGAATATGCGAACTCCCCCACCGATTGCCAACCCCGAAACAACAACCCCTTAACCCCTCCCTCACCGCCCCCCACGCTCCGGACCCGGCCCCACCCAGTCCGCGGGCGGAACCGCCTCCCCCAACGCCCACAGCACCCCGTTCAGCAGTAGCCTCCGAAACGCCCGCAACTCGAAATCCCCAGACGACCCCAGCGAGACGTAGATGACCCGGCGCCCCTCACCCTCCCGCACCCACGCCACCGGCTCCCGCGCCTCCACCCCCTCCACCCGCCCCTCCCACAACACCCGCACCCCCGCCAGCGGACGGCCAAACCGGTAAAGATGCGACCGCGCCCGAAACGCATCCATCGGCACCCCCGTCAAGACCGGATGCGCCGCCTCCCCAGCCACCGGCATGACCCACGTCGGCGATTGCCCCGGCGCCGTGTTCCCGTAGTGCCCCCGATAATCCACCCCCAACACCTCCTCGTCGAACCCCTCCCAACCCTCGTGCCCAGCCTCCGCCGGCGCCGCGTCGAACGCATGACTGGCCGTCCGAATCCCCACCACCCCCTTGCCCGCCGCCACCAACCGCCGCAACGCCGCCACCATCTCCACCGAAGGCGCCCTCCGACGCACACTCACCAGCACCGCCTCCGCCCCCGCCAACGCCTCCACATTGCTGAATCGCCCGTCCCCCACCCGCGACGACGCCTGCACCCACGCCACCTCGTACCCGCGCCACCCCAATTCCTCCCGGGCAAACGCCGCCAGGCTCTCCGCCGTCCCATACTCGTTCTCCCCGGTCACGATCGCCAACCGCTTGCGCCGATCCCCCGCAAACCGAAACGGCTCACCCCCAAGAAAGTCCACACTCGTCACCGTCGGACACCAATACTTCTCAATGTGCTCGCACACCAAATCCGTCCCCACGAAATGCGAGACATACGGCCACCGACGATGGTTATACATCGAATCCGTCAGGTCCCGCATCAGCACCACATTCTGCCCCTGCCCCACCATCTGCCGAATCGAAAAGGGACGACCCAACACGCACATGTTCGCGTGCACCCCCATCACCACCACATTCGTAATCCCACGCTCCCGCATCAAATAATACGCCTCCACCGAGTCCGTAATCGCATCCCCCTCCAGCACCTCCAACGCCGGATGCTGCCGCTGCCACGCCCGTCCACTCGGACACTCCGGACACCCGTCACACCCGCCATCCGAATCGTCGATCGGCAACGGCGGCTCCCGCGGACCCTGCAACCCGCACCATCCCTGCAACGGCACTCTCGGCTCCACCTTCGCCGCCGCCTGCGCCAACCGACGCCCAGGATGCCCGTCGTAAAAGTCCATCGTGTCGCTGGGACAATGGATCACCAACACCCCCCGCTGACGCGCCACCGTCAACACCTGGTTCATCACCGGCGCCATCTCCCCCACCCGCGCCGTCGCGTCCGGACACCAGTGCCGATCCCACATGTCGCACACCACCACCGCCGTCCGCTCCGCCCGCCACCGCACGACCCCCTCCACCACCCGCCATTGGTTCGTCGTCCCCACCACCAACTCGCGCTGACGCGTCTGCAACCGCAACTCGTCCTCCTGCCCCATCACCCGCAACACCAGCAGCCAGGCCCCCCAGGCTCCCCAGCGTCCTCTCAAACTCAGTGCATTCATCGGACACCTAGCCTCCCCAATCGACGCCCCCGCTTCGAGCGAAAAACACTGATCCTCCCTCCGCCGTCATCCCCCGACCCGACTCCCCCCCCCCCACTCAGGTTTTCCCTGATTGTCATCTCAACCACTTTGTGTCATCCTCTCTCCGGGATGGGGCCATGAACAGCATCTCATCAAGCAATACCGCCCTCTCGGAAGCCACCCTCACCGACGGACTCAAAGCCGCGCTGATCACCCTGCTCGCGGATGAGGATCCCTCCGTCCACCAGGTGGTCCGACTGAAAATCCTGTCCTATGGCCAAGCCGCCCAGCCCTGGCTCCGCCCCCACCTCCTCGACCGCGACCCCCTCCTCCGCCAACGCCTGCAGGAAATCCTCGAATGCCTCGGCCGTCAGGACGCGGACAACCGGTTCCTTGCCTTCTGCCTCAACCACGGCGAAGACCTCGACGTCGAAGACGGCTCCTGGCTCCTCGCCCAAACCCGCTACCCCGAAATCAACCCCGCCGCCTACCGCGCCCTGCTCGACGCCTATGCCGCCGAACTTCGAGGCCGCCTCCCCCGGCCCGCCGACGCCGAATCCATCGTCGCCACGTTCAACCAATACCTCTTCAAGGACCTCGCGTTCGCCGGCAACGAAAAGGACTACTACAGCCCCGAAAACAGCTACCTCAACCGCGTCCTCGACCGGCGCACCGGCAACCCCATCAGCCTCTGCCTCATCTACCTCTTCCTCGCCCGCCGCCTCAAACTCCCCATGACCGGCATCGGCATGCCCGGCCACTTCCTCTGCCGCTTCCAAACCTCCAAAGAAGAGCTCTTCATCGATGCCTTCCATCGCGGCCGCCTCCTCCGCAAGGCTGACTGCGTGAAGTACCTCCAATACACCAGCCACGGCTACCAGGAAAGCTACCTCGCCCCGGCCACTCCACGGCGCATCCTCCTCCGCATCTGCTCCAATCTCCACCAAATCTATCACCAGCTAGAAATGCCCGCCGAGGCCGGCCGCCTCCAACGCTATATCGTCGCCCTCGCCAAGTAGCCCGCAGCCCCCCGAACCCCTCTCCCCCCCGGCACCGACTCCCGTGAACCCACGCCTCCAGGGTGTCGCGTGCGCCCTCCTCGCTTACCTCCTCTGGGGCATCCTCCCAGTCTACTGGAAATGCCTCCAGTCCCTGGACACCCTCGAAATCCTCGCCCATCGCATCGTCTGGTCCGTCGCCTTCCTCGCCCTCCTCCTCACCCTCCGCCGCGAATGGCCCGCCTTCCGCCGCGCCGTCACCACCCCTGCCACCCTCCGCCGCTACTCCCTCGCCGCCATCCTCCTTGCCCTCAACTGGGGCCTCTACATCTACTGCGTCAACCATGACCGCATCGTCGAAGCCAGCCTCGGCTACTACATCAACCCCCTCGTCAGCGTCCTCCTCGGCACCCTGGTCCTCCAGGAACGCCTCCGCCGCACCCAGTGGATCGCCGTCGCCCTCGCCGCCGCCGGAGTCCTCCAGCTTACCCTCCAACAAGGAAACCTCCCCTGGACCTCCCTCACGCTCGCCCTCACCTTCGGCCTCTACGGCCTCACCAAGAAACTCTCCCCCCTCCACGCCGTCCCCGGACTCGCCCTCGAAACCGCCGTCCTCCTTACCCCCGCCCTCGCCTCCCTCGGCTGGTTCCAGCTCCACCACCAGGCCGCCTTCGGCCACGCCTCCCTCTCCACGCACCTCCTCCTCCTCCTCGCCGGCATCGTCACCTCCCTCCCCCTCCTCCTCTTCGCCCACGCCGCCCAACGCGTCCCCCTCTCCACCCTCGGCCTCCTCCAATACCTCGCCCCCACCTGCTCCCTCCTCCTCGGGGTCCTCGCCTACCAAGAGCCCTTCCCCCCGGCACGCGCCCTCGGCTTTGCCCTCATCTGGATCGCCCTCGCCCTCTTCTCGCTCGAAAACCTCGCGAAATGCTGGCCAACCTCCCGGCCGAACCATTAGAATCGCAAACATGATTCCGACCATGCACAAGGTCCCGCTCCTCCTGCCCCTCCTCCTGCCCCTCGTCCTCGGCTGCCCCACCTCCCAAGCCTGGGAACCTGCCCAAGGGCCCCTCATGACCCGCTGGGCTAAAGACGTCAAACCCAACCGCGCCCACCCCGAATACCCCCGCCCCCAACTCGTCCGCAAAGAATGGCTCAACCTCAATGGCCTCTGGGACTATGCCATCGTCGACAAAACCGCCACCCGCCCCGCCCAGTGGCAAGGCCAAATCCTCGTCCCCTTCCCCGCCGAATCCGCCCTCTCCGGCGTCATGAAGCCCGTCGGCGACCAAAACCGGCTCTGGTACCGCCGCACCTTCCGTGTCCCCAACCGCTGGGACCTCCCAACCCCCAACGCCAACCGCCCCCCCAGCCAACGCCTCCTCCTCCATTGCGGCGCCTCCGACTGGGAAACCACCCTCTGGATCAACGGCAAGGAAATAGGAACCCACCGCGGCGGCTATGACGCCTTCACCTTCGATATCACCGACGCCCTCCAACCCTCCGCCGACCAGGAAATCGTCGTCTCCGTCTGGGACCCCAGCGACGCCCTGTGGCAACCCCGCGGCAAACAAGTCCGCCGCCCCGGAGGCATCTGGTACACCCCCACCACCGGCATCTGGCAAACCATCTGGCTCGAACCCGTCCCCATTACCTCCATCGCCCCCCTCCGCATCACCCCAGACCTCGACCACGGCCAAGTCCACCTCGCCCCGCGCCTCAACGGCCCCGCCCAAAATACCGAACTCGAAGCCGTCGTCCTCGAAGGCTCCAAAGCCGTCGCCCGCGCCACCGGCCCCGCCTCCTCCCCACTCACCATCACCGTCCCCAACCCCAAACCTTGGTCCCCAGATTCCCCCTTCCTCTACGACCTCCAACTCACTCTCCGCCGCGATGGCCGCGTCCTCGATGAAGTCGCCAGCTACTTCGGCCTCCGCAACATCGCCCTCGCCCGCGACCCCCAAGGCGTCCAACGCCTCTTCCTCAACCACCAACCCCTCTTCCAGTTCGGCCCCCTCGACCAAGGCTTCTGGCCCGATGGCCTCTACACCGCCCCCACCGACGAAGCCCTCCGCTACGATATCGAAATGACCAAGAAACTCGGGTTCAATATGGCCCGCAAACACGTCAAAATCGAACCCGCCCGCTGGTACTACTGGTGCGATAAACTCGGCCTCCTCGTCTGGCAAGACATGCCCAGCGGCGACCAATACATCGGCAGCCGCGACCCCGATATCACCCGCACCCCAGAATCCGCCCAGAACTTCGAACGGGAACTCAAAGCCCTGGTCGACGGCTTCTATAACCACCCCTCCATCGTCATGTGGGTCCCCTACAACGAAGGCTGGGGCCAATGGGACACCTGCCGCATCGTCGACCTCATCAAATCCTGGGACCCCACCCGCCTCGTGAATAATACCTCCGGCTGGACCGACCGCCATTGCGGCGATGTCAACGATATCCATGCCTACCCAGGCCCCGCCGTCCCCAACCTCGAGGAACATCGAGCCCTCGTCCTCGGCGAATTCGGCGGCCTCGGCCTCCCCCTTAAAGGCCACACCTGGCAGGAGGAACGTAATTGGGGCTACCGCAGCTACAAAACCGCCGAAGAACTCACCGACGCCTACGTCGCCCTCCTCAGAAAACTCCGCCCCATGACCGGCGACCAAGGCCTCAGCGCCGCCGTCTATACCCAAACCACCGACGTCGAAGTCGAGGTCAATGGCCTCATGACCTACGACCGCGCCCTCGTCAAGATGGACCAGGCCACCATCACCGCCGCTAACCTCTCCGTCTATTCCCCACCCCCCCCACGCCGCTCCGACGGCACAACCCTCGTCCCCCCAGCCACCCCCCTCGTCACCTGCGACCCCTACTTCAGCATCTGGTCCGAAGGTGATCTCCTCGCCGAAACCGATACCACCCACTGGACCGGACGCCCCCACCGCCTCACCAGCCTCGTCCGCATCGACGGCAAAACCTACCGCGTCCTCGGAGCCAGCCCCGCCACCCTCCCCACCCTCGCCCAAAAAAGCCTCACCGTCCTCCCGACCAGAACCATCTACACCTTCGAAGGCGCCGGCATTGCCCTCACCCTCACCTTCCTCACCCCAGCCCTCCCCGACGACCTCGACCTCCTCTCCCGCCCCGTCACCTACCTCACCTACGAGTTCACCTCCACCGACCGCCGCTCCCACGAGGTCTCCCTCTACTTCGACGCCGCCGCCGAAATCACCGTCAATAACCCCGATCAGGAAGTCACCTGGTCCTCCGAATCGGTTGACGACCTCACCGTCGCCCGCCTCGGCTCCCAAGACCAACCCGTCCTCGCCAAGAAGGGCGACGACCTCCGCATCGATTGGGGCTACCTCTACCTCGCCGCCCCCTCCGCCCACGTCACCAGCCGCGCCTTCGCCTCCCGCACCGCCACCACCCGCGGCTTCATCGACAACGGCCTCCGCACCCTCCCCCTCGATGGCCGCGAAGCCCCACGCGCCGCCGCCGACGTCACCGCCGCCTTCGCCCTCCGCGTCGGCAAAGTCTCCTCCGAACCCGTCTCCCGCTGGCTCCTCCTCGCCTACGACGACCTCTACTCCATCCAATACATGCGGAAGAACCTCCGGCCCTACTGGCGCCGAAACGGCTGGGAAGCCGCCGACCTCCTCCGCGCCTCCGCCGCCGAAGTCGATGCCCTCCGCCAACGCTGCGCCGCCTTCGACACCGAACTAATGGCCGACCTCACCCGCGCCGGCGGCGAACGCTACGCCAAGATCTGCGCCCTCGCCTACCGCCAATGCTTCGCCGCCGGCAAGTTTGTCGCCGACGCCAACGGCCAACCCCTCCAATTCTCCAAGGAAAACCACTCCAATGGCTGCATCGGCACCTCCGACGTGTTCTACCCCATGGCCCCCCAGTTCCTCCTCTTCGGACCCTCCCTCGCCAAATCCTTCGTCGTCCCCTTCATGAACTACGCCGCCAGCGACCGCTGGAAATTCCCCTTCGCCCCCCACGACCTCGGCACCTATCCCAAAGCCAACGGCCAAGTCTACGGCGGCGGCGAACGCACCGAGGAAAATCAAATGCCCGTCGAGGAATCCGGCAACCTCCTCCTCCTCATGGCCGCCATCGCCCAGATGGAAGGCCACGCCCAGTTCGCCAGCCTCTACTGGCCCCAACTCGAACAATGGGCCCAATACCTCAAAGCCAAAGGCTTCGACCCCGAAAACCAACTCTGCACCGATGACTTCGCCGGCCACCTCGCCCATAACGTCAACCTCAGCGCCAAAGCCATCTGCGGCCTCGGCGCCTTCGCCAAACTCTGCTCCCTCCGCGGCGACGCCGCCCAAGCCGAGGAGTACTCCACCCTCGCCCGCCAGTTCGCCCAACGCTGGGTCCAGGAAGCCAACGACGGCGACCATTACCGCCTCGCCTTCGATAAACCCGGCACCTGGAGCCAAAAATATAACCTCATCTGGGACCGCATCCTCGGCCTCAACCTCTTCCCCGCCTCCGTCCTCCGCCAGGAAATGGACCACTACAAACGCATCCAAAACCCCTACGGCCTCCCCCTCGATAACCGCCAATCCTATACCAAACTCGACTGGATCCTCTGGACCGCTACCCTCACCCAACAACGCGACGACTTCGAAGCCCTCGTCAACCCCGTCTTCCGCTTCCTCAACGAAACCCCCGACCGCTCCCCCATGACCGACTGGTACCAAACCAAGTCCGCCAAAAAAGTCGGATTCACCGCCCGCCCCGTCGTCGGAGGCGTCTTCGCCCAACTCCTCTACGACCCCGCCACCTGGTCGAAATGGGCCTCCCGCGACCGCACCCGGGCCGCCAACTTCGCCCCCATGCCGAAACCCCCCACCATCGTCGCCGTCGTCCCCAGCGCCCGCGACGAAGCCGTCACCTGGCGCTATACCACCCGCCGCCCCGGCGAGAACTGGTTCCAACCCGATTTCGACGCCAGCGGATGGGACGAAGGCCCCGCCGGCTTCGGCGAACCCTCCACCCCAGGCTCCCACGTCCGGACCCCCTGGAAAACCAGCCAAATCTGGCTCCGCCGCGAATTCGAACTCCCCGCCGGCAACCTCGATCGCCTCGAACTCAATGTCCACCACGACGAAGACGTCCGCATCTACCTCAACGGCGTCCTCGCCGCCTCCGCCGGCGGCTTCACCACCGACTACGAACCCATGCCCATTAGCCCCGCCGCCAAAGCCACCCTCAAACCCGGCCGCAACTCCATCGCCATCTCCTGCCGCCAAACCGGCGGCGGCCAATACATCGATGCCGGCCTCGTCCACCTCGTCGAACCCTAACCGAGGCGCTATGAATACCGAACAACTCTACCAGCAACGCCTCACCCGCTACGTCACCGCCCTCCGTAACGAAAAACCCGACCAAATCCCCATCCGCCCCTTCGTCGCCGAATTCACCGCCCGCTACGCCGGCTACACCTGCCAGGAAGTCTGCCACGACTACTCCAAAGCCTTCGACGCCGCCCTCAAATGCGCCAAAGACTACGACTGGGACGCCGTCGTCGCTAACATGGTCTACGTCTGGACCGGCCTCGCCCAAGCCATCGGCCTCCGCTACTACGGCATCCCTGGCATCGGCATCCCCCACACCGTCGGCTTCAACTACATCGAACCCTCGGAAAACCAGGCCTTCATGCGCGAGGACGAATACGACGCCCTCATCGACGACCCCACCGCCTTCCTCTACAACGTCTGGCTCCCCCGTGTCTCCACCGAGGTCGCCCGCATCGGCGAACCCTCCACCTACCGCAATAACCTCGCCCTCGTCAAAGGCAGCATGGCCATGATGCTCTATTTCATGGCCTTCGGCCCCCAAATCCAACGCCTCCGCACCGAATGCGGCACCGCCTCCGCCATCGCCGGCATCTTTAAAGCCCCCTTCGATATCATCGCCGACAAACTCCGCGGCTATGTCGGGCTCACCATGGACATGCATACCCAGCCCGATAAAGTCCTCCGAGCCTGCGAAGCCCTCGCCCCTCACCTCGTCCACGTCGGACTCACCACCGCCGACCCCCTCAAACAAGTCCCCATCGGCTTCTGGATGCACCGCGGCTGCGTCCCCTTCGTCAAACCCTCCCAGTTCCAATCCCATTACTGGCCCACCCTCCGACCCTGCATCGAGGAGTTCTGGAACCACGGCCACCAAACCATGTTCTACGCCGAAGGCAAATGGGACCATCACCTCGACGACTTCGCCACCCTCCCCGAACGCAGCATCCTCTTCCACGTCGACCAAGGCGACCTCTTCCTCGCCCACCGCAAACTCCACCATAAATTCCCCCTCAGCGGCGGCATCCCCAACGTCCTCCTCAGCTACGGCACCCCCGACGAAGTCCGCGCCTGCTGCCGTAAAGTCATCGACGAAGTCGCCCGCGACGGCGGCTACATCATGGATGCCGGCGCCATCATGCAAAACGATACCTGCCCCGACAACCTCCGCGCCCTCACCCAGTTCACCCGCGAATACGGCGTCTACTCCGGCGCCGCCTATGCCCCCACCCTCTCCCCGCCCGTCCCCGCCCACGGCGCCCACGCCCAACTCCTCCCAGGCCTCGCCCCCCTCCCCACCCCCCGCGTCCCCCCAGGAGCCTGCTTCCCCTGGAACCGGAAAACCCCCGAACTCCCCGAACTCTCCGGCGACCTCCAACTCCTCGAACGCGTCTGGAACAACCTCGACGCCCTCGGCAATACCTTCATCTGGCAGTGCCTCCTCAGCTTCTAAACCCACCCCCTTGAACCCGCTCCCCTGACCGGACGGCCCTGCCGGCCTCCGGCCAAACCCCTGGCCCCGCGCCCGCCAGGGATTCTCCCGACATTCCCAACCTCCCGACATCCGGACGCCCACCCCATCGTGCATCATGCGCCCGCTCATGACCCCGCGCCGCCACCGCCGCACAGGACCGCCCTGCGGGGCCCCGGGGGGGGGGGGGGGGGGGGGGGGGGGGGGGGGGGGGGGGGGGGGGGGGG
>CAZVRY010000051.1:16830-32131 GCA_964629545.1 uncultured Verrucomicrobiota bacterium | reverse complement strand
GCGAACGGCGAACGGCGAGCAGGAAGCGGGGGGCGGTGAGTGACGGTTGGCTGGTTGCCGCAATCCGCAATCCGCAATCGAACGGGTGTCCTCGATTCCTCCTTCATGGTTCCCCAGACGCGCATGGCTTTTACGATCCTCCGCACGATTACTCCTCTCCCTTGCTCGCGGTCAAGCGAGCATCCATTCCTGCGAAGAGTACCAGACCGCACGCTATACGAAATCACGCTACCTATTCATCTTCCATTCGGATCAGACCTCGCAAAGTGGTCCGGATCAAGGCGCTGGGAACCGCCCCGTCCCCTTCATGTTCGCCCCGAATTCATGAGGCTCACCCCCCGGACTGACCCCACATGCATTCAGGGCGGAGCATGAATTGCCTGTCCTCGCAAAGTGACAGGCTCGCAGTAATTCCTGATCCGAAGGACTACCGGTGGTGCGGCTACGCCGGAGTTGAACAACGGGATCAAGTCACAATAATCGAGAAATGGATCGACGCTGACGACCTCGAAGCCATGGCCAGGAAGCTCCGGGTCGTCGTGGCGGGCGGGGGGTATCACGTGATGAATCGAGGCAGCCGGCAGGAAGCGATCTTTCGGACGGACACCGATCGCCGCCGGTTCTTCGGCCGCCTGGCGGAGTGGCCAGAGCGGTTTCGCACGGAGCTTCACGCATTCGTGTTGATGGACCACCATTCCCATCTGGTGGTGCGGAGCCAGGATGCCAACTTGAGCGAAGCGATCGGTTGGCTCCAGATGTCCTCCAGCAGCACGTTCAACGGGGCCCACCGGATTCGAGGCCACCTGTTCCAGGGACGCTTTCATTCGGTCGCGACATCGAGCAACCCCGTTGTGCTCCAAGCCTCCGCGGCCGAGGTGCCCAAACTGCTTGCGCCTGCTTCGAGCATGGACCGCGAGGTCGCCGTAGCACGGATGCCGCCGGCGCAAAAGGCGGCGAGCGTCGAGCGGTAACGGGTCAACTGCAGCCGGCAGGCGGTAAGTGGTGAGCAGTGGATTGCCGGCCGCTTCTGCTGTTCGTCGCCATCGCCCTCAGGGCCGGGCGTGATGGCCATGCCGCCATCCACCGCCCACCGCCACGGCAAACGCGCCGGCCTAACCCGGCCGGCGCGCGCGCTCAGGATCTGGCGGGAGGCTACTCGCCAGAATCCTTGAGAATCTCAAACCGCCGCCCCCGTTCCCCCAGGAGGTTCAGCGTCACCCCTTTCTTGAGGTCCGCCTCCCGTATCGCTGCCTTGAAGTCGTTCAAGTTGGTCACCGCCCGCCGATTCACCTTCGTAATGACATCCCCAGGCTGGATCCCCTGCCGCTCCGCCGGACTGCCCGCTTCCACCTCCACCACCACCACCCCCTCTGTCCGCTCCACCCCATACTGCTCCGCCAAATCGCGATTCAACGCCTTCACCTTCAGACCCAGCCCCGAGGACGATCCGTCCTCACGCGCCGAGGCCAACAGTTGTTCGCGATCCTCCGGAAACTCGCCCGGCTGCACCTTGATCTTGAGCTTCTTCCCGTCCCGCACCACGTCCAGGGTCACGTCGGACCCGATCGCCTTCGTGCGGATCTCCGTCTTCAGATCCTGCGCCGACGCCACGGACTTGCCGTCCACCGCCACCACAATGTCCCCTGGCTCCAGATCGGACTTCGCCGCCGGCCCCGTCTCCTCGATCGAGGCAATCACCACCCCGTCCTTCAAATCGCCAGCGCGTTCCTGGAACTCGTTGAACTCGGCCAGCGAACGGATCCCCACGCCCAGCCACGCCCGCGTGAACTTGCCGTCGGCGATCAAGCGGTCGGCGATCTGGCGCGCCAGATCGATGGGCACGGAAAACCCGATCCCGGTGTTCATGCCTCGAATCAACGTGTTCAGGCCGATCACCTCCCCCTCCAGGTTCACCAGCGGCCCGCCGCTATTGCCCGGATTGATGCTGGCATCCGTTTGGATGAAATCCTGATCCATCATGTAGAAATCGGAAAACACCCGCCGCCCCTTCGCACTGATGTGCCCAAAGGTCACCGTGTAATCCAATTCGAAGGGAGCCCCAATCGCCACCACCATCTCCCCCACCCGGGCCTTCGCCGAACTCCCCAGCCTCGCCGGCACCAACCCCGTCGCCTCCACCTTGATCACCGCCACCTCCGACTGCTTGTCGATGCCCCGCACGGTGGCGGCATACTCGCGACGATCCTTGAACCGGACCCGGATCTTGTCCGCATCCTCGACCACATGCGCATTGGTCAAGATGTAGCCGTCCTCGGAAATCACCACCCCCGAACCCTGGCCCGGCGGCAGTTGGAACCGCTCCCGCTGACTCGGACGCTCGTCGAACCAGCGCCGCAATTCCGGCGGCAGCCGGTCCCACAAGGGATTCTGCCCCTCTCGCCCCCCGACCGGAGCCTTCTGGGTCACGGTAATCACCACCACCGCCGCGGAAACCTCCTCGGCCACTTGCACATAAGCCTCGTTGAGCTGACGAGCTACCTCGCGGGAAGTCGCTCCGTGCACGGCCGGCGAGGAAGCGGCCATCCAGCATCCGGCCGCCAACGTGAGCAGACCGATCCAGTTCCTGACTGAATGGCCCATCAGCCCCGGACCTGGCGCGGCCAACAGCATCCGGTCCTGATCTCCCTGGACCCCGCCTCGCGCGGAGGAAGGGCAGGGGCAGAGGGGCAGGTTCGAGGGTTCGTTCATCAGCAGGTTTCGAGTAAGGGCGCGCATGGAAACTGGTGGCAATTGGTCGTGTCTCAATCTTGCCGTTGGAGTTCGAAGCCCAAAAAATGTTCAATCTTTCCTGGAGGAGCAACCCTCGCCATCCGAACCGACCGCCCCCTGCGCCGCCACGATGGCGCGCGCGGCGCCCAATACCGACGCGGCCAACTCCGGCGGCGCCAACACCTGCGCCTGCCCCCCCCAACTCAGCACCCACCGCTGCACCTCCGCCAAACTCGAAAGGCGCAGATGCAAATCCACTCCCCCATCCGCACGCTCGCGCAACTCCTGGCTGGGATGCCAGCGCTTCTCCCGCACGTAATCGGCCACCAAACCCGTGAACCGCACCACCACCCCATACTCCCCCTGACCCGACACCACCCCAAAACTGTGACGCAGCCGCTCCTCGACCGAAAAGCCCGGCGGCCGCTCGAACCTCTCCCCCGTCTCCCGCACCCCCACAATCCGGGCCGGCACGAACGTGCGCAACTCCCGCCGCAAATGACAGTGCGCGAACAGGAACCACTCCCCATTGATGTTGGCCAAGTGATACGGATCCACCACCCGGGTCTCGGCTGCCCGCCGCCCTGGCTTGCGATACTCCAGCGCCAACTGCCAACGACCCGCCGCCGCCCGCGCCAAGGCGTCGAAGATCTCCACCGGCACCACCGGCTCCGCGCTCACCCGAAACGAAATCGTCTGCTCCCAATCCGCCAGATTCAGCGAAATCGTGTCCGGCAACGCCTGCGACATCTTCCGAAACGCACTCAGCAGCGGCTGCTCGAACGGCGTGCCGCGGTATTGCTGCAACGCCTTCTCCGCCACCAGCAACGCAAATAGCTCGCCCTCCGTAATCTGCAGCCCCGGAAAACCCGTCACCTCCCCCGCGTAATAATATCCGAACCGCACCGGATCGTAGGCCACGGGCAACTCCAGCCGATCCCGCATGAACTCGAGATCCCGCAGGATCGTCTTCGCGCACACCTCTATCTCCCCAGCCAACCGCGTCGCGTTCGGAAAACTCCCCGACTGGATCGCTTGGTGAATCCGCAGCATCCGCTCCAGCGGGGGACGCGAGCGCTGCGAGTGCAACCCTGGCGAACCACCCCGCGTTCGCCCCCGCTTGCTCCCGCCCCTGCTCATCGACCCCAACCTACAGCAACCGCGCCAGCAATTCCTCGTTCACCTTGTACTTTTTGCAGGCGTTGACCAACGTCTCCATCGCCTCCACCGGATTCAAATCCACCATCATCCGACGCAGCTTGCGGACCGCCTCGATCTGGTGCTTCGGGAACAGCTTCTCCTCCTTCCGGGTGCCGCTGCGCGGGATGTCCAGCGAGGGGAATAGCCGCCGATCCGACAACTTCCGGTCCAGAATCAGTTCCATGTTCCCCGTGCCCTTGAACTCCTGGAAAATCAACTCGTCCATCCGCGACCCCGTATCCACCAGCACGGTGGCGATGATGGTCAGGGAACCGCCGTGCTCGATCTTTCGCGCCGCGGCGAACATCTTCCGCGGTATCTCCAGCGCCCGCGCGTCCACCCCGCCCGTCATCGTCCGCCCCGAACCCCCATGCACGCTGTTGTAAGCCCGCGCCACCCGGGTCAGCGAATCCAGGAGGATGACCACATCCTTCCCGCTCTCCACCATCCGCCGGCAACGCTCCACCATGAACCGCGACAACCGCACGTGCGTCTCCAAATCCTGGTCGTTCGACGACGCCACCACCTCCGCCTTCACCGACCGCTGGAAATCCGTCACTTCCTCCGGCCGCTCGTCAATCAGCAACACGAGCACATGGCAGTCAGGATGATTCTCGGTAATCGCGTTGGCCAACTGCTTCAAAATGGTGGTCTTCCCCGTCCGCGGCGGCGCCACAATCAGGCCCCGGGTCCCTTTGCCAATCGGCGTGACCAGATCAATGATGCGCGTTTCGATCAGGTCGGGTGCGGTCTCGAGCTTGAATTTCTCGATCGGGTCGATCGTGGTCAGGTTTTCGAAGCGCATGGCCCGGGTGTAGTCCTGAAACGACATCCCGTTCACCTCCCGCACCTCGCGCAACTGCGGGTTGCTGCCCCGGTGGGGCGGCTGCAACTGGCCGAAGACGTGGCACCCCTCGCGTAAGAAACTCTTCTTGATCGTGTCGGGCGTGACAAAAACGTCGGTGGGCTTGGGCACGAAGCTGTGATCCGGCGTGCGCAAAAACCCAAAACCCTTCTCGGAAATCTCAAGGAAGCCACCCCCCACCTCGGGAGTGCCGCCTGGCCTGTTACTCATAGTCTCTTGATGATGATTGGAATAGATCCAGCCCGCTCGTGAAGGCCGAAAGGCCAAAGAAACGCGAACTTTGGGAAAACCACCGCGCCGAATCGCAAGCACCAAGGCTCGCCAGCACGGTCGGCTAGACCTGTGACGCCGAATACATAAGGCGGCCACGAATGCCGCGCAACTGAATTCTCAGGGATTTTTTGGCCAAACGCCCCGTTTTCCCGGCCGCTTCAGGCCCCCACCTCGGCCTTGGCCTCGGCCGCCAGCGGCGTGCTCAGGTAGCGTTCCCCCGTCGAGCAGGCAATCGTCACAATGGTCTTCCCCTGGTTCTCCGGCCGCAGCGCCACCTGCACCGCCGCCCACACGTTCGCCCCCGTCGAAATCCCCACCAACAGGCCCTCTTCCTTCGCCAAACGCCGCGCCATCGCGAACGCATCGTCGTTCGTGACCTGCACCGCCTCCGTAATCTGCCCACGCCCCTCCCCATCCTGCAAATGCAGATTCGCCGGCACGAATCCCGCCCCCGTCCCCTGGATCTTGTGCGGCCCCGGCTTCACCGGTTGACCCGCGAGGGTCTGCGAGATCACCGGCGAATCCTTCGGTTCCACCGCAATCGCCACAAAACTCGGCCGCCGTGGCTTGATCACCTCCGTGCACCCCGTGATCGTCCCCCCCGTCCCCACCGCCGCCACCAACACGTCCACCTGCCCCTCCGTATCCTCCCAAATCTCCTCCGCCGTCGTCCTCCGATGCACCTCCGGATTGGACGGGTTCTCGAACTGCTGCGGGATCCAAGAGTTGGGCGTCTCCTTCGCCAATTGCTCCGCCCGCGCAATTGCCCCCTTCATGCCTTCCGTCCCAGGCGTCAACACCAGCTTCGCCCCCAAAAGCGCCAATAACGTCCGCCGCTCCAACGACATCGTCTCAGGCATCGTCAGAATCAACCGATACCCCTTCGCCGCACACACAAACGCCAGCGCAATCCCCGTGTTCCCACTCGTCGGCTCGATCACGACCGTGTCCTTGTTCACCACACCCCGACGCTCCGCATCTTCGATCATCGACCTCCCAATCCGATCCTTCACGCTCCCCAGCGGATTGAAAAACTCGCACTTCAGTAAAATTCGGGTGGAAGGATCGACGCCCGCCGAGGCGGGAATGCGGTTCAACCGGACCAGCGGCGTGCGCCCAACCGTCTCAACAATGTTCGCGTAAATGCGTCCCATAAGTAGTTTCGTAAACTGCGTGGATCACTCAGATTTCAAACCGCAATGTTCGATAACCCCCGCCTCCCCGCAAGCGTTTTCTCTCCCCAGCGTCTTCTTCCCCCCCTCCCCTTCATGCCCGCCCTGAATTCATGGGGCCTCAGCGGCCTTTCCGACGTGACTTTCCCCGCCCCCCCCCGCAGATTGAACCCGCCTTCGACGTTCGCATGAAGAACCGATCCATCCTTGCTCGCTCCGGGCGTTTCCACGGCGGTCCGGCGGCCGCCGTCGCCGAATTCTCCCAGTCTGTCTCCTTCGACTGGCGCCTCGCTCTCCACGACATTCAAGGCTCGATCGCTCATGCCACCATGCTGGCCAAGATCGGCCTGCTCACCCGACGCGACCTCGCCGCCATCCGCCGCGGCCTGAAGTCCATCGCCAACGACATCCGGGAAGGCCGGTTCTGCTGGAAGCCCGAGCTCGAGGACGTCCACATGAACATCGAGGCCGAACTCACGCGGCGGGTTCCGGCCGGGGCCAAACTCCATACCGCCCGTTCCCGCAACGACCAGGTTGCTCTGAGCATGCGCCTGTGGCTGCGGGACGCGCTGACCCACCTCAGCACGGACCTCCGCCAGCTCCAGCGCGCCCTGGTCCGACTCGGGGCCGCCCATGCCGCGGTGGTCATACCCGGCTACACCCACCTCCAACGCGCACAACCCGTCTACCTCGCCCACCACCTCCTCGCCTACACCGAGATGTTCGAGCGCGACCACGACCGCTTGGAAGACGCACGCGACCGTCTCAACGTCTGTCCCCTCGGGGCGGGCGCCCTTGCCGGCTCCACCCTCCCGGTCGACCGCGACTATGTCGCCACCCTCCTCGGCTTCGTCGATGCCCAAGGCCGACCCCGCGTCAGCCAAAACTCGATGGACGCCGTCAGCGACCGCGATTTCATCCTCGAATTCGCGTCCCACGCGGCCATCCTCGCCGTCCACCTCTCTCGCCTCGCCGACGACCTCATCCTCTGGTCCACCACCGAGTTCAACTTCATCCGCATTGGCGAGGCCTACACGACCGGTTCCTCCCTCATGCCGCAGAAGCGCAATCCGGATGTGGCCGAACTCACTCGCGGCAAGTCCGCCCGCGTCATCGGCAACCTCGTCGCCCTGCTCACCCTCCTCAAAGGCCTGCCCATGACCTATAACCGCGACCTCCAGGAGGACAAAGAACGCCTGTTCGATTCCGTCGATACGGTCGGCGCCTGCGTCCGCCTCATGGCCGCCATGCTCCCGCAAACCCAGGTCAACCTCTCCGCCTGCGCCGCCGCCGCCGCCGACCCCCAGCTCCTCGCCACCGACCTCGCCGATTACCTCGTCCGCCTGGGAATCCCCTTCCGCCAGGCCCATCACACCATCGGACGGCTCGTCGCCCACGCCGAGCAAACCGATCGTCCCCTCGACCAACTCACCCTCGACGAATTCCGCCGTTTCGAGCCTCGCTTCGGCCCTGATGTCCTCGAGACCTTCAACCTCCACCGCGCCCTCGATCGCCGGACGGCCATCGGCAGCCCGGGCACCCGCGAGGTCGGCCGCCAGATTGCCCGCTGGCAGAAGCGCCTCGCCTGACCGCCATGCACGACCCCGCAGGAGGCCTGCTGACCGACCTGCTCCGCCAGGTTTCCCGCTCCTTCTACCTCACGCTCCGAGTTCTCCCAGGCGCCGTCCGCCCCCAAATCGGGCTCGCTTACCTCCTGGCCCGCGCCACCGACACGGTGGCCGATACGCACATCCTGCCGGTCCACGAACGCCTCTCCACCCTCGACACCCTCCGCGCCGCCATCCTTGGAACCACCACGCTCGATGCCGGCTTCTCCCAACGGCTCACCCGCCTGGCCGACCAACAGGACGCGCCGGCCGAGCGCCTGCTCCTCGCCAAAACCGAACTCGCCCTCCATCTCCTCGAGACCTTCAGCGAGGCCGACCGTGAGCGGATCCGGGAAGTGCTCGCCACCATCACCGGCGGTCAAACGCTCGACCTCCAGCGGTTCGCCCACGCCTCCGCTCAACAGATCGTCACCTTGGCCAACCCCGCCGAACTCGACGACTACACCTACCGCGTCGCCGGCTGTGTGGGCGAGTTCTGGACCCGGCTCTGCCGCGCTCACCTCTTCCCCAAGGCCGCCCTCGACGGCGCCTGGCTCCTGGCCCACGGCGTCCGCTTCGGCAAGGGACTCCAATACGTCAATATTCTCCGCGACCTGCCCCAGGACCTCCGCCAGGGCCGCTGCTACCTGCCCGGCCCTCATCTCGCCTCCCATAGCCTCGAACCCGCCGACCTCCTCTCCCCCCACACCATGCCCCGATTCCGCCACTGCTACGAGGACTACCTCGGCGTCGCCGATGCCCACCTCGCCGCCGGTTGGTCCTACACCAACTCCTTGCCCCGCGCCCAAGTCCGCGTCCGCCTCGCCTGTGCCTGGCCCCTCCTCCTCGGCATCCGCACCCTCGAAAAACTACGCCTCGGCAACGTCCTCGACGACCGCCACCCCATCAAAGTCACCCGCGCCGAAGTCCGACGTCTCCTCTGGCGCAGCCTCCTCCTCTATCCCTTCCCCGCCGCCTGGCACGCCCTCTTCGAACGCGCCCGCACTGGCTGACCCCTCCTGCCACCCGCTGCGCCCCGCCTCAACCGAACACCCGCTTGAGCCGCCAGGCGTGATAATCCGCACGCTGCCCCGCCGTCATCGCCTCAAAGTCCGGCCCGCCATCGGGACGCCTCGGCCAATCCCCCCCCCCGTCCGCGGAACGCCCGCTCCCCGACGACGCCACTCCACTGACGGGCGACTGGGAAGCCCGTGGGCTCGCCGACACCGCCACCGTCGTCCGGCGGGCCGCCGCGCCATCGTAGCTCATCGCCTGATCCGTCACCTGCAAGTCCTGCTCGAGCGGCCGATGCGGGCGGATCTTCAGGTTCGCCAGCACGCCGTGATAGGCCTTCACCGCCTCCACCGGGGCCAGCTTGCCGTCGGTGATCAACCGCAAGAACTCGAGGAACGCCAACTGATGCTCCGCGTGGTTGATCTTGCGGCCAAACAAAGCCACCCGCGCCCCATACTTTTGCGCATCATGAATCAACTGGAAGGCATCCAACGTCGTCCCCGCGCTCCCCCCAAGGATCCCCACCACCAGGTTCGGATCGTACTGGGCCAGCTCCTCCATCGCCCGTGGCCCGTGATACACAATCTTCAGGAACAAGGGGCGCCCCGCCTCCGGCACCCCGGCCAAGATCCGCAGGATGTTGTCGTTGATGAACTCCCCCAATTTCTCGGGGGGAATGCCGCTGTCCACATTCGGATCGAAGACCTCGAGGAAATGCTGGAATTGCTTGCGCTCCGCCTCCTCCCGAAAGGCCTTGTACCACTGCAACGCCTCGCGATCCTGCTCCAACTCGTTCACGAACGTGATCGAATAAAGCCCCAGGTTCGCCCCCGGAAACGTCCCGCTGCCATCGCGGGCGCACTCCACCGCCCCGCACTGAATCTGATCAATGCTGGCCGTCCGGAACGGCTGCGAGGGCTCGCGCGTGTAACACCCATGCCGCGCCGCCCACACGTCCGTCGTGTCGTTGGCCCGGGCCGCCGGCGTCACCGCTGAATCCCGAAACAGCCCATCCTTGATCGTCAATTGCTCGCTCACATAGGTCGACATCAACATGATGTCCACCACCCCCTGCCGCACAATCTCGCGAATAATGTCCAGGAACTCAGGCAGGTTCCGATAGCCAAACTCGTCCCGCGTCCATACCTCCGGCGAAAACTGCCCCGGCCGCGCCCCCCGCCTCGCCAGGTAACCCCGCGGGCCCGGCGCCCGCACCCCAAACGCCATGTCCGCATCCTTCGCGTCCGCCAAAATGAACGCCCGGCTTCCCGGATTGGCCCGGATCTCCCGCAGCTTCGCCGTCAGTGTCTTCGTCATGGCACTCGCTCGATCCTCCCCTCCCCCAAGGCCAGCGCCGATGGCCACCACCCCGTCGCTCCCTTCATGCGCAGCCCTCCCCAGCCACGTCGCCCCCCGGCCCAAACGCGTCGCGACCGAACACCGCCACCGCCTCCTGGCGGTTGTTCACCGTCACATCCATGTCCCGCAGCAATCCGTCCCGCAAAGAGTAAATCCAGCCGTGCACCGAGAGCGATGCCCCCCGCGCCCACGCGTCCTGCACAATCGTGGGCTCCGCCACGCTGGCCACCTGCGCCCGCACGTTCAGTTCGCACAACCGGTCGAACTGCGCCGCCTCCTCCATCCCCACCAATTCCGCCGCGTGCTTGCACCACACGTCCCGCACATGCTGCAGCCAGTTGTCCACCAAACCCACCCGCCGCCCCTTCAGCACGGCCTGCACCCCCCCGCACCCATAATGGCCGCACACGATCACATGCTTCACCTGCAACACATCCACCGCATACTGTATCACCGACAGACAGTTGAAATCCGTATGCACCACCTGGTTCGCCACATTGCGATGCACGAAGATCTGACCCGGCAACATCCCCACGATCTGATTCGCCGGCACCCGGCTGTCCGAACACCCAATCCACAAGTACTCCGGGGTCTGTTGCCGCGATAATTGCTCGAAAAATTCCGGCTGGCTTGCGCGCAGGGCCTCCGCCCACTTCCGATTGCTCTCGAATAGATGACTCAAGGTTCTCATGGTTCGTTGTGTTTGGTTGTCTCTGCCAGCCCGCGCCGTGCCCGGCCACCCGAAACCCGCCGCGGAACATTCCTCACCGCTTCCCCCCACCCAAGATCTGGTCCGTAATCGCCTGCACCAACGCCTCCGCCTCCGGATGCGGCGCCGCCTCCGGCGCGGGCCGCGCCGGCACCCCGCAGGTCACCCCCGGCCGCCATTCGTTATTATCACACAACTCACACTCCTTCAACCCGTGCCGCGGATCCGGAATGCCCAGCCCCTCCTTGATCCGCAGCAGGTCCTGCAACTGGGCCGGCGTCATCGTCTGCGCCGGCTTGCCTAACTGCGCCGCCACCAACACGGTCCGACAATACGCCTCCAGAATCTCCATCTTGAAATACGCGTCCTCCACGGTGTTGTGGCTCCACGCCACCACCCCGTGGTTCGCCATCAGGATCACATTGTGCTTGTCCACCAGGTCCGCCACCAACTTGCCCATCTCCGGCGTGCCCGGCGTCCGATACGGCGCGATCGCCGTCGACGCGAAAACCTCGTACTCCGGAATCATGCAGGTCGGCGGCTCCACCCCCGCCACCGCGAACCCGGTGGCATAGGGCGGATGGCAATGCACCGTGGCCACCGCCCGGGGCTGCCGCTTCATGATCTGCAAATGCATCAGAATCTCGCTCGTCCGCCGCTTGGCCCCCGCCAACTGGTTGCCCTCAAAGTCCACCAGGCACATGTCCTCCGGCTTCATGAACCCTTTGCTCACCAGGGTGGGCGTGCACAAGGCAATGTCCGCCCCCACCCGGATGGCCACGTTCCCTCCATTCCCATCCACATACGCCCGCTGCCACAAACGACGCCCCACATCGCAAATCTCCTCCTTCAGCCGACGGCAATACGCGGAACCGAAAAACACCTCCAACTCCGCCCGCGCACTCCCCGCATGCAACGGCTTGACCGGCGGCCCGTCCCCCGCCGCCGCCACCGACGCCGCCCCGGCCGGGGCCGCCTTCCGCCGGCCCGCCAGATCCCGCAAGGCATCCCGGGCGGAAGGCGTCAATATCGCCTCCGCCACCGCCGCGTCCACGTCGCCCCCGCGCGCCACCAATTCCTCAATGTCACGCGCCGTCAGCACATTCTTCATACATCACCTGCCAGTCGCCCCCGCGGCTCACGGCCGCACAGGACGGTAAAAACACTCGTCGATCAACGCCGCGTTGATCGCGTCGATCGGCGGCGACACCGCAAACGGCTGCGCCGCCTCCCGCCCCTCGATGTAGCCGATCGCCTGGCCCACCCCGCCGCCCAGACTGTCATACACCACCAGGCTGGGCTCCGGCCCCACCCTCGGAGGCGCCTCCCACGCCCGCCCGAAATCCTCCCGCCGCCACGGCGAAACCACCAGCCACCGCGCCCCCCGCAACTCCGGCACCACCGCGCTCAAGGTCACCCGGCCAATGACCGTGCCCAGCTTCATCCCGCCACCTCCGATTCCCGCTCATCCACCACCCCCACCACCATCCAGCGCGCCGGACTCTGCCCATCCCCCACCGCCGCCCGCGCCGCCGAACCGTCCGACGAAATCACCACCCGCTGATGCATCCCCGCCCCATGTGGATCCAGGGCGATCTGCGGCGTCCCCTCCGGGGCGCCCGCCGCGTCGATCGGCTGGCAAATCACCAGACGCCATCCCTCAAAGCTCGGATGCTTGCGCGTCGCCACCACATTGCCTTCCACGCGGGCCAGTAACATCGCCTAGAAGATCCGCAGGTTGTCCACCATCGCACACCGACGCACCCGCGTGAAGGTCCGCGGATTGCAAATGCCCTCCCCCGTCGTGGTCGCGATCGAGAAGTTCGGGTAGCCCTCCCCGCCCACGCCCAACCCCGCCACGCAGGGGCCGTTCTTCACGAACAGCGTGGTCTCCAGGGCCTTCGCCATCGCCGTCATGTGCGCCACGTCGTGCGAGTGAATCATCGCCGAGTGCCGATACCCATGCTCCGCTTTCTTCGCCTCGGCGATCCCCTCCTCCACCGTCTTCACCCGCACCACCGGCAGGAAGGGCATCATCTGCTCTTCCTCGACAAACAGGTGATCCGCCCCCGTCTCCGCAAACAGCAAGGGGGCCCCCGCCGGCAACGCGGCCCCCGCCACCCGCGCCAACACCTCGGGATCCTTGCCAATCAACGCCCGGTTCACCACCGGTTGGGCACACCCACCCCCCTGGCCCGCCGGAAACGAGAACGCCTCCTTCGCCAACCGCTCCACCTGCGCCTCGCTCAGCCGCGCCGCCCCCCCCTTCTCCAGCGCCGCCATGAAGGCCTCGAACACACTTTCCAAGACAAACACCTCCTTCTCCCCAATGCACAAGAGGTTGTTGTCATACGCCGCACCCATAATCACGTCCCGCGCCGCCCGCTGCAAACAGACCGTGTCGTCCACCAACACCGGCGGATTCCCCGGCCCCGCACAAATCGCCCGCTTGCCCGTCTGCATCGCCGCCTTCACCACCCCCGGGCCCCCCGTCACGCACAACAGGCGAACCTCCTCGCTCGCGCACAGCGCCTGGAACGATTCCAGCGAGGGCTGCTCGATCAAACACGCCAGGTTCTCAATCCCCAACTCCCTCTCGATCGCCTCGTTGAACACCCGCACCGCCACCGCCGCACACCGCGCCGCCCCAGGATGTGGATTGAAGACCACCGCGTTCCCCGCCGCCGCCATGCTGATGATGTTGCACGCCGCCGTCGGGATCGAATGCGTGCTGGGCGTGACCGCCCCAATCACGCCCACCGGCGCATATTCCTCCAACGTAATCCCATGATCGCCGCTCAGCCCATACGGCCGCAAAAACTCCACCCCCGGCACGTTCTGCAGCCCCTGCAGCTTCTCGATCTTGTGGTCCAACCGCCCAATCTTCGTCTCTTCCAACTCCAGCTTGCCCCACCCCTGCGCGTTCGCCGTGCACAGGTCCTTCACCAATCGCACCACCGCCCGCCGCCCTGCCACCCCCTTCTCCGACAACTGCTCGAACGCCACCTGGGCCGCCGCACACGCGGCCTTCGCCTCCTGAAACAGCCCATACCGACGCCCCCCACCCTTCACCACGGCCGGCGCCGCGGCGGGCGGGGCCGACGCGGCGGCCGGTGCCGCCGAGGCCCCCGCCGACCCCTGCCCCAGCCGCCCCAACACTTCCGCCACCACGTCCCGAATTAGCGACTCATTGATCGAAGTACTCATGGAACTCTGTCCTGTCCGATTGCTGCTGTCACCGAGACCTCGGCGCTCACCCGCTTCCGCGGGCCCGCACCCTCACGTCCGCCCCCGCTCGAAGGCTCGCCGCCCGCCCTGCTCTCCTCCACTCGGTTCCTGCGCGCTCATGCCCTGGCGTTGAAGATCTGCTTCCCAAGCACGTCCACCGAATCCACAATCCCGATAATCACCGCATCCACCGGGGCGTCCTTCAGCCCCGCCGCCAAACGGGCCGAACTCCCCTGGCAAAACATCACCAACGCCCCCTCCCCCGCCCCCACCGCATCCACCGCCACCACCGTGTTCGTCCCGGGACGGAACCGGCTCGGATCCTTGTCGTCGACCAACTGGGGCCTCAGCAAGAGCAGCTTGCGGCCACTCATGCTCGCCTCCTTCTTGGTCGAAACCACCGACCCCTCGACGCGCGCGAGGAACATAAGCGGATCGCTACTTCTTCTTGGGAAGCACCTGCTCCACATCCGGATGCGGCCGGGCGATCACGTGCACGCTCACTAACTCGCCCTTGATCGCCTTGATGGCTTGCGCCCCCGCATCCACCGCCGCCTTGACCGCCGCCACGTCCCCGATCACCGTCGCGGTCACCAGGGCGTTGCCCACCTGCACCATCGGACCCGCCAGGTCCACATTCGCCGCCTTCAACATGGCGTCCGTCCCTTCGACCAACGCCACCAGGCCCCGAGTTTCAATCATGCCAATCGCTTGCTGTGCCATGTGTCTTTGCTTGGTTAATAGTTTGCCCCATCGCTTCTCCGCTCAACCGCCCGCGCCAACCACCGGCGCACTTCCCGCGCCACCACCAATTCCTCATTGGTCGGAATCACCATCACCTTCACCCGCGAGCCAGACCCGCTGATCACCCCCTCCGTCGCCCGCACCCCCGCGTTCAACCCAGGATCCAATGCCAACCCCAGCCCCCCCAAATCCCGGCAAACCGCCTCCCGCAGCTCCACCCGATTCTCCCCAATCCCCGCCGTGAACACGACCGCATCCACCCCGTTCAACTCCACCCAATACGCCCCCAGCCAACGACGCACCTCGTGCACGAAAACCTCTAACGCCAACCGCGGCCCCCCCCACACCCCCCCGAACGCCCCCCCCAATGTCAGGAAGGAGGTTGTGCTCCCCCACAAAA
>CAZVRY010000051.1:0-16820 GCA_964629545.1 uncultured Verrucomicrobiota bacterium | reverse complement strand
TGTCCCGGATGTCGTTCGAGACCCCACTCAACCCCTGCAAACCCGACTCCTTGCACAACTGCCGCTCCACCTCCTCCAAGGACAGCCCCAACCTCCGCATCACATAAGGAATCGCAAAGGCATCCAAATCCCCCACCCGGTTGTTGTGCGGTATCCCCGATTGCGGGCTCAACCCCAGACTGTTGCCCACCGCCACCCCATTGCGAATCCCCGTGACCGACGAACTGCCCCCCAAATGACACGAAATCACGCGCAGGTCCGGCCCCGCCACCGGCGTCGTCCCCCCATCCACATACAGATTCCGCACCCGCCGGGCCACGTCCTCCCGCCCCAACAACTGCGCGCTCCGCTCCGCTATATACTTGTGACTCGCCCCATGGAACCCCCACCGCCGCACGCCCGCCTCCCGCCACCCCTCCGGCACCGCATACCGCATCGCCGACTCCGCGGCCCACTGGTAAAAGGCCGTCTCGAACAATCCCACCAGCGGCACCGACGGCATCCTCTGCGCAAACAGCCGAACCCCCGTCACATAGGCCGGATTGTGCGCCGGCGCTATCCCGTTGCACGCCTCCATCGCACCCACCGCCGCCTCGTCCAACCGCACACACCCGCTCAACCCCCGCGCCATGATGGTCTTGAATCCCACCGCGGCCAGATCCCGCTCGCTCGCGATGTGCCCCGCCTCCCGCAACGCCGCCAAACAACCGTCAATCGCCTGCGGATAATCCGTCACCCGCTCGAATCCGCCCTTGTGCAGCATCCGCTCGCCCTCGTCCCCACAATCGAACAGCCGCCACTTCAGTGACGTGGAACCTAAATTGGCAACGAGGATCTTCATACTGGTCAAAACCCGCCCCGGCCGGAGGCGCCCAACGGCCACCTCCTGCCCCGGCGGACCGCTCCCCCCCCACGCCGCCCCAGCCCCTCACTCAGGTTCATTGCAGCCACTTGCCTAGCCCGCTCAACGCGTCGTGCGGCCGCGGAATCACCTGCACACTCACAATCTGACCGACCTGCGACGCCGCCGCCGCCCCCGCATCCGTCGCCGCCTTCACGCTGGCCACGTCCCCACGGAAAAAGGCCGTCACATACCCGCTGCCCACCTTCTCCCAGCCGGTAAAGGTCACATTCGCCGCCTTTAACGCGGCATCCGTGGCCTCGAACAGGGCACAAAGCCCCTTCGTCTCAATCATGCCCACTGCTTGGTTTGCCATAAACTCGAACCCCATCACTTCTTGTTCACCACCGCTTCGCCCAAGAAACCCTTGGCCAAATCCTCGTGCGGCCGCGCAATCACATGCGACGCCACCAACTCGCCCACCTTCCCCGCCGCCTTCGACCCCGCGTCCACCGCCGCCTTCACGCTGGCCACGTCCCCACGACAAATCACCGTGATCAACCCGCCCCCAATCGGGATGGTCTTCGAAATCGTCACATTGGCCGCCTTGGCCATCGCATCCGTGGCCTCCACGCTGCCCGTGAAGCCCTTCGTTTCAATCATGCCAATCGCTTCGCTCATAGTTCTCTGGTTTGGTTAGTCTGCACCCGCCGACACCCCCCCGCCGCCGGGAGGCGCCCGCATCCTGGTCATTTCAACAACTCACAGGGCGTGTCCGGCTGCAAGTTGCACGCGTTCCCCTCGTCCGTGTCAATGTGCACCTCCAACTTGAAGCTCGGATCCACCCGCACCAACATCCGATCCAACGTGATCCCACACGACCCCCCAATCCTCAACCGCATCTCCTCCCCAGCCTTCACCCCGTAAAACGCCGCATCCGCCGGCGACATGTGCACATGCCGCAACGCCCGAATCACCCCCTCTTCCATCTCAAAAAAACCCGCCGGCCCCATCAACATCCCCCCCAACGTCCCCTTGATGTCCCCCGAAATCCGCAACGGCAACTCAAACCCCAACGCAATCCCATCCGTATACGCCAACTCCACCTGGTTCAACGTCCGACACGGGCCCAAAATCCGCAGATTCGAGATCACCCGACTCCGCGGACCAATCAAGGTCACCGTCTCCTTCGCCGCGAACTGCCCCTCCTGATACAACCATTTGTGCACCTGAAGCTTATACCCAACCCCAAACAAGGACTCCACCGCCGCCTGGGTCAAGTGACAATGCCGCGCACTCACATTCACCACCAGCGGGTTCGGCGCCGCCGCCGGCCGCGGCAACGGCAAGCCCATCCGCTGATACACCGCCTGGCGGACTACATGCTCCACCACCGATCGAGGTAACGAGGCCACCGAGGTCGCCATCACGCCCCCATTTGCCATCCCCCACCCCGCCCGGTCAACTAAAATCTTGCAAGATCTTTCAAAATCTTCCAAAATCCGGCTCGTATGCAGCCTGAAGAGCGTCAACGGCGCATCGAGGATTACCTCCAACAGGTCGAATTCGCCTCCCTCGACGAAATCTCCGAACAGGTCGACGCCTCCGTCTCCACCGTCCGACGCGACCTCACCATCCTCGAAACCAAAGGGTCCGTCCGCCGCACCCACGGGGGCGCGCGCCTCGTCGAACCCCGCTCCGACGAGTTCACCTTCTCCACCCGCGACACCCACGAACTCGCCGAGAAGGAAGCCATCGGACGCGCCTGTGCCGACCTCATCCGCCCCAACCAGAGCCTCATCCTCGATGCCGGCACCACGGTTTATCACGTGGCCCGACACTTGGACATGGACAACAAACCCCTCCAGATCGTCACCAACTCGCTCCCGATCGCCAACCTGTTCGCCGCCGCCCAACGCGTCGAGGTCGTCGTCTCCGGCGGCGTCATCTACCCGCGCCTCGGCGTCCTCGTCGGCCCCCTCGCCGTCGAGACTTTCTCCAACATCCACGCCGACGTCGCCATCATGAGCGCCGGCGGCATCTCCCCCGAAGGCGTCACCAACTCGCACGGCCTCCTCATCGATATCCAACGCGCCATGATGCAGGCGGCCCGCCGCGTCATCATGTGCCTCGATCACACCAAATTCGGCCGCCGCTCCGTCTCCGCCCTCGCCAACCTCGACGCCATCCATACCGTCGTCACCGACCCCGCCGCCCCCCCAGACCTCGTCCGCCTCCTCCGCGCCCGCTCCCTCGAAGTCATCCTCGCCCAACCCCCCTAACCCCACCCCTCGAACGCCCCTCATACGGCACCCGCTCCGCAGGCAACCCCTCCTTCAGCCACTCCTCCGCCCGTCGAATCAATGTGTCCACCCCGCGCCGCAATTCCGCCGGATCGTAGGCCACCACCTCGTGCGGAATCACCCCAATCCCCTCCAGCCCGCGCCCCCCATTCGACCGCCGCATGTTGCTCGCGATCGAAAAATACGCCGAGAACAAACCGCTCGGGACCGGCACCGTCGCCTTCTGCGAGGACGTCCCCGCTGACGGCGTCTCCCCGATCACCAGCGCCCGCCCGTCCTCCTTCAGCATGCTGGCCACCGTCTCCCCGGCCGAGCGAGTGCCCGCATCGATGATGACCACCAACGGCCCCGCAAACGGCCGTGGGCCAGCGCCCGTGATCCGGCGCCACTTCTGCCCAGCCCCCACAAAGCGCGCGAACACGTCGTCGTGATCACACCCCCCGCCCCCGTTCGCCCGCAAATCCAAGATCATCCCCGGCACTTCCCCAATCCCCTCCAGCATCTGATCCAGTTGCGCCGGCAAGTCGCCAGGCACGTCCCGCAGGTGAATATAGCCAAACCCCGCTGCCGTCCGACCGTAGCTCTGCCGGCCGACAGCCTGCAACGGGCGAGGCGGCACGACCGGTCCCAAGGGAACGAAGTTGGATCCGCCCTGACGCACCACCATCACCTGCTTCCGCTCCGCCCCCTCGCCCACCTCGAACGTGATCCGCGTCCCCGACCAGTCCGCCAGCCCCCAATGGCACGCCGAATACAGCGCCTGCTGCTCGGTCGAGTAGCCGGTGTGATCCCGCAACGCCGCCACCCGCCGCGTCAGCCATTCCCGCGCCGGCACCCCTTCGATGGCCACCACCTCCCGCCCCAACGCCAGCCCCCGCCGTTGCGCCTCCGTGGACGCGTAGCGCACGAACACCTTCTCCCCCACCACTAGCAAATGCACCCGCGGCCCCGTCCAGTTCCGACCCCGCGCTTCGTCCGGGGCCTTGACCTGCACATTCCGCAGCGCGGCGTGACCATCCCGCAACCGCGCCAACAACCGCGCGCACATTTGCGCGTGGGCCGTGTCGTTGGTCACCGCCGTCACGTCCCGGCGAAACTCCCGCTTCACCGCCTCCCAATCGATCCCCTTGAGCGTGAAGAACTGCCCCGCCCGCGCCTCCAACTCCTGGAGCAGGAACTCCACGTCCTGGACATAGCGCTCGCCCGGAGACGCCTCCTGCGCCCTCCCTGCACCAACCGCTCCCCAGACCAGGGCAAGGAACAGCGCTCCCACCGTGCGCAGCCCCGTCCCGCCCTCGCGCCGTCCAGCGATACGCCACCCCTCCTGCCCCACCCCACCAACTCTCCACCCGCCACGCGCGCTCATCATCCTGCCCTTATCCGCCATCTCCGCCTCCCGCGCAAGCCCCCGCCCCCTCACCCCAGCCGTTCTCATTTCGAAAAATCGATTCCCCCTCTCCCTATCTCCCTCCCCCCAACCTGAGCCATCGCTGCGCTGGAAACGGTTGGGGGGAGGGACGGGAGGGGCGACGGTTCATGGGGAGGGAGCGTCCTCTTTCCGCAATGCTTACGGCGTCCGCCCCAGGCTGCTGGCCATCGTGAAGATGGGCAACAGCAGACCCAGGGCGAGAAACCCGATCGCCATGGCCACCAGGCAGAGAATCAGAGGTTCCAGCAGGCGCACCACCTGGTCCACCTGCCGGTTCGTGCGCCGCTCCACCGTGTCCGCAATCGTCAACAACACGTGGTCCAGCCGATTCGACTCCTCCGCCACCCGGATCATGGCCAGGATCTGTTCGGGGAAGAGGTTTCCCACCCGCAACGGTTCCGTCAGCGGCTTGCCCCCGCGCACGCTCTCCATCGCCTCCGTAATCCGTTCGCCCACCAGCCTCGACCCCGTCGCCCCTCGGCTAATGGCCAGCGCCTGCAACAACGGCACCCCGTTGGCCAGGAGCGTTCCCAGGATCCGGCAAAACCGGGTGATCGCCAGCAAACGCAAGGCCGTTCCCACCACCGGCACCCGCAACCGCCATTCCTCATACCACCGGCGCCCGCGCTCGCTGGTCAACACACCCCACGCCAGCAGGCCGAACCCCGCCCCCGCCACCAGCCCAAGATACCAGAAGTCCCGCAACCAGCGGCTGAGCAAAAACACGAACTCCGTCGGCAACGGCTTGCGCGCATCGCCCAGCAACGGCTCGAAGCGCGGCACGAAAAACAAGAGCGCCCCCACCAGCACCAGGCTGCCCACCGTCGCCAACAGCGCCGGGTAAATCAGCGACCCGATCACCTTGCCCCGCAGCTCGTCGAACCGCTCGAGGAAGGTGGAGAGACTCCGCAAGACGTCTTGCAGAAAACTGGCCCGCTCCCCCGCCTGCACCATCGCCGTGTGCAGCGGCGGGAACGTCTCCGGAAATGCCCGCAGTGCCTCCGTCAACGATTCCCCGTCTGCCACGGCCGCCCGCACCTCCTTCAGGATGCCCGCCAACCGCTGGTTCACGGTGGACTTGATCAACGAATCGAGCGCCCGCAGCAACGGCACCCCGGCACCGATCAGATCCGCCAACTGACCGTACATAATCCCCAGATCCCGCGTGCCCACCCGGCGACGCGCGGCCGGCCGCCGCACCTCCTGCGACCGGTCCCGCAAGGTCACTGGAAACAGCTTCCGCTCGTCCAGCACCCGCAACGCGCCCGCCTCGCTCTCGGCCGATAACACGCCCGTCACCGTCTCCCCCTCCGCGGTCTTCGCCCTGTAATGAAACTCCGCCATACGCAGCCAGGGCCCCGTTCAAATCGCCGTGCACGCCACCACCTCGTCCACCGTCGTCACGCCGGCCCGCACCTTGATCCATCCGTCCTCGCGGAGGAGGCGCAACCCAATGGCCCGGCCTGCCCGGACCAACTCCGGCGGCGGCCGGCGATGGAGAATGCACTCGGCCAAGGCGTCGTTGATCGTGAGCAATTCGTAAAGGCCCGTGCGTCCCCGAAAGCCCGTCCCCCGACAGGCCTCGCAACCCGCCCCCCGTCGCAGCACCTCCCCCGCCTGCCACGCCAAATCCTCCGGCAACGCCCGCGGATCGGTTTCGTCGGCCGTCTTGCACCGCGCGCAAATCGTGCGCACCAGCCGCTGCGCCATCGCCCCGTTCAGCGTGCTGCTCACCAAATACGGCTCCACCCCCATGTCCAACAACCGCATCGGCGCCGACGCCGCATCGTTCGTGTGCAGCGTCGACAACACCAGATGCCCCGTCAACGCCGCCGCAATCGCCGCCCGCGCCGTCTCCAAATCCCGGATCTCCCCAATCATGATCACGTCCGGATCGTGCCGCAAAATCGCCCGCAGCCCGCGCTCGAACGTCATCCCCACCTGCGGATCCACCGGGATCTGATTGACCCCGCGCAAGTGGTACTCCACCGGATCCTCCACCGTCAGCACCTTCAGCTCCGTGCTCACAATCGCATTCAGCGCCGCATACAACGTCGTCGTCTTGCCGCTGCCCGTCGGCCCCGTCACCAGCAGAATCCCGTGCGGACGCACAATCAACCGCTGAAACCGCCCAAACGTGGCCTCGTCCATCCCCAGCTCCGTCAGCGTGAACAGCACGCTCGACTTGTCCAGCAGGCGCATCACGATTCCCTCCCCAAACAGCATCGGAATCACGCTCACCCGCACGTCGATCTGCCGCCCCCCCACGCTGAACTCGATCCGCCCATCCTGCGGCACCCGCCGCTCGGCAATGTTCAGATTGGCCAGAATCTTGAGACGGCTGATGATGGCCGCTTGAAACCGGTGAATCTGCGGCGGCAGCGAGGCCTCATGCAGCACCCCGTCAATCCGGTAGCGAATCGACAACTCGTGCTCGTAGGGCTCGATGTGAATGTCGCTCGCCCGCTCGTTGACCGCCTCGATGATGATCTCGTTCACCAGCTTGATGACGCTCGCCTCCTGCGCCATCTCCAGCAAATCCTCGCTCGTCGCCGCCTCGGCCCCGCCCCCCGGCGACTCCCCCGCCACCATCTCGTCGATGGTGTCGCCCCCCACCCCGTAGTGCGCCTTGATCAGCTTGTCGATCTCGTCCGTCGGCGCCAGCACCGGCCGCACCGTCAGCCCCGTCAGCATCCGCACCTCGTCCAACGCCCCCACGTCAAAAGCGTCGCTCGTGGCCACCTCGATCAACCCGTCCTGCCGCGCCACCGGGAACACCCGCTTGCGGAATACTAGCTTGGGCGGCAGCAGACGCAGCACCTCCCGGTCGATCGCCAACTGCGCCAAATCCGCCACCTCCAGATGCAGGTGTTCCCCCAACACCGCCAGCACCGCTCGCTCGCTCAAGTAACCCAGCCGCACCACCCCGCGATCAAACCGCAACCCCTCCGCCTCCTGCACCCGCCGCACCTCCGCCACCTGCTCCGGCGTCAACAGCCCCTTCCGCACCAATACCTCGGGAATGCGCATGCTCGGGAATCGCTCGCCGCGCCGCCGCCCGCCCCTCAGGCGGCCAACGGCAATAACTCGACTTTCCGAAACTGAATCGGATGACTCTCCGACTGCAGCGAGATCGTCCCCCCGCTCAACGGCTTGGCTTGCCCCGCCGCCAACAGCCGCTGCGCGCTCGCATCGCGCTCGTCCAACTGCGGCTGCTCGTAACTCAACACCACCGCGCCCTCCACCAAATGCACCACGTGCCCATGCCCGTGCACCTCCACCTCCGCCGTCACCCACTGCTCCCCATGATACGTCTTCGACTTCGAATTGATGCAATGCGTCGTCACCAGCTTCCCTTCCATCACCACGTTCGTCCCCGGCGTGCACAGGTTCATCGTCGTCCGCGCATTCTTCCCGTCACCCCCCAGCAACTGCACCTCGATCGACGCCGGAAAATCCTGGTCCACCGTCATCGACTCCGGCGTCTGCCCGTGCAACATCAACCCGCTGTTCCGCAGCGCCCAACCCGGCCCGCCCGGCACCTGCTGCCCAATAAACCGATACTCCACCCGCAACCGGTAGTGCGAAAAACTCTGCTGGAAAAACAAATGGCCAAACCGCTCCTCGAACTTCGGATAAGCGTCATACGCCACCGTCAGCAGCCCATCCACCACCCGGAACGTCTCCCCAAAATTCACCCCCGCCGCGTGGCCGCGAATCTTCGGCGTCCACCCCTCCAAGTCCCGCCCGTTGAACAAACGCAGCCAGCCGTCCTCCGTCCTCGGCGGCGCGGACGCCCCGCACCGCGCCACCCAAAAACCCGCCCCGGCCAGGGACAACTGCTGCAGGAATCGTCGGCGAGAAGGGCCACCCAGGGCGGCCCGTTCGAGGTGGGACATGTTCATCACTCCAGCCTATGCATTTGCGCTCCCCCGTCAATAGGCGTTCCCTCCCCGCCGGCAGTTCTCGTCGTGGAAAGAGCACGCCCCCCTCACCCCGGCCGGGACTTTCCCCTTGTCGGCCCCATCACCACACCGCAAGGTCCCCGAAAACCCAGCATCGATGAACCTCGCCCGCGCGATCCCGGCGCTCGTCCTCGGCCTCTGCGCCAGCCCCCTCCCCGGAGCCGACCCCCTCCAGGCCGCCCCCGGCCCCCTCCCCGGCGCCGCCCTCCTCGAAATCCCCGGCGACCTCGCCTCGAACCTCGTCGCCGGCGTCGACCGCTTTCTCCTGCGCAAACTCGAGGAATCCGTCGACCAACGCGCGCGCTTCTGGCGACGCGATTTCGCTTCCCCAGCGGCCTACAACGCCTCCGTCCAAACCAATCGGGCTCGCCTCGCCCATATCCTCGGCCTGCGCGATCCCCGGCCCGCACGCCCGGATCTGCACCTCCTCCGCAACCCGGACGTCGAAAGCACCCCCGCCGGCACGGGCATCCTCACCGCGTCCCGCGTGCGATGGACCGCCCTCGAAGGCGTCCATGGAGAGGGACTCCTGCTCGAACTCTCCGGCTTCTCCACCGCCCCCACCCTCGCCCAACGCTACGCGCTTCGACTCCAAGAGATGCGCGTCTCCGACCCCAACACCGTGGTCATCGCCATCCCCGATGCCGACCAAACCCCCGAACAACTGGCCGGCCTGGAACCCGGGACCCCACCCGAAGCCCAATTCGCCCGCCTCCTCGCCCAAGCCGGGTGCCGCGTCATCATCCCTGCCTTGGTCAGCCGCAAGTCCGGCACGCCGAAAACCCCGGACGGCAACCGCGGCGCCTTCCTCTCCCAGCGGGAGTTTCTTTACCGCCCCGCCTTCGCACTCGGACGCCATCTCCTCGGCTACGAACTCCAGAAAATCCTCGCCCTGGTCGATTGGTGCCATAGCAAAGAAGGCCCCCCGCCCCAAGCCGGGGCGCCCCACCGTGTGACCATCGGCGTCCTCGGCTGGGGAGAAGGCGGCCTGCTCGCCCTCTACGCCGGGGCCCTCGATCCACGCATCGATGTCATCGGAGTCAGCGGCTACTTCGACCGCCGCGAGGTCGTCTGGCAAGAACCCCTGGAACGAAACGTCTTCGGACTCCTCGAACGGTTCGGCGACGCCGAACTCGCCAGCCTGATCGCCCCGCGTCCGCTCCTGATCGAAGCCGCCCGCGGCCCCGAAATCGTCATCCCCGCCGGAACCGGCGCCGCCCCCGCGGCCCTCCGAACCCCAGACCCCGAGAGCGTCCGCCACGAATTCGAACGCGCCCGCACCCTGATCGCCGGCTTTCCCGTCCAGCCAGACTGGCGGTTGGTGTTGAGCGGAGACGGCACCGGCGCCCCCGGCAGCTCGGAACTGCTCGAAGCCTTCCAGAAGCACATGGGGAGGAAGTTGCCCCAGACCACGAACCAAACCTCCCGCCCCCCTGACTTCCCCGCCGAGGCCGCGACCCGCGAACGGCGGCAAGTCGCCGAAATCAACGCCCACACCCAACGCCTGCTCGCCGACAGCCCCCGCATCCGTCAGCAGTTTATGTCGAATCTCGACCCCTCCTCGCCCGCAGCCTACGAGCGGTCTGCCGCCCCCTACCGCGAACTCTTCGACCGCGACGTCATCGGGCGATTCGACGATCCCCTGCTCCCCCTCAACCCCCGCGCCCGCCGCACCCTCGACGCCCCCACCTGGACCGGGTACGAAGTCGTCCTCGACGTCTGGCCAGATGTCATCGCCTACGGCCTCCTCCTCCTCCCCAAAAACCTCGCCGACGGCGAACGCCGTCCGGTCGTCGTCTGCCAGCACGGTCTCGAAGGGCGCCCCCAGGACCTCATCCATGGCGACCACCCCGCCTATCATGACTACGCCGCCCGCCTCGCCGACCGGGGCTTCATCACCTTCGCGCCCCAAAACCTCTACCTGTTCGGCGACCGCTTCCGCACCCTCCAACGCAAAGCCAACCCCCTCGGCAAAACCCTCTTCTCCCTCATCGTCCCCCAACACCGCCAACTCCTCGCCTGGCTCAAATCGTTGCCCTTCGTCGACCCCGAACGGATCGCTTTCTATGGACTCAGCTACGGCGGCAAAACCGCCATGCGCGTCCCCGCTCTCGTCCCCGAGTACTGCCTCTCCATCTGCTCCGCCGACTTCAACGAGTGGGTCTGGAAAAACGCCTCCACCCTCAGCCCCTACAGCTACGTCTGGACCGGCGAATACGAAATCTTCGAGTTCGACCTCGGCAGCACCTTCAACTACGCGGAAATGGCCGCCCTCATCGCCCCCCGCCCCTTCATGGTCGAACGCGGCCACTTCGATGGCGTCGCCCCCGACGAAACCGTCGCCTACGAGTTCGCCAAGGTGCGCCACCTTTACGCCGCTCGCCTCCGACTCCCCGAACGCTGCGCCATCGAGTGGTTCGTGGGCCCCCACACCATCCATGGCCAGGGCACCTTCGACTTCCTCCACCGCCACCTGCGCTGGCCCCAACCCTGATCCGTCGGTCATGAACGCCCACGGAAGCACGTCCATCCCTGCATCCAGTCCTGACCCGCGCAGGATCGCCCTTCGGCTGTGCCCTCAACCGCACAGTTGCCAGCCCGTCACTCTGTGGCAGGATTCACCCTGAACCCCTGGGTCGATCGGACCGCTCAAACCCGACGCCTCGCCCGGACGACTCTTGGCAGGGTCCCACTGTGAGCCAGTTTCCCCTTCCGGGGGTGGGGTCACGAACGCCATGACGGTGGTCCCCCAACCTCTGCACACAACCCTATGAACGCCTCCACCCTCCCCCGCCCCCGCCCCTGCCCCCGCCCTGGACATGCCACGCCGCTCGCCCTCGCCCTCTCCGCCGCCCTCCCGCTCTGCGCCGCCGTCCCCACCGTCCGCTTGACCCACCCCGATCCCTACGCCAACTATCGCTACCCCACCAACCTCCTCGTGCGAGCCGCGGTCGCGGACTGGGAGGCTGCGCTCTGGCGCCTCGAGTTCCGAGTCAACGAGCAACCCCTGGGCGTGCGCGATGCCCCCCCGTTCGAATGGCTATGGACCCATGCACCTGCAGGCACCCACACCCTCTCCGCCCGCATCCAGGATCGCTCCGGCCTCACGGTCGCCGAAAGCACCCCAGTCACCGTCACCGTGTTCCTCCAAAACAACCTGCCCATGATCTCGATCCTCGCCGAGCACCAGGAAGCCGCAGAACAGGGTCCCGCCGGCATGCTCCTGCTCTGGCGCGCCGACAGTCACCCCGAACGGCCGCTCGACGTCCACGTGGCCTACGGAATGGCCGAAGGCTTCGCCCTGGCCGAAAACGGCGTCGACTTCCAACGCCTGCCCTCCCCCGTCCGCTTCGCCCCCGGCTCCGCCGTGGTCCGTTTGCCCGTCTACGCCCTCAACGATGGACTCCTCGAAGGCGCCGAAGCCTTCAGCGCCGCCCTCACCCTCGGCCCAGGCTACGGGGTCAGCGCCCACGCCCGCGCCGTGGTGCACATCGCCGACGCCCAGGTCAACACCCCCACCCAGGTCCGCCTCCTGACGCCCGCCGAAGGCGCCCCCCCCGCCCAGGTCGGCGTGGCCACTCCCCTCTCCGTCGCCCTGCACGACCCCGACCAACTTCCCCACCGGGTCCGCCTCCGGGCCGATGGCCGGCTGCTGGCCGAGGCCGCCCAGATCCGCGACCGCGTGACCTTCACCCATACCTTCGCCTTTCCGGGCGACTTCACCCTCACCGCCGAAGCCGTCGACACCTTGGGCCTCGGGACGACATCCGCCCCGGTCACCCTGCGCGTCCGGTTGGACAACCTCCCCCCGTTCGTCCGCCTGATCTCGCCCCCCGCCCACACTACCCTGCGGCGCCCGGAAACCACCCTCGTGGCCCAGGCAGCCGATCCCGACGGCCGGGTCCGCTCCGTCCAGTTCTGGAACGGCACCAACCGCCTCGCTACCGTCGAAGAACCCGTCCCCGGCACCCCCGATCACTACCGCCTGTACGTCAGCCACCTCGCCACAGGGCCGCACGTGTTCCGGGCCTCCGCGATCGATGACCGCGGCGCCCACCACGGCTCGGCACCCGTCCCCGTCAGCGTGCTCCAACCCCCGCCCCCACCACCCGCCATCCAACTGGCCGAGCAACCGCTCAGCCACAGCTCCTTTGCCCTCGGCGCCCGGGGAGTCCTGTTCCAATGGGATTTCCTTACCCCCACCTCCGGGAACCTCGGCATCACCAACCCCGTCCCCGCAACCCTGCCGCCCGGCACCGGACCCCTGGCCGAGTTCGCCTCCGGCGTCAACCCCGGCCTCCCCATCTCCGACGCGCTCGCCCGCCAGACCAACGGCGAAGCCGTCCGCTGGGGAGAACCCTACCTCCAGCCCGGCCCCGTGCCTCGACCCCCGTCGGTCAACGCCTGGCGCGACGTCGCGGCCGGACTCCGACGCCACTTCGCGATCGGCGACGACGGAGAACTCTACGCCTGGGGCAACAACAGCGACGGCAGCCTGGGCCTGGGCACCAACGCCCCCTCCAGCCTGATCGTCACCCAGGCCCTCCGCGTCCCCCGCCCCGCCGGAACCCGCGCCTGGACGCACGTCACCGCCACCTCCCACACCCTCGCCATCGACGCGGACGGCCGACTCTTCGCCTGGGGACTCAACACGTCCGGCCAACTCGGGCTCGGCCCCAACACCCCCACCCTTAGCCTCGTCCCCACGCCAACCCCAGTCCCCTCCCCCGCCCACGCCCGCTGGAGTCAGGTCGCCGCCGGCTCCGGCTTCAGCCTCGGCCTCACCACCACCGGCGAACTCTTTGCCTGGGGCAACAACGAGAGCGGCCAATTAGGCATCGGCCGACTCCTCCCCCGCGCCGACGCCCCTCACCAGGTGCCTCCCCCCGCCCCCACCCTCCACTGGATCCGCCTCGCCGCCGGCGCCAACCACGCCCTCGCCATGACCGACGACACCAGCCTCTATGCCTGGGGAGCAAACCTCTACGGCCAGGCCGGCGTCTTCCCTGATCCCCCTCCCCCCTGGCCAGGCGAGTTCCTCCCTCGCCGCATCGAGTGGCCCCCAAACGTCGCCGAATGGCTCGCCTTCACCGGAGGCGCGGGACACAGCCTCGCCGTCGCCGACGACGGCCGCGTCTTTCGCTGGGGAAAAACCACCGCGCTCGACCATCACTACCAACTCCACCCAGTCCCTGGCGCCACCCGTGACGTCCTCTGGAACGTCGATCCCCCACCCGCCACACCCTCCTTCGTCCGCCACCTCCCGTCCCTCTTCGCCCCCGGCCAGCCCTTCACCGTCTTCATCGTCGCCCGCCCCACCCCCTCCGCCGCCGCCTGGGCCCTCGAAGATTCCCCACCCGCCGACTGGACCGTCACCGAGATCAGCGACCATGGCCTGCTCGACCTGACCAAAGGCAAGGTCAAATTCGGGCCCTTCTACGACCCCGAAACCCGCACCCTCTCCTACCGCGCTCACCCTCCCTCCCTCGCCTCCCTCCCCGCCCGCTTCCTCGGCACCGCCTCCATCGATGGCTCCACCCTGCCGGTCACCGGCGACGACTCCACGCGCCCCAGCCCCCTCCATCACCCGGCGGATCAACCCCCGGCCGATGTCGCGTTGGACATCGACGAAGTGACGGCCTACGGCGCGGCCTGGCGGCGGGGAGCCGATTGGCCGATCGAACCTCGCCGCATCCCCATCGACTACGTGACGCGGGCTGGGTTGATCTGGCGCTTCGGTGAGAATTATCATTTCGACGGCGACGCCAGTGCCCCCCCGCTCTGCTGGGCCCCGGGCGAAGCCCCCCGCCTCCCCACCCCCGGAGTCGCCCAGGCCCCCGGCCGCGGCGTCAGCACCCGCTCCATCACCGCCGGACCGCCCTGGCGCGTGACCATCCTCGTCGAGCCAGCCCCCGGCACCTCCAGCCATGCCATCGAGGAGCACCTCCCGACCTCGGGACCACTGCACCACGCCAGCCACCACGCCGAGCTTGACCCGACCTCCCAGCGGCTCCGCTGGGGACCGTTTCACGACGACTCCTCCCGCCTCCTGACCTATGAACTCCAAATCCCCGCCAGCGAGGCGGGTCCGTGGCGTTGGGACGGCTCCGCCTCCTTCGATGGCGTCAGCCTCCGCATCGGCGGAGACACCACCGTGCCCACCGGCTCAGCTCCCCCGAGGCTGGCGGTCCAACTCCAAGACGACCACACACTCGAATGCGCCATCCTCGGGACGACCCACCGCGGCTGGACCCTCGAATCCTCCACCAACCTGACGTCCTGGACCGCCTCGGAAACCCTCCCCCCCGGCGCCAGCCTCCTCCGCTTGCCCCTGGACCAACTCGCCGGGAACGCACGCCGCTTCTATCGACTCCGAGCCAGCGATTAGCCCCCAGCCCCGCCCAGCGGCCGAAACCTCCGGCGAACCGGAATCCCCCGCGCCGCGAGATGCTCCTTCACTTGGTCCACCGTGAACTCGCCAAAGTGAAAAATGCTGGCCGCCAACACCGCGTCCGCCCTTCCCTCCAGCAACACCTCCGCCATGTGTTCGAGGGTGCCCGCCCCCCCGCTCGCCACCACCGGCACCTCCACCGCCTCGCTCACGCGCCGCGTCACCACCAGGTCGAACCCCGCTTTCGTCCCGTCAGCATCGATGCTGTTCAACACGATCTCCCCAGCCCCCAACGCGACGGCCCGCTGCGCCCACGCCACGGCCTCCAACCCCGTGGGACGCCGGCCCCCATGCGAAAGCACCTCCCAACGATCCGGCCCCACCCGCTTGCAGTCGATCGATACCACGATGCACTGGCTCCCAAATTTCTCCGCCCCTGCCCGGATGAGGTCGGGACTAGCCAGGGCGGAACTGTTGATGCTGACCTTGTCCGCCCCCGCCTTCAACATCACGCCCATCTCCTCCACCGTGCGAATCCCACCCCCGACCGTCAGCGGCATGAAACATTGGTCGCCCACCCGCTCGATCACCTCCACCATCGTGGCCCGCCCATGCGCACTCGCCGTGATGTCGAAAAACACCATCTCGTCCGCGCCCTGCTCATTGTACCCCAAGGCGAGAGCCACGGGATCCCCCACGTTCCGCAACTCCCCAGCCTCCGCCCGGCCAAATTGCACCCCCCGAGTCACGTGCCCGTCGTGAACGTCAAGACAAGGTATAACGCGCTTGGCCAGCATAACGCAGCCAGAACTGATTCCTAACTCCCCGCATCCAGGCCCCGCCAGACGCCCGGATCAGGCGGCCGCAAACTTGCCCGCCACCCTCCTCAGTTTCCGCGAGTAAAGCACACCCTGCAAATAGCCGGGTGAAAAGGACCGCTTCGCCTTCTTCAGCGCCTCGATGATCTCGTCCTTCGCCAAGGGTCCCGAGGCCACCAACTGCCGGATGAACTCGGGCAACGGCAGTTGGTCGCCCTTGCGCCGCGCCCGGCGGCGCCGGGCCGTCTTGCGGGCGGGCTTGGCGCCGAGCCCCGCCTCGGGCCGAGCCCCCTGGGCGCCGCGAACTGCACGACGAACCATCCGCTTCCCCGGAGCGACCGTCCCAGGACCAAGGGCTTCCTCGATTTGGGCCAACCGTGAAAGCAAACCAGCCTTCTCCTCCAGGAGCGAGGCACGCAACGCAATGAACTGCTTGAGTTGATCGTTCTTCATAACATCGAATCCGACACGGCGACCGACCGACCGCCCCCCGAGCAGCAAGGCAGCATCAGGTGCCGTTTTTGTAACGAGGAACCCGCGCGGTTGTCGATGATTTATCTCCACCCCACCCGCGCGCCTCCTCAGTACCCCGAAGCCCCCGGCGTCCAAACGGGCGGCTGGCTCGGCTATGAACCTCCCGGATTCTCATCATCACCCCAGGCACGAGGCAAAGTGACAGGCTCGCAGCAATTCCTGATCCGAAGGACTGCCGGTGGTGCGGCTACGCCGAGGCGGTGGCGGGACAGGAGCGGGCGCGTCAGGGCTTGGCCAACTTGCACGAAAGCGCCGACGGGGACGTGGTGGGCCCCGCCTATCGTCAAGTGCTGCTGGCCACCGCGGGCCGGGCGGGGCGAGCCGGGAAAGTAGCACGAGGTGTTCACAAAGTTCCGGGAGCGGTCTGGGGCCAAGCGGACGGCGAGGGCGCGCCAACGTCTTGGAGTGCGGCGGTGCTCCGCCGCTTTGGATCCTCCGGCGTGGGACTAACCCAAAGGCTCAGCCAACGCCTCGGGTTTCGCACCACTAGAATCCTTGCCGCCCAGAACTTGATCAAGTCGAGTCAAGTTCTCGTCCCG
>CAZVRY010000050.1:0-32263 GCA_964629545.1 uncultured Verrucomicrobiota bacterium | reverse complement strand
GTGCCCATCGCCGGGTCGAGGCGAAGCTCTTGGAGTGCGCCAGTGCTCTGGCGCTCTGGATTTCGCGCGACTGACTCGGCCGGTCCGCTCGGCGTGGTGCCGCGCCCGAATCGAAAGCGGCGGAGCACCGCCGCACTCCACGACGCTGACGCGACCGGGTCACCGCTGGGGTGAGGCGAGGTTTTTGGGCGGAATTCCGGTTCGCATCCGTGGGGGGAGCGTGGCAGGGTTGGAGGCATGCAGTATCGACGCTTTGGACGCACGGGGTTGCCGATGCCGGTGTTTTCATGCGGGGGCATGCGCTACCAGCATAAATGGCAGGATGTGGATCCGCGGGAGGTTCCGCCGGAGGGGCAGGCCAATCTGGAGGCGACCATTCATCGGGCCTTGGAGCTCGGCATCAACCACATCGAGACGGCGCGGGGTTATGGGTCATCGGAGATGCAGTTGGGGTGGGTTCTGCCGGGTGTGCCGCGGGAGAAGCTGATCGTGCAGACCAAAGTGGCGCCGCAGGCGCGCGTTGAGGAGTTCGTGAGGACGTTCGAGCAATCGATGAAGTATTTGCGTTTGGAGTATGTGGACTTACTGGCGCTGCATGGAGTCAATCAGCGGGAGCATCTGGAATGGTCGCTGCGGCCGGGCGGCTGTCTGGAGGTGGCGCGGCGGTGGCAGCGGGAGGGGCGGGTTCGCTGGGTGGGGTTTTCGACGCATGCGACGACGGATTTGATCCTGGAGGCGGTGCGGAGCGACGCGTTCGACTATGTCAATCTGCACTGGTACTTCGTGAACGATCTGAACTGGGCGGCCATCCCGGAGGCGAGGGGGCGGGACATGGGGGTGTTCATCATTAGTCCGAACGACAAGGGGGGGAAGCTCTACGAACCGCCGCCCAAGCTGGTGGATCTCTGTGCGCCGCTGACCCCGATGCAGTTCAACGATCTTTACTGTTTGGCGCGGCCGGAGGTGCACACACTGAGCGTGGGGGCGGCTCGGCCGGGCGATTTTGACGAGCATGTGGCGATCTTGGATCGGGTGGGGCGGGCGGCGGAGGTGGTAGGGCCGATCGAGCGCCGGTTGCGGGAGGAGATGGGGCGGGTGTTGGGGGCGGACTGGTGTGCGCGGTGGTTCGAGGGGCTGCCCCAGTATGTGGACGTGCCGGGCCAGGTGAACCTGTTGGAGATCCTGCGGCTTTGGACCTACGCGACGGCGCTCGACCTGGTGGGTTGGGCCAAGATGCGCTACAACCTGCTGGGGCAAGCGGACCATTGGTTTCCGGGGGCGAATGCGGCGGGGGTGGAGGGATTGGACTTGAGCGGGGCGCTGGCGCGGAGCCCGTTTGCCGACCGGGTGCAGGGTATTCTGATGGAGGCGCACGCGCGGTTCTTCGAGGGGCCGAAGCAGCGGCTGAGTCGGGGGTAGGGAGACGCTTGCGGCGGGGGCGGTGGTGCGGCATGGTTTGGGGCATGCGCCTGCGCATCTTCCTGTGGCTGTCCTTGGGGCTCAACCTGGCTCTGGCTCAATGGCTGGGATTTCTTTGGTTCCAGAAGACGGAGGAGATCCGGTTGGTGGAGATGACCCGGCGCCCGCCCAAGCCGGCCCCGCTCAACGTCAAGACCAACGTCGTGCTGCGCCGGCAGTTCTTCACCTGGCAGGAGGTGGAATCGTCGGATTACCCGACTTACATGGCGAATCTTCGTTCCATCGGGTGTCCGGAGCAGACGATCCGGGACATTATTGTGGCGGACGTCAACCAGCTTTATGCCAAGCGGAAGGCGGCGGAGTTGGTGAGCGCGGATCAGCAGTGGTGGCGGTCGGAGCCGGATTTGGATGCGACGGAGGCGGGTTTGGGTCGATTGGAGGCGCTGGAGGCGGAGCGGATCGCGTTGTTGGATCGGCTGCTGGGGGAGGAATGGCGAGGGGTGGCGAAGCCGTTGGAGTCGCCGCCGAACACGCCCCTGGACGGGCCGGTGCTGGGCATGTTGGCGCCGGAGGTGCGGCAGGCGGTGGTGGACATCGCGGCGCGCACCGAGCAGCGGATCGCGGAGTATGCCGAGGCCCAGCGCCAAGCCGGTCGACCGATCAACCGGGCGGAGGTGGCGAAGCTGCGTCAGCAGCTGCGCAATGAGCTGGCGCAGGTGCTGACGCCGGCGCAGATGGAGGAGTATTTGCTGCGTTATTCGAGCACGGCGGAGCGGTTGCGGGACGCCCTGGCCGGGGTGGCCGTTTCGCCGGAGGAATTTCGGCGGCTGTTTCAGGCGCGGGACCAGGTGCAGATGCAGCTCGAATTGCTGAGCGGCAGCGAGGATGCGGCGAGCCGCCGCCGGGTGGCGGAGTTGGAGGCGAAGATGGAGGCGGACTTGCGGCAGCAATTGGGGGAGGAGCGTTACGACGAGCATCGGCGGGCGACCGATCCGCATTATGGGGCGGCGAGCGAGTGGGTGGCGGAGAGCGGGTTGCGGAAGGAGTTGGTGCAGCCCCTGTCCGAGTTTCTGCGCACGGCGGAGGCGGAGCGGCAGCGGATCCTGGCGGACCCGGGGTTGAACGCGGAGCAACAGGCGAGCGCGATGGCTCAGATGGAGGCGGAGTATTTGGAGTCGTTGCGCAAGCTGCTCGGTGACGAGGCGTTCGCGCGCTATTTAGAGGGGCGCTCGCGTTGAGGGTGGCGGGCGGGACGCGGGCATGGATCCTGCGTTTCGCGCGTTTGCGAAGCGTGGATTTTTTCGGTTTGTTCGGGCTTTCGCCTTGCTGATGACGCGATTTTTTGCTCTCATCTCATCATCCGCGTGGATCACGGATTTGTTCATCATGTTTGGCTTCACGCCGCCACCGCGGCTCGGGCTTCCCGGCTCGGGCTGGAGAGTGTCGCTGGTCCCGGGGTCGATCCCCGCGCCGTTTTCTGACGTTGCCTCGGGCCTTCGACCTCCGGGTCCGCGGCCACGGCCGGTTCGTTCCGTTCGCGTGAGTCGTTTCATTGGCCCCTCAACCCGCCTGTCTGTCTCATGAACTCACCCCGCACCTCGTGGTTCGCTTCGATTCTTGGCGCCCTGCTGGCCTTCAGCGTCACCCCTCGCGCCGCGGATTTGATCCATCGCTATGACTTTAACGGCGCTGCGGTCACGGATTTGATCGGCGGGGGAGCGGGGGCGCTGCAGGGGGACGCGGCCGTGCGGGCGGGCGTCCTGAATCTCGATGGGGACGGGGACTACGCCGAGTTTGCGACGTCGGTGATACCGGCGGCGGGGACGTGGTCGGTGACGTTTTTCGCGCGTCAGACCTCGGCGCAAGCGGGGGTGGCGGCCATGATCATCAGTGGCGGGCCAGGGTTTTATGTGGGGCACGGGGCGGATGGGAACTTGCGGTTTGGGGATGCGAATCCGAGCACGGGGCTCGCGTTTCCGGCGGACAACGGGGTGCATCATTATGCTTGGGTGCAGGGGGCGGGGGGGGGGACGTTTTACCTGGACGGGGTGGCGGCCGGGTCGTTTGCGGGTATGACGGCGAGCGGGGCGACGCGGTTGGGTCGGCAGCATGGCGGGGGCCTCGATTACTTTCGGGGCACGGTGGATGACCTGCGGGTTTACGCGGGGGTGTTAACGGCGGAGGAGGTGGCGGCGATTGCGGGCGGGGCGGAGCCGCCGGCCGGGCCTTGCCTGGCGCCGCCGGCGGGGTTGATCTCGTGGTATCGGGGCGAGTCTGCGGCGAATGACAACCTGGGGGCGCATCACGGGCTGATCGAGGGTGGGGTGGCGTTTACGGGGGCGAGAGTGGGGTCGGGGATGCAGTTCAATGGCAGCGACAGCGCGGTGAACCTGGGGAGCTGGTTTGATCGGCAGGCGTTCACGCTGGCCTTTTGGGCGCGGCCGGCCGCCACGCAGGTTTCGCACGCGGACATCTTGGATAACAACCACACGGCGAGTCGCTCCTGGGTGCTGCAGCAGGATGCGGGCAACATCAATCGTTACGTCTGGGGCGGGAGTGATGGCGCCGCGGGCCTGGTCTTCGACTTGCCGGCCAACGTGTGGTCGTTCGTGGTGGTGACACGGGATGCGAGTCATGTGACGCGGGTGTATTTGAACGGGGATTTGCACGCGTCGGCGGCGGGGGCGGGGCCGATTCCCTATGATGGCACGCAGACGTTGCGGTTGGGGCGGTGGGGCGGCGGGGGGCGTCACTGGAACGGGGTGTTGGACGAGGTGGACATCTATGAGCGGCCGTTGGCGGCGGCGGAGGTCTTGGCGCTGTATGCCGCGGGGGCGGCGGGCAAGTGCGTGCCGCCGGAGGCGGGCCCGGGCGTGCCGTATTTCACGGATTTCGAGGCGGGGATAGGGTCGGAGTGGTGGATACCGCAAGTGGAGACGGCGGGGCAGGCGAACTTCAGTCGTTTCACGGGGCGGTTCAACAATCATTCGCAGACGCTGACGTTGGGCGGCTTTAGTCCGGGGCAGAGCTACACGGTGGTGTTTGATTTCTACGCGATCGACTCCTGGGACGGGAATAGCGGGGCGGGCGATCGTTTTCAGGTGCTGGTGGATGGGCAGCTCCTGTTCAACGAGACCTTCGGGGGCGCCGGCAACCAGAGTTATCCTGGGGAACCGGACAGCGGGCGGGTCCAACTTGGGTTTAATGGGAGTTACACCGACGCGATTTACCGGAACGTGACGATCAGCTTTGTGCCGGCGGGCAGCACGGCGCAGCTCACGTTCCGGGGCGCCAACCTGCAGGCGGTGGACGATGAATCGTGGGGGGTAGACAACGTGAATGTGCGGCTGACGTCGGACTACGCGACGCCGTTCGTGACGGGGACGTCGCTGCCGGCGGCGGGGTCGACGAGCGAGGCGGCCATTGACCGGTTCCAGGTCTACACGAGCCGCGGGTTGGATTTGGCGCAGGCGGTGGAGCCGGGGCACTATCTTTTGCGCGAGGCGGGGGCGAACGGGGAGTTGGGGGATGGGGACGATTTCCTGTTGGATATGGCGCCGAGCCTGGTGTCGAGCCGGAGCGTGGCGTTTGCGTTCAACGATGCGCCGCTGCAGCCCGGGCGGTATCGGTTCGAGCTGCGCAACACGTTGCGGGACGCGGAGGGGACGGCGTTCACGCCCTTCAGCCGCGAGTTTGTGGTGGCGCATCCTCTGCTGGGCCGGATCGAGAACACCTTCAACAACCAGTTGGAGACGGCGACGACGCTCACGCCCTTGGAAACGCCGCCGGCCAGCGGGTTCTACACGGCGGTGGGGGTGGGGAGCTTTCCGGCTGGGGGTGACACGGACTATTGGCGATTCACGGCGGAGGCGGGCGATCGGGTGACGGTGTGGATTGAGGCGGACGCGGGGAATGTCTACCCGCAGATTTCGCTGCGGAACGCGGCCAATACGGCGCTGGCTTCGAGTGGCGAATGGCAGTCGACCTACAATTACGTGCAGGACCTCACCATCCCGGTGCCTGGAGATTATTACGTGGCGGTGGCGTCGAACAGCAATCGGAGCCCTGGCCGCTACGGACTGCGGTTGGAAGTGACGCGCGGGCCGCAATTGGAGGCGGAGGACAACAACAATCAGTCGCAGGCGAACACGATGCGGGTGTCCGTGACGCCGGGGGTGTTTCGCGCTCGAGCGGCGGGGGCATTGACGTGGGCGGACGGGGGTTCGGATTACTTCAGGCTTCCGATGATGAACGTTGGGAACACGATCAGCGTGGGGCTGGCGTTGCCGATGGGGAGTTCCTTGGCGACGAACGATGTGATCCTCACGCTGGAGCCGGAGGGGGGCGGGGCGGTGGCGACCAATCGGACCGGGTTGCTGAACCACATTGTGGCCAGCGACGGGGTGTATTACGTGAGGGTGCGGACCGAGCGGCCGGGTTGGCGGGCGCAGTATTTGGTCGAGGTGACGGTGGCGGACGGCACCCGGCCGGTGATCACGAGCGTCTCGTTGCCGGAGGAGGGGGCGAGCGACAGCGGGGTGATCGAGCGGTTCACGGTGGGGTTTAGCGAGGACATGACGGCGGCGATTGGGCGGGTTGGCTTGCCGTTTCGCACTTATGGGGGGCACACGTATGTGACCACGAGCGGGAGCATGAGTTGGCCTCAGGCGGAGGCGCAGGCGCTGGGGTACGGGGGGCACCTGGTGGCCGTCAACGACGCGGCCGAGAACGAGATGCTGCTGAACGAGTTCGGGGCCTACGCGAGTTTTTGGATCGGGTTCAGCGATCAGGCGCTGGAAGGGACGTGGGTGTGGAGCACGGGCGAGGAGGTGACCTTCACGGCGTGGAACGGGGGCGAGCCGAACAACTCAGGCAACGAGGATTTTGCGGAGTTCCTGGGCAGCGGGCGCTGGAACGACATCGGCGGCGGCAACCGCTGGGGAGTGATCGAGTTGGCGGGGGCGACGGACGGCGACGGCGACGGCATTCCGGACGGTCTGGATGCGTTCCCGCAGGATCCGCTGAACGGGTTTGACCTGCGGGCGGCGGGGGCGGACGGGCAATTCGGCACGGGGGACGATCAGGTCTACCGTTTACGTTCGACGGGTTACTCGTCCGGACTGAGCGCCACCTTCCGGGTGGTGGACGGACCGCTGCAGCCTGGGAATTACCGGCTGACGATCAACACGTGGGTGACGGATCGGGCGGGGAACGGACTGGCGGCGGACGTGGTGCGGCACTTTAGCATGCAGGCGGTGCCGAACTTCGTGCTGGAGAACCGGGAGAACCAGGCGCGGGCGAACGCCACCTCGCTCAGCAGCGCGCCCGGCGCGGCCAGCGACGGCTCCTGGACCGGGCTGACCAGTTACGGGGTCGGCGCGCATCCCTATTTTGTGCAGGCGGTCGATTTGAACCGGGACGGCGCGCTGGATGCGCTTTCGTGCGACTACACCGACAGCGCGATTCGGGTGGGATTGGGGGATGGGCGCGGGGGGTTCACGAACATCACGCGCTATGCCGCGGCGGGGAACCCGATTGCATCGGCGGTGGCGGATGTGAACGGGGATGGCTGGCCGGAGGTGATTACGGCGAACTACCAGGGGCACACGTTGGGGGTGTTTTTTCCGCAGGGGGGAGGTTATGGGGACATGGTGGCGCTCCCGGTCGGCAACCATCCTCGGAGCGTGGTGGCGGCGGATTTCAATGGGGACTCCAAGATTGACCTCGCGACGGCGTGCTGGGGAAGCGACCAGGTGAGTGTGCTCCTGGGGAACGGCGATGGCACCTTTGCGGCGGCGGTGCATTATCCTTCGGGCAGCGGCACGGCGAGTGTGGAGGTGGGGGATCTGAATGGGGACGGCCGGTTGGACGTGCTGGTGGCGAACTACAACAGCGGGGCGGTCTCGGTGCTGCTGGGCGACGGGGCGGGGGGCTTGGCGGGACCGGTTTCCTACGGGGTGGGCGCTAATCCGCGGTGGGCGCGGTTTGGGCATTTGAATGGGGACGGCCGGCTGGACGCGGTGGCTTTGAACGCTGGGGACAACTCGGTGAGCGTGTTATTGGGCCAGGCGGACGGCACGCTGGGGGCGCAGGCGGCGTATCCCAGCGGGTGTAGTGACGCCTATGGGTTGACGCTCCACGACATGAACGGGGACGGGTTGCTGGACGTGTTGGTGGCGGGGTACGGCAATAGTCGCGTGGGCTACTTTCGAGGTGCGGGTGACGGCTCGCTCCTGCCGGTGGTGACCTCCGGTTTCACCGGCAACCCGATCTCGGTGGCGGCGGGCGACTTCACGGGCGATGGCATTCAGGACGTGGTGATGGCGTTGCACACCAGTTACGCGGTGTTGCTGGCCCGCGGGAACAACACGGAGTTCCTGGTCGAGAGTCCGGCGGGGAGCGGGTTGCGGAGCGGGGCCGGGCGGGGGATGCTGTCGGACCGCGGCGATTGGGACTACTGGAGTTTCACGGCGGAGGCGGGGGACATCCTGGTGGTGGCGGTGGAGATCCCGGGCAGCCCGGGGGCGAGCCAACTCTTCTATCGTATCGAGTATCCGGATGGGAATGAGCTGACGAGTTTCTATGCCACCAGCTACAACGGTTGGGGCCAGTCCTCTCCGATCACCATCGCGAATGCCGGCACCTATTTCCTGCGCGTCAGTTACACCTACGACTACTTCGCGGAATACCGGCTCCGGGTGACGCTGGCGCGTCCCGCGCTCCAGCCGGAGACGGAGGACAACAACAACCCTGGGCAGGCCGATCCTTTGGGGTATGCGTTGACGGACCACACGCGGGCGGCGACGGCGTTTGGGTATGTGGGGGTTTACGACGTGTATGGGGATTTCTTCGCGTTAGGCAACCTGGCGGCCGGCACGACCGTTCGTTTACAGGCCCGGCAGCCGGGGACGAGCGGGCTGGTTCCCTTCCTGTCGGTGCATCGGAGCGATGGGGTGGCGGTGGCGCGGTCGCTGCCGGGGCAGGCGCAGTTGGAGCATGCGTTGGTGGCGGGGGAGGAGGGGGCGTATTATGCGCGGTTGAATGCGGTCCGGCCGGGGGCGGTGCAGTTTGACGGAGTGAACGACCGGATCAATGGGGGCACGTGGACGCCGGGCAGTTTGTGGACGGTGGAGGCGTGGGTAAAGCCGTCGGCAGCGCCGGCGGGGCGGCGGACCATTGCGGGGGTGTTCAATAGCTGTCGGGATTGGGGGATCACGATGCACGACGGCCAGTTTGGGGCGGCCATTCGACCGCCGGGAGGCTGCAGCGCGACCTTGGCGAGCGGCGAGCCGGTTGTGCTGGACCAGTGGTATCACGTGTTGGCCACGTGCGACGGGACCACGGCGCAGTTTTACGTGAACGGGGTGCTGAAGGCCTCGGGGCCGGTGGATCCGGACTACGTGGGCGAGCAGAGCTACTTTGTGATCGGGAGCGAGGCGTGTTGCGGGGGGAATTCTTTTCCCGGCCTGATCGACAATGTCCGCGTTTGGGACCGGCCGTTGGGGGAGGCGGAAGTGGCGGCCTACGCGGCCGATGCGAACCTGCGCCTGACCGGGGCCGAGCCTGGTTTGGTGGGGTATTGGCCGTTCGATGAAGGGTGGGGGAGCATAGCCTTCGATTACTCGCCGATGCAGCGCCACGCGGGGCTCGAGAATGGGGCCGCGTGGGCGCCGGACGCTCCCGCGCCTCCCACTCCGAGTTTGCTGAGCCAGTATCTGCTCGATGTCGAGATCGAGGATGGGGCGGCGCCGGCGATCCTGGCCGACTCGCTGCCGGCCGAGGGGAGCACGACGCCGGGGATTGTGGACCGGTTCACGCTCGGGTTTTCGGAGGACATGATGGCGAGCACGGTGAACGACTCGGCCAGTTATGAGCTGCGTTCGGCGGGGGCGGACGGGAATTTCGGGACGGCGGACGATGCGCTCTACACGGTGGTGTCGGCGGGGTATGCGAGCGGGCTGGTGGGGACTTACGTGGTGGGGGACGGGCCGTTGCAGCCGGGCGTCTATCGGTTCACCGCCCAGACCAGCCTGCAGGACCGGGGCGGGAACGGTTTGGCGGCGGCTTACGTGCGCGGGTTCACCGTCGAGGGGGTGGTGGGTTTCGCGCTGGAGAACCGGGCCAACGATGCCGCTTACGGGGCTTCGAGCCTGGCTTCGACGCGGCTGCCCACGCCGGACGGTTCGCACTCCGTGCGCGGGACGACGGGGGTGGGCAACAACCCTTACCACCTGGTTTCGGCGGATCTGAACGGGGACGGCCGCGCCGACCTGGTGACCCCGAACATTTCGAGCGACAACATCAGCGTGCTCTTGGGTCTCGGGGATGGGACGTTCCAGGCGCAGGTTCCTTACGGGGCGGGCAACGGCCCGATCGCGGTGGCGGTGGGGGATTTGAACGGGGACGGGAAGCTGGACGTGGTGAGTGCCAACTACTATGGGCACAGCATTACGGTCTTTTTGGGCAACGGCGATGGCACCCTGCAGGCCGGGGTGACGACGGCCTGCGGCAACAATCCTCGCCAGCTTCGGCTGGCCGATGTCAATGCCGACACGGCGTTGGACGTGGTGACAGCGAACTCGGGCAGCAACAACACGAGCGTGTTTCTGGGGAATGGCGATGGCACGCTGGCGCCGCGTGCGGATTATCCGGCGGCGGGCGGCACCTTCGGGGTGGCGGTGGCGGATCTCAACGGCGATACGCACCTGGACCTGGTGACGGCCAATGCGGGTGCGGACAGCATCAGTTTCCTGGCGGGGGCCGGGGATGGGAGTTTTGGTGCGCCGGTGCATTATCCGGCGGGGGATCAGCCTCGGGAGGTGGTGCTGGGGGATATGGATGGGGATGGTCGTTTGGATGCGGTCACGTTGGACGCGGGGGCCAACACGGTGAGCGTGCTGCGGGGGTTGGCGGGGGGAGGGTTCGCGGCGGCGGAGGCCTATCCTACGGGCGGGAGCGATCCCTATCACATGATCCTGTGCAACCTGAACGGGGACGCGCGGCCAGATGTTGGGGTTGGCAGCTATGGCAGCAACCAGCTGATCACGTTCGTCAATCGTGGGGACGGCACGCTGGAGCCGGCGGTGCGATATCACACGACGGGCAATCCGATTGCGGTGGCAGCGGCCGACTTCAACGGGGATGGCCGGGAAGACTTAGCGACGGCGAATTATGGCAACCACACGGTTTCGGTCTGGCTGGGGCACGACACCGAGTTGCTGGCCGAGGATCCGGCCGGGAGCGGGCTGCGCACGGGGACGGGGCGAGGGAACATTGCCAGCCGCCAGGATCTCGATTTTTGGAGTGTGACGGGGAACGCGGGCGACCGGCTGAGTGTGGCGATCGAGGTGCCGGGGGCGCCTTCCAGTTCGGGGCTTTATCTCCGGGTAGAGTATCCGGACGGCCGGGTGTTGACGGAGTTTGGCGCCGGGAGCACGGGTTGGGGGGAATCGGCGCCGGTGGTCTTGCCGGCTCGGGGCACCTATCTGGTGCGGGTTTCCTACAACTGGGACTACTACGCGGAGTATCGGCTGCGCCTGACGCTGGTGCCGGACCCGGTCCAGGTGGAGACGGAGGACAATGGCAGTGTGGGCGCCGCGGACCAGCCGGTGCTGACGTTGGACGGGAATCGGCAGGAGGCGACGGTTTTCGGGTATTGCTCGCTGGGCGATGCGGCGGGCGATTACTATCGGCTCGGCAACCTGGCGGAGGGGACCACGATCGCGCTGACGCTCCGTCAACCGGCGAGCAGTCCGCTGGTCCCGGTGCTGGCGATTTACCGTTCCAACGGCGATCTGGCCGCGAGCAGTCCGCCGGGAACGACGGATCTGTCGTATGATTTGGGGGTGGGCGGTGCGGACGTGTATTTTGCCCGAGTGTATCCGGAGGGGGCGACGACGGGGTTGATGTCGCAGTACCTGCTTGACCTCGAGGTGGCCGACACCCGGGCGCCGGTCATTACGAGCGTGAGCCTGCCCGAGGCGGGGGCGAGCACGGCGGGCTTATGGGACGGGTTCAGCCTGGGCTTTTCGGAGGACATGACCGCTGCCACGGTGAACGACGCCGGCAATTACGATTTGCGCTCGGCCGGAGGGGACGGCCAGTTCGACACGGCCGATGACGAGGTCTATGCGGTGCTGTCGACGGGGTATGCCAGCGGCCTGGCGGCCGCTTACTCCATCGGGGGCGCGCCGCTGCAGGCCGGGTCGTATCGGTTCACGGCCAAGACGGGGTTGCAGGACCGGGCGAGCAACGGGCTGGCTGCGCCTTTTGTGCGGCTGTTCACCGTGGTGGGGGTGGCCGGGTGGATCACCGAGAATCGCCAGAATGACGTGTTGAACGGGGCGACCTCGCTGTCGTTGAGCCGGCAGCCTTCCCCGGACGGGTCGGTCACGGACGTCGCCACCTTCGGGGTCGGCACCAATCCGTATTTCGTCGCGGCGGGCGATTTGGACGGGGACGGCCGGCTTGACCTGGTGACGGCGAACATCAGCAGCGACAACGTCAGCGTCCTGCTGGGGCAGGGGAATGGGCAGTTTGCGTCGCAGGTGCCGTATGCGGCTGGGAACGGCCCGATTGCGGTGGCGGTGGGCGACCTCAATGGCGACGGCAAGTTGGATGTGGCGAGTGCGAACTACTACGGGCATCGGGCGGGCGTGCTGTTGGGCAACGGGGACGGGACGCTCCAGGCGGCGGTTCAGTTGGTGGTGCCGAACAATCCGCGCTCGGTGCGGATCGCCGACCTGAACGGGGATGCCAAGCTGGACCTGGTCACGGCCAACATGGGCGGGGACAACGTGAGTGTGCTGCTGGGGAACGGCGACGGGACCTTCCAGGCGCGCGCCGATTATGCGGTGGGGAATTCGCCTTACGCGGTGGCGGTGGGGGATTTGAATGGGGACGGCCGGCCGGACCTGGTGGCGGCGACGGCGGGGACGGACCGCGCCAGTGTGTTATTGGGGAACGGGGACGGCACGTTCGGGGCGGCGGTTCACTACGAGGTCCAGGATCAGCCACGGGACGTGGCGTTGGGAGACCTGGATGGGGATGGGCGGTTGGACGCGGTGCTGTTGAATGCGGGCAGCCACAGCGTGAGCGTGTTGCGGGGGACCGGGGATGGGACGTTGCTTCCGGCGGTGCATTACCCGACGGGCGGGAACGACGAGTACCATCTGATCGCCTTTGCGCTGAATGGCGATGCGCGGCCGGACGTGGCGGTGGCGAGTTATGGGAGCAGTCAACTCATCCTGTTTGCGAACCTGGGCGACGGGACCTTGGGCCAGCGGCTGAACTTCGGGTTGGGCGGGAATCCCATTGGCGTGGTGGCGGGGGATTTCAACGGGGATGCGATCCAGGACCTGGCGACGGCGAATTACGGGTCCGGTTCGGTGACGGTCTGGCTGGGTAACGACACGCAGCCGCTGGCCGAGGATCCGGCCGGGAGTGGCGTGCGTTCGTCCTTTGCGCGGGGCAATTTGAGCAGTCGGAGCGATGTGGACTACTGGGGTTTCAGCGCGCTGGCGAACGACCGGCTCTGGTTGGCGGTGGACACGGTGGGGAACCCGGTGAACAGCGGGCTCCGCTACCGTCTTGAGTATAGCGACGGGACGGAATTGACCACGTTCAACGCCGAGCGGAACGGTTATGGGCAGTCGAGCCCGGTGGTGGTGCCGGCGACCGGGACCTACCGGGTGCGGGTCAGCTACAACTACGACTACTGGGGCGAGTATCGGCTGCGGGTGACGCTGGCTCGGCCGCCCTGGCAGTTCGAGGTGGAGAACAACAACAATGTGGGCCAGGCCAACCTGCCGGCGTTCACGCTGAGCGGCCGCACGCGGACCGCGGCGTTGTTTGGGGATTACCATCCTTTCGATCGGACCGGAGATTATTATCAGCTCGGGAACCTGGCGGCGGGCACGGCCGTGCGGGCCGTGCATCGTCAGCCCGCGCACGCGGGTTACCACAAGTCGATGGTCATTCTGGATGCGGCGGGGGGCGTGTTGGCCTCGTCGCTGCCGGGCGCGAGCACGCTGGAGTTCGCGGTTCCGGCGGATGGCTCTTACTACGTGGCCCAGAACTACCTGTTCGCCACGGGACCGCGGCATCCTGGGGGTTCGGCCCACTCGTTGTCCTTCGATGGGGCGGACGACTATGTCAGTGTGCCCCTGAATGTGCCCGAGGACGCGATGACGGTGAGTCTTTGGTTCCGGACGGTGAATCCGAATGTCGGGCTGTTTTCGGTTCAGGGGGGTGGGCATGATCGGCATCTCTACCTGACGGGGGGGAATATTGCCTGTCGCGTGTACTCGGCCGGGGCGTTCGCGTCGGAGGGGTTGAACCTGACGGATGGGTTGTGGCACCAGGTGGTGATGACGTTTGGCGCCGCGGTGGGGGGGACGCGGGTGTATGTGGATGGGGTGCTGGCGGCGAGCAACACCAAGGCGAACTCGGATTTCACGTGGCAGACGGCGGTTTACTTCGGGTTTTCGGATGACGCGCCGCAGCCCTATTTCGATGGCGTGATGGATGATGTGCGCATTTGGGATCGGGCGTTTACCGCGGAGGAAGTGACGGCGAACTTCGGCAACACGCTGGTGGGCAACGAGCCCGGGTTGATCGGGTGGTGGCCGTTGAACGAAGCCGTCGGAACGGTGGCGGCGGATGGCAGTGCGGGCGGACACCCGGGGACCTTGAATAATGGGCCCACGTGGGTGGGCGAGGGGGTGGCCAACAGCGTTCCGCGGGGGCTCTTTGCGACCTACCTGCTCGACCTCGAGTTGACGGACAACGCGGCGCCGCGCATCACGAGCGTGAGTTTGCCTGGGGAAGAGAGCACGACCACGTTCGTGTGGCCGCATTTTACGGTGGGATTCTCGGAGGACATGAACCCGAGTGCGGTGAACCAGGCAGGCAACTACGAGTTGCGCGGCGATGGGGCGGACAACCTGTGGGGGACGGCGGACGACGCCTTGTACACGGTTTCGAGTGACGGTTATGTGCGGGGGTTATCGGCGAGTTACTCGATTGCGGACGGCCCGCTGCAGCCGGACCGTTATCGGTTCACCATTCGGCCGGCCTTGCAGGATGTGTTCGGGAATCCGCTGGCGGCGCCCTACGAGCGCACCTTCGTGGTGGTGGAACTTCCGCTCTACGCCCTGGAGAGCCGCCAGAACCAGACCCCTGGGCTTGGCACCTCGCTGAGCCGGCAGCCGACGGCCCAACCGTCGGGGTCGCTGGGAGCGGGGGGGTCGACGGCGGTGGGGGCGCGTCCTTATGTGCTGGCGGCGGGGCGTTTGAACGCCGACGCGCATCTCGACCTGGTCTCCGCCAATTACAATGGGGACAACCTGAGCGTGCTGTTGGGCAACGGGGATGGGACGTTTCAGCCGGCGGTGAACTATGCGAGCGGGAACGGGGCGCTTTACGTGGTGTTGGCGGACGTGAACAAGGACACGCATCTGGACGCCCTGGTGGCCAACTATGCCGGGGATCGCCTGAGCGTGTTCCCGGGGGTGGGGGACGGCACCTTCGGGCCGAAGACGGACTATGTGACGCCCGACGAACCGAACGCGGTGCAGGCGATCGACCTGAACGGCGACGGTTGGCTGGATGTGGTGACGGCGAATCGGGGCGGAGCGAGCGTGAGCGTGTTCCTGAACCAGGGCGATGGGACGTTGGCGGCGCGGACCGATTACCCGGCGGGGACGGGGGCGGCCCGGTTGGCGTTGGGCCAGTTCAACGCGGATGCTCACACGGACATCGCCGTCGTGAATTACACCGGCAATGCGGACAGCACCTATTCGATCCTGCTGGGGAACGGCGATGGGACGTTCCAGGGCGTCCAGAGCACGCCGGTGGGGCGGGGTCCTTATGACATCACGTTGGCGGATTTGAATGGGGACAGCCGGCCGGACCTGGTGATTGCGTTTATTTTCGAGGACGGCCTGGCCTGGGTGCCGGGGAATGGGGACGGCACCTTCGGAGCGGCGGTGAAGTGGGCCAGCGGGGGCAGCCAGCCGCATTGGGTGCAGATGGCGGACGTGAACCTGGATGGGGAGCTGGATGCGGTGGTGGCGAACTACAATTCGAGCCGGATGAGCGTGCATTTGGGTTTGGGCCTGGGGAGCTTCCAGCCGCCGCAGAATTATCCTTCGGGGGGCAACGCGCTCGGCACGGCGGTGGGCGATTTCAATGGGGATGGCCGTCCGGACATTGCGGTGGCCAACTACACGCACGACAACGTGTCCATCTTCCTGGGGGATCCCACGGAGCCGCTGGCGGAGGATGCCGTCGGGGGCGTGCTGATCGGGGCCGGGCGGGGCCATCTCTACGACTCGGCCGATGTCGATTATTTCCGGTTCAGCGGGCGGCAGGGGGACGTGATGGTGCTCGGGGCGGAGATCCCTGGGTCTCCGGGTTCGTCGAGTCTGTCTTACACGGTGTATCGGCCGGACGGCGGGGTGCTGATCGATTTCAATGCGGCGGGGAACGGGTGGGGACAATCGGCGCCGGTGACGTTGCCGCTGGATGGGACCTACAGCGTGCGGGTGAGCCGCAATCAGAATTACTACGGCGAGTATCGGTTCCGGGTGTATTCGGTGCGGCCGCCGTCCGTGCTGGAGGGCGAGGACAACAACGCGATTGCGCAGGCGAGCCTGTTGCCGCTGCGGGTGGAGGGGGACACCAGCCTGGGGAGCGCGTTTGGTTACATTCGGTTCAATGGGGATCTGGACTATTTCAACCTCGGCACGGTGACCAGCGGGTCGACGGTCTACCTCAATGCTCGTCCGACGGCGGGCAGTCCGCTGGCGCCGATCGTGAGCCTTTACGACGCCTCGAATGGCTACATGATCGAGGCGGGCGGGGGGCGGGCGTTTGACGGGGTGGCGGAGGTGCGGATTACGCGGACGGGGACGTATTTCGCGCTGGTGCGGGGTCCGGACGGGACGACGGGGCTGGACAGCAGCTATCGATTGGATGTGCAGGTGGTGCCCACGGGGAGCGTGTCGTTCCCGAACCTCCTGGTGACGGCGGTGACGCCGCCGGGCGGCGGGATATTGAGCGGCCAGACCGTGTCGTTTGCCTTCACGGTTCAGAATGTGGGGGCGGCGGGGACGGGGGGCTCCGGGTGGCTGGACCGGGTGGTGATGACGGCGAACCAGATCGTGGGCGACGCGGATGATCTGCAGTTGAACGTGGTGCCGCGGGTGGGGGGATTGGCATCCGGGGCGACTTACGATGTGAATGCGTCGGGGGCGATTCCGGACGGGGTGGCCGGGGCTTACTACCTGGCCGTGCAGACGGATTTCGGGAACGCGGTGAACGAGTTTGTCCTCGAGGGCGACAACACGAGCTTCTCGGAGACGACCTTTACCGTGACGCGTCCGCCTTATGCGGATCTGAAGGTGGAGGAACTCACGGTGACGGGGCCGAGCGCGGCCAACGAGTACACCATCACGTGGACGACGGCCAACCGCGGTGACGCGCCGGCCAACGGGGGGTTCACCGAGCGGTTGCTGGTCCGCAACCAGACGACGTCGCTGGTCCTGGTCAATGCGGACCGGCCGGTGAGCCAGGACCTGGCCCCCGGGGAGACGGTGGCCCAGTCGGCGGTCGTGACGGCGGTGGCCGCGGGGCAGTATCAGGTGATTGTGCTGACGGACGTGACCGATCGGTTTTTCGAGTTCGATGCGAACGGGCATCTGAGCGCGGAGCAGAACCGGGGCGAGGCGGGGTTCCAGATCACGCAGTTCTTCGCGGTGACGCTGGCGGCCAACCCGGTGGGGGGCGGGCAGGTGACGGGCGGCGGATCGTTCGCGGTGGGCAGCGTGGTGACGGTTTCGGCGGTGCCGGACACATCGGTCCTGCCGTATCGCTTCCAGAACTGGACGGAGGGCGGGGTGTTCCAGAGCGCGCAGGCGGATTATACGTTTGTGGTGGCGCGGGGGCGGGCCTTGACGGCGAACTTCACGCTGCCGCTCTACCAGATTGCGGCGGGGAACAATCCGGCGGCGGGGGGCCAGGTGACGGGGGCCGGCAGTTACTTCCACGGGGCCAACGTGACGCTGCGGGCGGTTCCGGCCCAGGGGTACAAGTTCGAGCACTGGACGGAGGGAGGGACGCCGGTGTCGGCGGAGGCGACCTACACGTTTGCGGCCTTGGGGAATCGTTCGCTGGTGGCCAACTATGCGGAAGCGAACGTGTTCCATGTGGTGACGCTCCGGACGGAGCCGCCCGGGTTGGTGGCGATTCCCGGGGACGGGACGTACAATAACGGGCAGAGCCTGCTGATCCAGGCGCCCGCCACGATTACCAACCCGCCGTCGCTCTACACCTTCCGGCACCTGCGCCAGGACAGCACGGTGATCGCGACGACGCCGGCGTATACGAAGACGTTCACGACGGTGGATCCGACGAATGTCACGTTCACGGCGGTGTATGACGTGCGCAGCATTGCGCCGGTGGTGACGAATGTGCTTGGGGGCGTGACCAACGCGGCGCTGGGCCGGCTGGTCGCGGTCAACCTGGTGCCGCTCTCGTCGAACTTCCAGGTGCGGCTGCAGTTCGATCGCAGCATGGATCCGGGCGTCGAGCCGCAGATCACGATCAGCAACATCACGGCGGGGGCGGTGCAAGCGATCGTCCCGAGCGGCGGGATTTGGCTGCAGACGGTGACGCCCAACGACACCTACGTGTCGCGGGCGATCGCGTTCGCGGCGGGGATGGATGGGCAGCATGAGTTTTGGGCGGCGGGGGCGCGCGATCCGGAGGGAGTGGCGTTGGAGAGCGCGCGCGTGTTGGCCGTCACGGTCGATGTGACGCTGCCGCCCAACCCGGTGCTGGCCTTGGGCAGCATGAACAACAGCTCGGCGACGGTCACCTGGAACAACTATGCGCCGCCCGCGGATCTGAACGGGTTTCGCATTTACCTGCGGGACACGACCTTTACGAGTGTGGAGGCGTTGACGCCGCTGACGCGCCTGGGGGCGGGTGCGCGCAGCCACACGTATGGGGGTCTGGAGGTTGACCGGGACTACTTTGCGGCGGTGGTGGCGGTGGACAACGCGGGGAATGCGGATCCCAGCGTGACGGCGTTCCCGGTGCGATTGACGAGCACGGTCCCGCCCCCGGTCATCGTGCAGGTGGCGCCGACTGGGGCGGACAGTGCGCGGGTGAGCTGGGAAGGCTACGACACCTCCGCGCTGATCGGGTTCACGGGGTTCCGGCTTTACGCGCAGGAGTCGGCGTTCGGTTCGGTGGCCGGCTTGACGGCGGCGGGGACCTTTGGGGCGGGGGTGCGCTCGGCGGACATCAGCGGGTTGGATCGGACGCGGACCTACCATTTCGCGGTGGTGGGCTACAATCGGAATAACGAGTTCAATCCCAACGTGACGACGGGGGTTTGGTCGGATCCGTTCGGCGGCGCGATGCGGGTGGACACGGTGATGGGGGGGCCGGGGCAGGAGATCGAGATCTTCCAGGCCATCACGGTGACGGACAACGCCACGCTCACGATTCGGGCGGGGACGAAGCTGCGTTTCCCGCCGGGGGCGGGTTTGCGGGTTGAGCAAGGGCGGCTGGTGGTGGAGGGGACCGCGCTGGACCCGGTGGTGTTCACCTCTTACTTCGACAACACGTTGGGGGACACGCCGGCACCGGGCGATTGGGAGGGAGTGGTGCTCGAGCCTGGGGCGGCGGGCTCGGCGGTGCGGCATCTGTTCGTCCAGTATGGGCGGGGCCTTACGGTCAACGGGGCGGCGGTGACCCTGGAGGCGTTCACGGCCCAGCGGAACCTGGGTCCGGGGCTGACGCTGGCGCAGGGAGCGGTGCTGGCGACGGCGGATGCGCTCCTCACGCTGAACGAGACGGGGGTGCGGCAAACCGATACGGCGCGGCTGACCTTGTCCCACTCGGTGATCAAGAACAACACGACCAACGCTCGGGGCGAGGGCACGAATCCCCTGGTGGCCGCGGGCAACTGGTGGGGGACGCCGAACGAGCCGGAGATCCTGGCCCGGGTGACGGGGCTAGTCAACGTGAGCAATCCGCTGGGGCAGGAGCCGATTCTGACGCCGGCGATCGGGACGGTGGATGGGCAGACCACGGTGGGCCGGAGGGACGTGACCTTGCGTCTGGCCAGTCGGACGGCGGCGGAGATGCGGGTGAGCGAGGACTCGGCGTATCCGGGCGTGTTCTTCGAGCCGTTCGCGGCCACGCGGGCCTTCCTGCTGAGCGAGGGCGGGGGGCCGAAGGTGCTCTTTGCGCAATTCCGGAGCATCACGGGCGAGGCCAACACGCCGGTGACGCTGGCGTTGACCTATATCACGGCGGGTCCGGTGATTCAGGGGTTCAGCCTGAGCGAGGGCCAGGTTCTGCAAAGGCCGGTGACGGTGACGGGGCAGGCGACGGCCCCACTCGGCATGCAGGCGGTCGAGTTCCACGTGGACGGCATCCCGCAGGCGATCCAGGTGGGGGGGAACCTGTCGCATCGCTTCGACGTGCGTCTCCTCGCCAACGGGGTGCATCGGGTCAAGTTGTTGGCGCGTGACCAGAGCGGGAACATCGCCACGGTCGAGCGGAATGTGTTGCTCGACGTGACGCCGCCGCCCGCGCCCGTGATCACGTCGCCGGCGGGGGATGGCGTGGTGACGAACCCGATGCTGGTGGTGGCTGGCAACGCGGAGCCGCTGGTGCCGGTGCGGTTGACCCGCAACGGGCTGACCGTGGCGACGGCCACCGCGACGGCGGTGGGCAAGATCAACTTCCCCGACGTGCCGTTGGTGGAGGGCGTGAACGAGTTGGTGGCGGTGGCGTTCGATGCGGTGGGGACGACGCCGTCGGCGCCGCGTCAGATGGTGTTGGATTCCGGGGCGCCGGCCGCGCTGGTATTGGACGGGCCGGTCTATCGGCCGACGGCCGGCTTGGATTTCAACTGGCGCTACGCGCCCGAGGGCGAGCGGGCGGCTCGTTTCCGTCTGCTGTGGCATACCAGTGTCTTCGCCACGCCGGGAGAGGCGACTGGGCAGAGTCCGCTGCTCGACCGGATGATGTTCACGGTGCCAGGGATTCCCAACGGCGCTTACTTCTTTGCGGTAGTTGGCTATGACGCGGCGGGCAACGTGAGTCCGCTGTCCAACCTGGTGCCGTTCACGTTTGACGGCACGGGCCCGGCGTTTCAGGCCAGTTTCAACAAGCCTTCGCCGGTGGGGGTGGGGGACCTGGTGATCACGCTGGCCGCGAACGAGGCGCTGGCGGCCACGCCGGACCTGGTGATCCGCCCGTCCGGCGGCCGGCCCGTCTCCGTCAACCTGACCCCGGGGCCGAACAACGTGTTCACGGGCACGTTGGCGGTGACGCCGGAGATGAGCTCGGGGCTGGCGCGGTTGGCGGTGTCGGCGCGGGACGCGGTGGGGAACGAGTTCAACGGGGCGCCGGCGGGGGCCGAGCTGATGCTCGACACGACGCCGCCGGCTGGGCGGATCGTGACCAGCCCGGTGGCTCCGGTGCAGACCCTCAGTCCGGCGGACGTGACGGTGACGCTGACCTTGACCGAGGCGGCCAAGGCGGGGACGCCGCCGTCGTTGAGTTTCACGCCGCCCGTGGGGGATCCGCTGACGATGGTGCTGACGGGCAGCGACATCAACTGGGTGGGGACGCTGAGCTTGGGGCCGGCCCAAGGCTCCGGCCAGGGCGCCTTCGTCCTCGACGTGCAGGATGCGGTGGGCAATCGGGGGACCACGCTCCTGGCGGGCGGCACCCTGGAGATTTACAACACCCTGGTTCCTTCCGCCCCGGAGGAACCGACCGGTCTGATCGCCCAGTCGCTGGCTGGGGGCGGGGTGCGGGTGGCGTGGAACGCGGTGGCCAACGCCGAGATCTATCGCCTCTTCCGCGAGCCCGGGGCGGACGGCGATCCAACGGTGGTCGTGCAGGATAATCTGACCTCGATCGTGGTCACGAACACGCCCGACGCCGACGGCACCTACCGGTTCGCCGTGGCGGCGAGCCGACGCGGGGCGGACAGCACCCACACGAACGCCGTGACCGCGATTTCGGACCGGACGCCTCCGCCCGTGCCCACGGGGGTGCAGGCGCAGTTGGCCGCATCCGGGGTGCGGGTCACGTGGACCCAGGGCGCGGGGGAGGTTCCGCGCAGTTACCGGGTTTACCGCAACGACGTCTTGATTCGCACGGTGTCGAGTGTGACGGCGGTGTCGGATTCGCCGCCGCGCGGGGTGGCCAGCTACGTGGTGGCGGCGGTGGACGACGTGGGGAACGAGAGCCGGAGCGAGCCGGTGGTGATCGAGTTGCTGGTGGGGGCGGTGAGCGACCTGACGGTTCTGGTCAATGCGGGCCAGGCCCCGGCGATGAGTTGGACCTCGAGCGATGCGACGGCGACCGGGTTCAATGTGTATCGGAACGGGGTGCGGTTGAACGCGGCTCCGCTGACCGAGACGAGTTTCACGGATGTTTCCTATGCCGGGTTTGGGGTGACGCAGTATGGGGTGCGGGCGGTGAATGCGGCGGGACAGGAAAGTCCGGCGCGGGCGGTGGACATCTATCGTGTGGACCTGGGGTTGTTGGCGAACCCGACGGCGGGGGCCAGCAGTCCGCTGGTGACGCGCTATTTCGATGTGCTGCAGGTCAGTGTGGCCAACCGCACGGCGGGGGGCGACCTTCCGTTGCGGCAGTTGGAGCTGCGGCGGGTGGTGGGCCCGGCCGAGGCCAACACGATCCAGCATATCGGGCTGGAGTTGGCGGCGGGGGCGAGTTTGACTCGAGACCTGGTGTTGCCCTCGGCGCTGACCTTTGCGGCCCAGACCTTCCGGGCGCGCGCGGTTCAGGAGACGGACTTGGGCGGCAGCAGCGTGATTTACCAGCAGATCTTCGATTTCCGGGGGGCGGTGGCCGCCTCCCTCATGGCTGAGATCGTGGCGGTCGAGCAACCGCTGGCGGGTGGGTTGGCGGCCTTCGATGTGCGCGTGCACAATCGCGGGTTTGCGGACATGGACGTGATTCTGACGCGGAACAGCGGGCGGGATCCTGGGGACATTTACGTGTCGGTCAAGAATGGGCAGGGCGAGGAGGTGAGTCGGGGCTACTTCAATGGCGGGCTGCCGGGGATGCTGTTTTTGCCGGACGGGACGGGCTTCATGCGCGTGCGACCCGGGGCCTCGGTGCGCGTGGTCGTGCCGAACGTGCTGGTGCCGGAGGCGCTCGCCTCGGCGCCGGCGGTCACGTTCGAAGGGGGTACGGACAAGATCTACTGGCACTTCGGGGGACCGGAGCAGTTGGCCTCGGGGCCGGTGACCGGGGCGATGAACACGTCGCTGCGGCAGACCGATTATTACGGGACGCTGCAGACGGATCGGCAGCTTTACTCGAACGAGACGCCGGTCTTGATTACGGGGCAGGCGCTGGCGCGGGCGACGGGGCAGCCGGTGCCGAATGCGCCGTTGAAGATTGGGTTTACCACGCGCGGATTCACGTGGTATCGGGAGACGACCACCGATGCGGAGGGGAACTACTCCTACACCTACCTGCCGGCGGCGGGCTTGAGCGGGACGTTCACGCTCTGGGCGGCGCACCCGGATGTGTATGACCGTCTGAACCAGGCGGAGATGACCCTCTACCGGCTCTACGCCAATCCGCCGCGGGGCGACATTCGGATGTCCAAGAACGACACCTTGGATTTCAGCATCAATCTGATCAACCCGGGCGATCTGAATTTGGCGAACGTGGCGACGACGTTCCGGGCTTATGTGATGTCCGGGGGCGAGCAGGTGCCCATCACGACGGTGCAGGGGCAGAACCTGACCGAAGGTCCCATCAACCTGGGGGCGCGGGAGACGCGCGGTTTGCGGCTGCATCTCCACGCCGATATCGACGCTCCGGACAGTTGCGTGGTGGAGTTCACCATGACCTCGGCGGAGGGGGCGGCGGCGACCTTTGTGGGGAATGTCAGCCTGCTCCCGGCCGTGCCGGTCCTGACGGTCACGGATCCTCGGAGCGGCTACGTGGAGGTGAGCTTGAACCGGGGCGCCCTGCTGAGCCGCACAGTGACGATCGAGAACCGGGGATTGCGCGATCTGCAAGGGGTGGAGGTGCTGGCTCCGGCGGCGATCCCGTGGATGCAGGTGAACCTGGCGCCGGCGGCGGACGGCAAGATTCGGCTGCCGGACATTCCGGTGGGCGGTTCGGTGAACCTCACGGTGGTCTTCACGCCTCCGGAGGACGCGGCGTTGGACTATTTCCACGACGTCATCAACATCCGCGGGAGCAACACGCCGCAAGTCTTCAAGGTTGACCTCTACGCGCTGGTCACTTCGGCCGAGCGGGGTGCGGTGCAGTTTTACGTGGACAACGTGCTGGGGCAGGAGGTGCCCAACGCGACCGTGCGGCTGCGCAGCACCCATCTGCAGACGGAGTTGCCGCCTGTGCAGACGGACGAGCAGGGCATCGTCACGGTGAACGAGCTCCATGAGGGGCACTGGTCGTGGCAAGTGACGGCCCCGGGGCACTCGTCCACGGTCGGGACCGTGGAGATCATTCCGGATCAGATCGTGCAGGTGTCGACGCGCCTTTCCAAGAGCGTGGTGACGGTGACGTTCCGGGTGGAGCCGGTTCCCTACACGGACCGTTACGAGATCAAGATCGAGCAGACGTTCGAGACGCACGTGCCGGCTCCGGTGCTGGTGCTGAACCCGGTCAGCCTGACCTTCGACAATGTGGTGGCGGGTTTCGAAACGAACTTCGTGGTGACGGGCAAAAACCACGGGTTGATCGAGATGACCGATGTCGAGATTCATCCGGCGAGCGTGGGCGGCGGGCGTCTGATCCCGCTGATCACCTACTTCCCGCTGTTGCGACCGCAGGAGACGATCGAGATTCCGTACCGGGCGGTCTACCTGGGCGAGATCAGCGAGGGCGGGGGCGGCTTGGCGGCGGGGGGGAGTGGGGGAGGGAAGGCCAGGCTGAGTCAGACCGCGGCGGCGGCGAAGTTTGGGGGCAAGGAAGGGGCGCAGTTCGATCCCAATGCGTTTGCCGATTGTGCGACGGGCGGGTTTGTGGGTTTGGCGGAGGCGGTGATTGCCTTGAACTCGCTGATCAACGCCCAGTACCGGTGCATTTCGGACGCCAGCCTGGTGCGGACGGCCCAGGGGATTCTGGTGGCCTTTTCGCTCTACCAGGCGGTGAGCATGATGGCGAATCCGATCAGTTTCTTTGGGAACCTGGCTTCGTGTTTCCTCCAGCAGATGTTGGGCGGGCTCTTTGGCGGCGGAGGTGGCAACGGGCCGGGTGCCGGCAACGGGCCCGGGCAGCGGAGCCTCTCCGATTACAACTTCGTGGGCCCGGAGTGTTTCGCCCCCGGCACGAGAGTGCTGATGGGGGATGGCACGCCGCGTCCCATTGAGGAGATTCGGGTTAACGACGTGGTCCGCAGCGGGCGGCGTCCGGGGGATGTGGCGACGGTGACCGAGGTCTACGCGCGGACGGTGAGGCACACGCGGTTGCTGCGCTACGCCGTGTTGCGGGGTGGCGGTGCGGAGGACGAGTTAGTGACGACGGACGAGCACTTGTTCTGGGTGGATGGCAAGGGCTGGGCGGAGGCGCGGACCCTGCGGCCTGGGGATTGGCTGGTGACGGCGGACGGGCGGCGGGCGGAGATCGCGGCCAACGAGACGCGCGCGGGGCCATCCCGGGTCCACACCTTCAAGACCAAGGAGGACCACGCGTTTTACGCCAACGGCGTGCTCGTGCACGACCTTTGCGGCCGGTGGGAGGATGTCAGCCGACGCCGCGCGCCGGCGGCCCAGGAGGTGCAGCCATGAAGACCACGATTGCCCGTTTCGCACAGAGGATCGCCATGCACACGACCTCCCTTCATCGTCCGGCCCGCACCGGCCTGCTGGTTCTCCTGGGGCTGTTGCTGGGACTGCCCGGCGGCTCGCTGGTCGCCCAGAACCAGGGCGTCTGCGCCCGGGTCAAGATTGTCATCTTGCAGGAGTTGACCCTGGAGCGGATCGGGTTCGAGGCGACCCTCGAGGTGACCAACAATGACGGCGAGGAGCCCATCACGGATTTCTCGGCCCAACTGACCTTTGAGAACCCGATTCTGTCGACGGACACGACGCCGCACGATGCCACGCCGTTCTTTTTCGTGCGGGCGCCGGTCCTGGAGAACATCAACGCGGCGGACGGCACGGGCATCATTGCCCCGACCCGCAAGGCGACGCTCAAGTGGTTTATCATTCCGAAGATCGCGGCGGGCGGGCAGGATCCGAACGGGGTGCGTTACAAGGTGGGGTGCAACCTGGCGGGGCGCATTCGCGGGGTGGAGATTCCGAAGGACATCCTGTTTGCCATTCCGGACGACATCTACGTGAAGCCGGAGCCGCAGTTGGAGATCACGTATTTCCAGCCGCGGGAGGTGTTTGCGGACGATCCGTTCACCCCGGAGGTGGAGGCGCCGGAGCCGTTCACGCTCGGGGTGCTGGTGAAGAACGCCGGCTACGGGTTTGCGCGCAAGTTGCAGATCGATTCGCAGCAACCGCGGATCGTGGAGAACCGGCGCAACCTGCTGCTGGTGGCGCAACTGTTGGGGACGCGGGTCAACGACTCGGCTCTGTCCACGGCCAATCTGCTGGTGAACCTGGGGGACATTCCGCCCGGTCAGGCCCGCAAGGGGGCCTGGGACATGATCACGTCGCTGACCGGGGAGTTTGTCGAGTTCAAGGCTTCCTACACGCACGCCTCGGAGTTGGGTGGCGAGGAGACCTCGGTGATCACGTCGCTGGAGGCGCATTTTATCGAGCGGGAGGTGCTGAACGACCAGCCGGGACGGGATGGGATCAAGGAATTCCTGGCGGACACCGATCGGGATGCGGCGCGGCTGCCGGATGCGATGTATGAGAGCGAGGGGAACATCCTCCCGGTCAATCATCTGGCCCAAGCGACGGTGCAGGGCACGGCGGGTCCAGGGGGCAGTTTCCAGGTGAGCGTGGAGGCGGACCGGGCGGGATGGGGCTACCTGCGCGTGGATGATCCAGGCCAGGCGAAGTATCCGATCGCCAGCGTGCTGCGCTCGGATGGGAAGGTGTTGAATCCGAACAACTATTGGGCGCATCGGCGCTACGTGCGCGGGGTGGCCTCGGACGAGACGTTTCTGAGCATTCTGGACCTCGTGGACCTGCAGTCTTACACCTACACGGTCACCTACGCGGCGGCCACGGCGGACACGACGCCGCCGGTGACCACGCTCAAGTTCGCCGGGGATTATTCGGAGAGGGACGGGCGCTTTTACATCACGCCGGAGACGCAGATGTATTTCCTCTCGGAGGACGCCAGCACGGTGAGCATCGTCTACAGTGTGACGAACGGTCCCTTCCTTCCGGCCTTGCCGTTCACGATCCGGACGCCGGGCGAGTACCCGATCGTGTATTACGCGACCGACGCCTTTGCGAACCGGGAGGAGAATCAGGCGGCCGTGCTGGTCGTGAGCGTCGATCCTCCGGGCCTGGCCCAGTTCAGCGGAGTGACGGGGGCGATCTTCGTGCCGGGCGGGGCGCTCTCGATTCGCCCGCACCAGGCCAGTTTCTCCTACGAAGTGGGGCCGAGTCCGACGGCGGTGGATGGCCGGTTCGACGTGTTTCAAGGGGCGGTGGGCTGGGTGAGCGTGGGCCAGGTGCCGGCGTCGCCCACCCGGTTGACGTCCGCCACCCTCGCGCTGGGAGGCGACCATATTGACTATTACCGCTACCGGCTTAACGGAGGGCCGTGGAGCGACGAGGCGCCGGTCGCGGCGCCGCTTACCCTCGCGGGATTGACGGCCCGGCAGCACACGGTGGAGGTGCTGGGGCGTCCGGCGGGCGGGATCTACCCGCCAGCCGAGCAGGCGGTGGCGGTGTCCTGGGTGGTGGATCCGGCGGCTCCGCCGACCGAAGTCACCGGAGCCCCCGTCACGCCCACCCGCGGCCGGACGGCCCAGTTGGTCGTGGGAGGGCCGGGCGTGACCCACTATCGTTGGACGCTCGATGACGGCTCCTACCGCGCGGAGGCTCCGATTGCGACGCCCATCCTGCTGGACCAACTCGCCGCCGGGGAACGGGTGATCAAGGTGCTCGCCCGGGCGGGCGGGCCGGAGCAGCCGTCGCCGTCGGTGGTGCGCTGGGTGATCGACCCCGATTACGGTTCGGACTTCTCGCTCCTGCGGAAGGTGCGGAGCGTGACCGTGCCCAACATCCCGGCGGGGCTCCAGACCTTCAACTGGGACGGGCGGGACGACATTGGTGCGATCCTGGAGCCGGGCGTTTACACCGTGCGCCTGACCTTGAGCGACCGTTTGGGACGGACCAACTATTACACGCGGCTGGTGCAGTTGGGCGAGTTTGCGGGGGCGGCCAGGGTAATGGCCAGCGCCGACCGGGGCCCGCGCAACCCGCATGCGCGGGGTCGTTACGCGGTGTGGCAGGATCAAAGCGACGGCAATGACGAGATCTATGCCCAGGACCTGACCGCGGCGGCTCCCACGATCCGGCAGATCACGGACGGCACGCGGGCGAACACCAATCCGAAGACCGACGGTCGCTATGTCGTGTGGCAAGCCCGCCAAGCCGATGGGAACTGGGACATTGTGGTGCGGGACCTGACCGTGCCGGGGTCGGACGTTTTGGTGACGGCAACGCCGGCGATGGACGAGACGGCGCCGAGCATGGATTGGCCGTGGGTGGTGTATCAGACCCGGCCGTTATCGAACCCGGCGGCCCCGCCGCAGCTCAAGGCCTATAATCTGGCGACGCACACCGAGTCCGACGTGTGGCCGGGGCCGCTGGAACAGCTCGATCCGGACGTCCAGGCGGGTCGGGTGGTGTGGCAAGACCATCGCGATGTTGGCCAGGGCGAGATTTACTTCAAGGATCTGGAGACGGGCGTGCAGCGTCGGCTGACGATCAACTCCTATGGCCAGTATCACCCGGTCATTCACGGGCACATCATCGCCTGGCAGGACAACCGCAACGGCCAGGTGGACCTCTATGGGTTTGATCTCCTTCGCAATGTCGAGGTTCGCCTGACCAACACGGGCGAGAACGAGGCGCGGCCCTACTTGGAGGGTCCGTGGCTCATGGCCGAGGAGGATTCGCTCGGGCCGCTGACTGGGAATCTGAAGCTCCTCCACGTGCCGAGTTTGCGATCGGTGCCGCTGACGCGGTCGTCGACGCAGAAGACGCGGGCGGCGTTGGCGCATGGCCGGGCGGTATGGCAGGAGACGGAGGGGGGCGCGACGCGCTTGGCGGTGGCCGAGCTGCCGACCTTGCAGGCGGTGTTCCAGAACCAGAATGCGGTGGCGGTCACCGAGGCGATGGCCACCTATCAGCAAACGGCTTTCCCTCTGCTCCGGCAGTGGAACGTGCAAGCCGGGGTCACCGAACTCCATCGGTTCACCTCCCTCCTCCCGACCGTGGCCCAAGAGACGGCGCGGATGGAGGGTGGGGTGCCGACGGGGGCGGATTTCCCGCTGGTGCCGGGTTCGTTCCTGTGGGTTCAGTTCGGGACCAAGCGGCTGCTCGATCTTGGGGTGAATGCGGCCGGGACGTTCAATTTTCCGGCCGGGGTCAGCGTGCTGAGTCACACGCGGTTCCCGAATGGATATAGTGCATTCCAGTTGCTTCGCCAACTCGGCCTCGAGCGCGCCCGCGGCGTCCGCATGCTGGACGCGGAGGCGGGCCGTTGGAGTGTGGCCGAGGTGCAATCTCTGGCCCCGCCCGGCGGGGGCCCGCCGGTGCCGACCGCGGTCGGCGACGACTTCACCATTCCGAACGTGGCTGTGCTCTTCATCGAGTTAACGGCGGACGTGAACCTGTGGAAACCGGAGTAAACGCCATGCAATCTCGATTCTTCTTCTGCTCGATCCGCCGCGGTCGCCCTGGACCCGCCGGGGTTTTGGCGGCGGTGTTGGTGGCGGTGTTCGCCTCTTCGGCCTCGGCCATGCCGCCCGCCGAACTGCAGCAGCGACTCGCCCGCGGGGACAAGCTGACCATCATCGATGTGCGGCCCGCGGAGCTTTATGAGAAGGGCCACATCCCCGGCGCCATCAACATCCCGGCCGCGGTGGTCTCGACCAAGCGCCTGCCGGCGCTGGGCGAGGTGGTCGTTTACGGCGAGGGGTTAGGCCGGGACAGCGAGGGCGCCGCCACCGCGCTCGCCGAGTTCAATCGGAAGCCAGGCATCCGCGCCCTGGGTTTGGACGGCGGCTACGCGGCCTGGGAAGCGGCTGGCCAGGTCACGACCGCGGGGCGGGGCATGCGGCGGGAGGAGATCACGTTCATCACCTACGACCAATTGAAGCGTTCGCAGGAACCGGTGGTGCTGGTGGATCTCCGCAGCCAGGCGCGCTTCAGCAAGGAGAAGGCAGTGGCTCGGTCGACCGAGCCGCTGACCGATCTTCGGCGGGAGTTTCCGGGCCGACCGGTGATTCAGGACCCGTTGGGGGCTCCGACCAAGGCGAAGGGGGAGGGGGTGGAGCCGGTGATGGTGCTGATCGATCGCAATGATGGCACCTCGGAGGACGTGGCGCGGCAACTGCGCCAACTCGGTCGTTCCCGGGTGGTCGTGCTGGTTGGCGGCGAGGAGATGATTGTTCGCAAAGGTCGGCCGGGCCTTGAGCGGGTGGGGCCTGGGTCGGGTAGTGACACGCTCAAGACTGGCCCGAGTGGCCTTAACAAGTAACTTCCTATGAGTGCGCATGTTTCCTGGCGGAATGTCGGCGGAGGGTCGCCGGTCGGATGGGGGCTGGCGTGCGGGGCCGCGCTGCTGGTGTTTCTGGCCATGCCTCCCGCGGCGCACGCTCTCACCCTGACCGGGGTGAAGATCGTCAACGTCAGCCCTTCCGGGTTCTCGGTTCTGTGGATCACGTCGGAACCCGCGCAGCCGGCGATCACGGTGTATGCGGACGCGAACGGGAACAGCAGTCTCACGGGTCAGGTTGGGGTGGAGGTGTTTCCGCTGGGGACGGGGCCGCTCGGGGCGGGCAACGCCTATGAGCAGCGCCAGGCCGATCGGTCGCTGCAAGCGAAGACGAAGGCGCTCAATCTGAACCTGGTGCGGGTGACCGGCTGCCAACCGGGCACGCTCTATTACTTCCGCGCCCGCGGCACGGCGGCGGATGGCAGTGCGGCGGTGTTCCCGGTCTCAGCGCCGCTCCCGTCCGTGCGCACGGCGGTGGCGAATTCGTTTGTGGCGCACGCCAGACAATTGATCGTCCAACTTCCTTCGGCCACGCCGGAGGGGACGCTGGTGACGCTGGGGAGTGCGGGTGCGGCGTATCCGTTGGCGGCGGTGGCTGGCGATGGGGTGCGGCCGAACCAGGTCTATTTCAATCTGGCCGACTTGTTTTTGGCGAACGGCAGCGGGAACCTGAGCGCGCCTGGGGACCACGTGTTCGGGTTGGAGATCGTGGGAGCGGCGCCGCCGAACAATAGCGCGTCCTACACGCTGACGTTCGAGGAGGGCTTCCTGGTGGCCGAGGCGGAGTTGCGCGGGTTCGCCCGCGAGGACCTGATCGCGCTGAAGGCGGGTCGGACGGCGGTGCGACGGGACGAGGCGGGGAGCGTGCCCATTGGGTTTTCGAGCGGCGCCCGTTTTGATCAGATCGCCTTCCGCCTGCAACTCCCCCCGAGTCAGCTTGCGAACGTGATGGTCGAATCCTCGATTCCCGCGGTGGCGGGGGTTGCGTGGGAGCAGGTCGCTCCGGGCGACTTGCGGGTGACGGTGACGGCGCATGCGGGGTCGACGCTGACGGCGACGCCTGAGATGGCGCGGCTGCGGTTCTCCAGCACGCCGGGGATCCACTCGGCCATCGCGCACCTGACGTTCGCGTCGATGAGTTTTCAGGCGGCGGGCGCGGCCAACGTGACCAATCGCCTGCTCCTGGACGGGCGGGTGTTCATCATTGGCCAGGAGCCCATTCTGGACGCGGCGCTCACGGAAGGCGGGCAACGCCAGGTGACGTTGTATGGCTTGCCGGGGGTCACCTACGTTGCGGAGTCCACGGAGGCGATGTCGGACCCGGTCACGTGGCAGAACCCGGTGCAGGTAACCCTGGAGGGGCTTTCCCGCCTGCTCGAGGGAGTGCCCAGCGAGGGCAACGTCTTCTTCCGCGCCCGGCGGGACAATTAAGGGTCGGTGCAGCCGCCACTTCGGATTGTGCACCAACCCTCGGGGGGCGAGCCCATGGAATGGAGCGCGGGAGAATACCGGCTTTCCGATGATCCGGCGCGCATGGATCTGGAGGCCATCCATGAACTGCTCCGTGGGACCTACTGGGCGAAGGACCGCCCGCGGCACGTGACGGAGCAGGCCGTGCGCGGCTCGTTGTGTCTGGGGTTGTTCCGAGGTGGGCGCCAAGTTGGCTTTGCGCGGGCCGTGACCGATTACGCCACGTTCGCGTGGATCGCCGACGTGATCGTCCATCCGGAGCATCGGGGGCGCGGTTTGGGCACGTGGCTGGTGAAGACCTTGATTGACCATCCGCGGTTGCAGGTGCGCAGCCAGTATCTGGCCACGGAGGATGCGCATGCGCTGTACGAGCGACATGGTTTCAGCCGGTTCGAGACCATGAAGCGGCAGCCCAGGTTGGAGGGTTGAGGCAGTCGAAGGGCATGGGGGAGGGCCCCTCTCCTTTTCTCCCTCTCCCCAACCTGAGACAGCGCTTCGCTGGCATCGGTTGGGGAGAGGGATGCGATTACATTGTTGCGGGCGAAAACGCATGAAGAAATGTTGTGCTTTTTCAGGCACCCTTGCTCTTGCTCATGATCTTGCTCTTACTCTCCCCTCCATGAATAAGGCC
>CAZVRY010000049.1:0-32614 GCA_964629545.1 uncultured Verrucomicrobiota bacterium | reverse complement strand
TCCGCCCGGTTCATGGTCCCCATGCGCGTCGGTTCGTTCGACTTGGAGGCTCCCCTTGAACCGTCCCCTCACCCCATCCCCTCCCCAACCCTTGAAAGCAAAGCGATGGAGGATTGGGGAGAGGGAGAAAGGGAGAGGGGAACTCCTTCTCTCAAAATGAGACTTCTCCGAAACCAGGCTGCGCGCGTTGCGCCCATGAACCCGAGCGATGGGGTGGGAGCGTACTCGCGAGCCGCCTGGGGCGTACGACATCTCGGCTCGTCGGTAGCCTCGCCCCACCCACCGTGCCCGGAAACCGGATCGTGGGCAGAATAGCTGCCACGGGACAGGACCCGCGCGGCGATCCAAGCGATCCGCTATCGCCCGACAAACGCCAGGTCCACCAACTCGCCCGGATGCACGCTGAGCCCCTTGGGGAGGCTCACGTGAAACGGCAAGCCCCGCTCCTGGGATTGGTCGAAACCGCGCACCCGCAACGGCGCCGTAAACATCTCCATCTTGCTCCCCACGTGCGTCACGCGCCCGAGCCCCACCTGCCGGGGCCGCGTCCGGGTCCGAACCTCCACCTCCATCCCCACCCGAGGTTCCTGCGCCACCGGCTGGCGCACGTAGGCGAGGATGCGCTCGGAGGTCGTGGCGGCGATGGTGACGATGGGTTCGCCCGCCACCACCGTCTCCCCGATCCGGCGGTAAACCTGGCTGACCATGCCGCTGATGGGAGCGCGCAGGACCAGCGGGCCCATCTCGGCCTCCACCACCTTGAGCTGTTGCTCCTCCACCGCAATCGCCGCGCGCAGAGGATCGAGCTCCGGATCCACCTGAATGAGCTCCCGGGGCAAACCTAACCGACTGGCCATGGCCGCATAGGCAGCCACCAACTGCTCGCGTTGCCGCACCTCGTCGCGCAGCGAATCGCGGTCCCGGGTGGCAATGTCCAGTTGGTCCTGGGAGAGGATGTTGGTGTTCTGCCGGAAGAGCTCCTGGGTCCGTTCCAGTTGCGATTCCTCGTAGAACAGGCGCGCGCGGGCCGCCGCCAACTCGACCTGCTGCTGCATCCCGTCCAGCCGCAGCCGCTCGTAATCCAGACCCGCCCGGTAACGGCCCACCACCGGATCCATCGAGGCCTTGAGCAGCTCGATGTTGGCCCGGACGGCCGCCAACTGGTTGCTCAGCACCTCCGGACGCACGGACTGAACCATCGCAATCGGTTCCCCCGCCAGCACCGGCTGGAATCGGTCCACCTTGAGTTGGACCAGGGCCCCGGCCTCCGGGCTGGCCACATTCGCCAGCACCGCCTCGACCTCCCCGGCCAACACGGGTACCCCGTGATCCATCCGCCACAGGATGACACACAGACTGCTGGCGCCCAGAAACGCGAGCACCGGCAGGGCCCGCATCTTGAACTCCCGCCAGCGCAACGCCGGCGGCGTGGGAATGACCGGTAAAGAATCTGTATTCACAACTCGGATTCGTCCTCCGCCCGGATGCTCGTGACCCGGGACACGCCGTTGAGGCTGCGAACCTCGGTGAGCAACTCGTCCACCCTGTCCCCGTCCCGCATCAGGAGCCGGTAGGAGAGATCCGTGCCCTCGTAGCCCTCGCTCGAACGCTGACTGGCGCAGTGGGTGTTGCGACTGTGCCGGTTCAGGAGACGCACCAGGGCCGGCAACTCACCCGCCGGGCGCGCCCAATGCAGGTTCAGAATCAGATCGTAACGATGCCGGCTCCCGAACGACGTATACCAAAGGTAAATCATCACCAGCGACACCAGCGCGCAACTCACCAGCGCCGTCGTGTACTTCTGCGTCCCGCACGCCATCCCCATCACAATGCTCGCCAGCACGTAACAGGTGTCCAGCGTGTCCCGCAAAATATTCCGGAACCGAACGATCGCAAACACCGCCATCATCCCAAACGCCGTCACCAGGTTGTTCGACAACACCTGCATCGTCGTCGCCACCAGCATCGGAATCACAATCAGCGACGTGACAAACGACCGCGAGTAGGACAACCCCGAATGGGTCAGCATGTATACCCAGGCAATCGTCTGCCCCGTCAGCAACGCCAACACCAACCCCAGCAGCAGCCGCGTCGGATTCAACGGCACTAGCGCCGCATCGCCCCCGGATAGCCAGTCAATCATACGCCGCCTCCCGCACCCACAGGCCCGCCCCGTCCGAAACCCGCGCCCCCCGCGCCCGCCGCGCCAGGAAACGCTCCACCGGGTCGCCGTGGACCTGGGGCACTACCCCCGCCTTGAACGTCGGCTCCCCCATCGTCGCCACCCCCTCCGCATACTTCGCCGCCCCACATTGCCGAAGCCCAAACACCCGGCTGAAGTCTCGAAACCAAATCGGATGCCGGCCCGTAAACTTGAGCTCCAGGATCACGAACGGCTCGAACGGCATCACCGGATTCTCCATCCGCGTCGTCAACACCGACCCCGGCTCCGCACTGATCTTCACCGAACGATCCATCGTCACCCGCACCGAATTGTCCCGCGTGCTGATCCACGCCTCCCGAAAATACCCCACGTGCGCCTTCGGCCGCCCCCGAATCTCGAGCATCCGATGGCAAAACCGCTCCAGCGCCGCCCAGTGCTTCCCGTTCTCCGGCGAGAGCAGGAACTGCGGCTCCGGCAGATGCCCCGCCAGCAGCACCGGCACGAATTCCTTCCGCACCGCCCCCCGCTGCTTCAAGATGGCATCGTTGACCCGCCGCTTGATCTCGAAAAAGGCCGGCGTCGCCGGATCGTCGTCGTAAAACCGCACCCGCAACTTGAACCGATTCTTATTCCCGTTAATCGTGTCCCAATACAGCTTCAGTTCGTCCGAATCGACGTAAAGGCTGTGGATCGGATACGCGTTGTTGGGGCGCCCCGCCCCGAATTCGTCCAACTCCAAATACGACGCCAGGAAGTCCCGAGCCCGCAACGCCACCTCGTCGCGAACCAGGAACTTCAACTCGAAACGCTGAAGCTGCAGTCGATCTGTCACCGGCAATCCCTAGCGCCTTGCGGCTTATCCGCCGCATCTGTATCAGGCGTCCAACTAATCATTTGTCACGCGAACGTCACCCAATTGTCAAGCTGCACCCAAACCAACCTACCCTACCCCATCCCCTTCCCAAGGCTAGCCCCCACAATGCCACCCCCCCGGAAGCCCCCCCCCTTCTGGAGCACTCTGCCACCGCCTGACGGGTTACAAAGCACCCGAAGATGCGAAGCACGAACAGTGCCGCAATCCTCCAGCCAGACCCAATGGCGCAGCCACCCATCCGAACCCTCTCGCCCCAATCCCTCGTTCTCACGCCGAATTCAACGGGGCGGTTGGATTTCTGGGATGCGAACCACAAAGGCGGGGAGGCACAGAGACGGACCCTTCCTGGAGATACCCGGTAACTCCCGTAACACTCTCATCCGCAAGAATTGCCGCCTTCTTCCAGCCACTCGCCGCACGAAGTGAAATTCTGATCACTTTTTGGTTGCATTCACTCCCGACATTCGATTATACGGGTCGCCGTCCCATCACGTCTCTATGGCCACCGGCAAAAACGGCTGCGAATCCGTCTTCAGCGCGAAAAGCGTTCCAGGTGAGTGCCTGCACGTCCTTCGCGGGTTGAGGGCCACCGGGACGAGGATTGGGAAATCAGAGGACTCTACCATGCGTACTATCACCCGAGCGGCATCCATTGCCCTGCTCGCGCTGAGTCTGGCGTCCACCCAGACGAAAGCCGGCACTATCGTACAGGTGTTCTATGACGGCATCCCCGGAACCGCCGTCGCAGACCTAACCTCAAACGCGCTCTACCCCAGCTTCCCGACCTACGCCGAGGCGCGGCCCCAGCTCTCCGGCTTGGTGGACTCGGGCGACAACTACGGCAGCATGATGGAGGGCTATGTCGTCGCCCCAGTCACCGGCGACTATAAGTTCTTCATCCGCAGCGACGACGCCTCCGAGTTCTGGATCAGCAACAACCACCTCCCCGGGGGACTGGTCCGCGTCGCTCGCGAAACCGGCTGCTGCAACCCCTTCCTCGATGACGGCGTCCGCGCCTCGGGCCCCATCCCGCTTGTGCGTGGTAACGTCTACTTCATTCGCGTCCTCCATAAGGAAGGCGGCGGCGGCGACTTCGTCGAGGTAGGCTGGACCCTGCCCGGCCAAACCGGCGTGCCCACCGGCCCCATCCCCGGCTTGCACCTCGCCCCGCGCGTGGCTGATGGCACGGCCCCCGCCATTACCTTGCCCCCCGCCGACCTCACTGTAGGCGAAGGCGAAACCGCCACCTTCTTTGCCAACTCCGACGCCTCCCAGCCAGCCACCTATCAGTGGAAACGCAACGGCGTCGATATCCCCGATGCCATCCTCCAATACTACACCATCGCCAACGCCCGCCTCTCCGACAGCGGCGCCCGCTTCACGGTGGCCATCCAAAACTCGTCCGGCACGGTGACCAGCGACCCCGCAGCCACGCTGACCGTCGTGCAGGACACCACCGCCCCCACCCTCGTCTCGGCACTCACCCGGGGCAACCCCAACGGCTTCGAGCTCACTTTCTCCGAAAGAGTCACCCAGGCCAGCGCCGAAAATCTGGCCAATTACTCCATCTCCGATGGCATCTCCATCACCAGCGCCACCCTCCAGCCTGACGGCCGCACGGTTCGCTTCGTCACCGGCGATCTTATCGCCACCTTCACGCCCAAAGTCCTGACCGTGAACAACGTCATTGACTTGGCGGACGCCCAGAACCGAGTCGCCGCCAACAGCCAAATCACCATCATCCACGCCGACGGGATCGTGAAATACAACGTCTACCGCGACATCGGCGGCGGCACGGCCGTGGCCGACCTCACCAGCAATACGAAATTCCCCAACTTCCCCGACCTCGTTGAATACCGGACCCTCATGGAAGGCCGGCTCGATTGGGCCGATAACTACGGCGCCCAACTCGTCGGCTACCTCACCGCACCCAAGACCGGCGACTACATCTTCGCCATCTCGGCCGATGACGGGGCCCACTTCTACATCAGCACGGACGAGTCACCCGCCAACAAACAGCTTGTCTGCCAAGAGCCAACCTGGAACGCCTCCCGCGACTTCACCGGCACGACCCGCCGGCCAAACGGCGAAAACATCTCCGGCGCGATCACCCTCCAGGAAGGACGCCGCTATTACGTCGAAGCCTTGGTCAAGGAAGGCGGCGGCGGCGATAACCTCGCCGTGGCGTGGCAGATCCCGGACGGCCCCGCTATCGTCAACGGCGCGGAGAGCATTATCCCCGGGTCCTACCTGAGCCCCTACCAGCCCACCTACACGCCCGGACCCGTGACCATCACGACCCAGCCCTTCGACCAAACGGTCACCGCTCCTAACCCCGTTACCTTCCGCGTCGTGGCCAATGGGACCCCGGCGTATGTGTATCAGTGGTACCGCGACGGGAACCCCATTCCCAACGCCAACGCGGCCAATTACACGATCACAACGACCACCGCCGCCGATGACGGCGCCAAGTTCAAGGTCCGTGTCAGCAACGCCTTCAGCGAAATCATGAGCGCCGAAGTCACGCTCACGGTGATCATCGACACGGTCGCCCCACAGGTCGTTTCCGCCGGCAGCCTCGACGGCACCGCCGTGGGTGTGGTCTTCAACGAAATCGTCAACGCGTCCTCCGCCAACAACGCCGCCAACTACAAGGTCAATGGCGCCAACGTGACCAGCGCCCAGATCCGCCCCGACAATCGCTCGGTCCAACTCACCCTCAGCGCCCCCATCGCCGGTGCCTTCACCGTAACCGTGAACAACGTCCAAGACCTAGGCCTCAACCCGGTCGCCCCCAACTCGACCGTTCAGAGCACCGTCGCCGACATGCTCTCCAGCGACCTCGGAACCACCACGCCCGCCGGCACGCATTACTCCGGCAAGCTTGGGGACCTGGATCTGACCGGCGGCGGCGCTGACGTTTGGGGCACCAGCGACAACTGCCACTTCACCTATGCCCCTCGGACAGGCAACTTCGACGTCAAGACCCGCGTCGCGCGCCTCGACCAGCAGAATAACTGGAGCAAAGGTGGATTGATGGCGCGGGAAACGCTGGACGCCAACGCCCGCGAGGTCATCACCTACCCGACCCCGCCCGCCGGCGCCAACCAGGTCGAGGCCGGCGCTCGCGTCACCACGGGCACGGATGTCGTCGATATCCAAACCGTCGGACGTCCCGCCAGCGGCATCCCGGACCGCTACATCCGTATGCGCCGTGTCGGCCAGGCCTTCACCGTCTTCTACGGTACCGACGGGATCTCTTGGGCCCAACACGGGGCCGTCACCATGCCGGCCGACTTGCCCCCCACTCTCCTCGTCGGCGTCTTTGTCACTTCGCACAACGACGGCGTGGCCAGCACCGCGGAGTTCCGCGACTTCGGCAATACCGTTTATCCGGGAGCGGGCGTCACGGTCACCCAGCACCCGCAAAGTGCGACCTTGCCGCAGAATGCGTCCGCACGGCTGACCGTCGCCGGCACCGTGAGCGGTGCTCCCGCCAACGAACTCGTCTACCAATGGCTGCGCAACGGCCAGGAGATCTTCGGCGCCAATGCGGCCACCTATGTCTCGCCTCCGCTCACCTTGGCGGATAGCGGGGTCAAGTATAGCTGCCGCCTCAGCGTCCCCGGCGCCGCCGCCACCTCGCAAGAGGCCACCATCACCGTGGTCATCGACAACGACAATCCCTTCCTGGTCAGTGCCCACGGCAACGCGACCTTCGACAAGGTGCTCGTGAAGTTTGACGGACTCATGAATCCCACCACGACCGCCGTGGTCGGCAACTACAGCATCCCCGGCCTGACGATCTCCGGCGCCGCCATGGACCCGAACGACGGCTCGACGGTGATCCTGGATACGACTGCTCAGACGGCGGGCGCCACCTACACCGTCACGGTCAATAACGTGACCGACCTCGCCGGCAACATGATCGCCGCGAACTCCAGCGCCACGTTCCAAGCCAACATCTACCTCCCCGGTTACGCCGTGATGCGCCGCTACGACGGGCTCAGCGGAACCAGCGTGGATAGCAACCTCCGAACCGCCGCTGTGTTCCCGAACTCTCCCAGCGTGACGATGCTCCGGACGCTCATCGAGAGCCCCACCGACGCAGCCGACAACTACGGCGTGCTTATCAATGGGTTCATCATCCCGACCGTCAGCGGCAACTATAACTTCTGGATCAGCGCGGACGACAACGCCCAGTTCTGGCTCAGCACGGATGAATCACCCGCCAACATGACGATGCTCTGCACGGAGCCGCAGTGGAACGGCTCGCGCGATTACCAAGGCACCGCCCGGCGGCCTGGCCTGGAGAATCGCTCCTCGACCACGGTGCCCGGAGGCGTGGCCCTCACCGCGGGCGAATACTATTACTTCGAGGCGCTCATGAAAGAAGGCGGCGGCGGCGATAACCTCTCCGTCGCGTGGCAGGTACCCGGCGGAGGAGAACCGGCTAACGGCTCCTCGCCGATCGGTGGCAACAACATCGCGATTATTATTGACCCAATGCTCTCCGCGATCACCTGGGTGACGCAGCCTCAGGACACGACCGTGCTCGAAAACACCTCGGCCACGTTCACCGCGGCAGCCACGGGCGAATCGCAGGTCGGTAACGTCCTGACCTACCAATGGCAACGCAATAATGGCATCGACGATGTCTGGACGGATATCGCCGGCGCCACCGGGGCCTCCTACACCATCGCGCTGGCCTCCATGGCCGACAATGGCACCAAATACCGCGTCAATGCCAACGTGCCGGGCCTCACCCAAAGCAGTGCCGCCGCGACCCTCACGGTGACCGGCGAAACCGAGAAACCCCGGCTCCTCTCCGTCGGGAGCCTGGCCGGAGATAAGATCGGTCTTCGCTTCAGCGAGCTGATCAGCCAGGCCTCGGCCCAGAACATCGCCAACTACGTGATCACCAGCGGCGGCACCCCCGTCACGGTCACCGGCGCCGTGCTGCGGCCTGACGGGCGCTCGGTTGAACTGACTGTGAGCGGCCTCACCGGGAACGACTTCACCGCCGTCGTCTCGGGTATTCAGGATCGGGCTGCCACGCCCAACACGATCGACCCGAACACGACCATGAGCGGTTCGGTCGCTCGGGAACTCACGTCCATCGACATCAGCGGTCCGCTCGGCGGCAACCCGGCCACCCTCCCGGCTACCCTCCCCAGCGAGGTGTTCGCCTACGGCGAGGGAACCTTCGAGGTCAAGGCTGGCGGTTACGACATCTGGAATTCGCAGGACGGCTGCAACTTCGTCTACGAACAACGCACCGGCGACTTCGACGTGCGCGTCAAGGTCACTCGCATTGATGCCACCAGCCCGTGGGCCAAGGCGGGTCTGATGGCGCGCGAGAGCCTCGCCGCCGATGCCCGCAACCTGAACCTGGTGGTCGATCCCTTGCCCGTCGCAACCTCTCAGGGCGGCACGGGCGTGTGGATGGTGGAAGGCAACATGCGGGCCACCACGGGGGCCGATACGATCGAATGGCCGGGCAGCGCACGCAGCGGTCAGAATGATCTGCCGAATCAGTGGATCCGCCTCCAACGGGAAGGCAACACCTTCCGCGGTTACCGCGGCACGGACGGCGAGAATTGGCAGATGATCTGTAAGGCCGTCATCGACCCGGCCACTCCTCTGCCGGATACCCTCTACGTCGGTATGGCCACCACAGCCCATGCGGATTGGGGCGTCATCAACACCCTGCAAACCGTCGCCGACTACCAGAACTATGGCGAGTTCGTGCCCACCGCAGGCAAGAAGCAGGTGCTGATCGCCCAGGGCGGCAACGAACTCAACGCCAACGACCGCGCCATGATGGCCAAGCTGGCCTCTGCCGGACGTCAGGTCACCACCGGCCGCGACAACATTGTCAACGTGGACGACGCCGCCGGCATGGATCTGGCCATCGTCTCCGCCAGCGTCAGCTCAGGGAACATGGTGCTCAGCGGCGTACACAAGTTCCTGAACCTGAACATCCCGATCATCTCCTCCGAGAACGAGAACTACGATGACCTGTACCTCACCGCTGCCACCGCAGGGAGCGACTTCGGGACCATCGGGAACCAGACGGGTCTCCTGATCCTGGACGACTCCCATCCGATGGCGGGTGGCTTGTCGGGCGTGGTCACGGTGGCGAGCGACCTCCGGACGATGGCTTGGGGTTCACCCAACGGCTTCGCGAGCATCGTGGCCGTGTCGCCAGCCAACGGCCGGGCGGTCTTGTTCGCCTACGAGGCGGGCGCGTCCCTGGTCAACAACACCCCGGCCCCAGCCAAACGGATTGGTGCTTACTTCGACAACGGCCTGGATGTGTCCACCGCCGATGGCGACACGCTGTTCAAGGCGATCGTCGATTATGCGGTCGGCGGCGGCGTGGTCACCACGCCCCCAATCGCCGCCACGCGGCTCCCCGATGGCACCATCCGCCTGACCTGGGACGGTCCGGCGACCCTGCAACGGGCCCCCGCCGTTACCGGCAGCTTCAGCGATGTGCCAGGTGCCACCAGCGGGCATATCGTCACCCCGAGCGGCACGGAAGAGTATTACCGCCTCCGGAATTAAACTCGGCTTGAATTAACACAGAGGCCGGGACCCACGTCCCGGCCTCTTTTGCTTCGTCGCCCGGTGCGACGGCTCGGGTTCGGATCTCACCACGAAGGGCACGAAGCCCACGAAGGAACCAGTGAGCATCATGCTGAGGCAGCCCAAGCGTAGGTCGACCGGCCACGCCCCCGGACGCGGCGAAGACGCTCCTTTGCCAGCGGGCACACTCTCACCCATCGAGACCCTCCGCATCATCACGAGGCCTGCATCCCCTCTGTGACCTTCATGCGTTTCGTGGTAAACGCATCCACGAACTAGCGCCTTCGCCGGAATAGACCGCCCGCCGTCGTTACCTCCTGACACCCGAACCTGTCACCCTATACCCCCCGAACCTGTCACCCTATACCCACCCCATACCCCGAACCTGTCACCCTATGCCCCGAACCTGTCACCCTATGCCCCGAACCTGTCACCCTATGCCCCGAACCTGTCACCCTATGCCCAGCCCCCGCAGACGCCGCCTCGGTTGGTCGGGTTGGGTGCTTTCCCCGGCGCCGTCGCGCTCCTCGTCCTCGTGGCCAGGGCCACGGAGTGGACGGCGGTCGACGGAGCACGATCCCGGGCCGTGCAACCCCAAGGTGGGGATCGGCCCGAGCCGACTATGAACCTGCCACCGTATCTGTGGCTTGCGGACGCCTCTCATCCGGAATCCGGACACCGTTCCGGCACTCCCTGTCCGCCCGGTTGCGCCCCTCGCCCCGTGCCGACCTCGAACCGGTCACCCGTTGCCTCGTTGAACCTGTCACCCTATCGGCTCCCTGTTCTGCTAGGCGCGGTCCTGATCTTCGTCATCGGGGTAAGCGCCGCGGACTGGACGCCGATCCCGGGAGCACGATTCCGAGCAGCGCAACCGCCTGCGCCCGGCCGGGCCGGCTTCACCCGGCTCGATCCCGCCGCGACGGGCGTGCGGTTCACCAACCACCTTGCCGAGTCGCGCTTCACCACCAACCAAATCTACCTCAACGGCTCCGGCCTTGCGGCCGGCGATGTTGACGGCGATGGACGGTGCGACCTGTTCTTCGCCGGTCTCGATGGTCCGAACAGGCTTTTCCGGAACCTCGGCGACTGGAAGTTCGAGGACGTCACGGAGGCGTCCGGGGTGGCCATGCCTGAATTGGACGCCAGTGGGGCGGTGTTGGCCGATGTGGACGGGGATGGGGACCTCGATCTGATCGTGAACTCAGTGGGAGGCGGCCTCTGGGTGCTGTCCAACGACGGCCAGGGGCGGTTCCGTCCATCGGGAAAGCCCTTGAATCTGAGGCGTGGAGGAACCTCGGTGGCCCTGGCGGACCTCGACGGCGACGGGGCGTTGGATCTCTACGTCGGCAACTACCGCACCGACACGATCCGCGATCAGCCCAACACGCGGTTCCGCTTTGGCGTCGTCGATGGCAAACCCGTGGTGAGTTCGATCAACGGCCGGCCCATCACCGACCCTGACTTGGCGCATCGGTTTAACTACGACATCCAGCTTAGACCGGACGGCACCGGGACGTTCCGGCACGAGGAACAAGGAGAACCGGATGCCCTCTACCGAAACGACGGACGCGGCGGCTTCGTGGAGATCCCGTTCGTGGGAGGCGGATTCCTCGACGAGGATGGGCTTCCCTTGAAGCTGCCACCCTTCGACTGGACCCTCTCGGTCCTGTTGCGTGATCTCAACCAGGACGGGACCCCCGACATCTACATCTGCAGCGATTTCAAGACGCCAGACCGGATGTGGCTCAACGACGGGCGCGGCCGCTTCCGCGCTGCCCCGAGACTGGCCCTCCGCCACACCTGCCTCTCCGCCATGGCCGCCGACGTGGCTGACATCAACCGGGACGGCCTCGACGACCTCTTTGTCGCCGACATGTACAGTCCGGACCTGATCCGGCGCCTCACCCAAAAAGTCGATATCGAGCCCGAGATCCTGCGCGCTGGCCAGATCGACAATCGGCCCCAATACTCGCGCAACACCTTGTCCATCAATCGTGGAGACGGCACCTACCTGGAAATCGCCCACCTCAGCGGCCTGGAGGCTTCCGATTGGACGTGGTCTCCAGTCTTCCTCGATGTCGATCTCGATGGGTTTGAGGACCTCCTCATTGCGAACGGGTTCGAGCGGGACAACATGAACGTGGACGCCCTCCGCCGCATCGAGGCGATGAAGGCCCGCCAGACCCGCAGTGTCGTCGAGCAACTCGCCCTCCGGCGCGAGTTTCCCCGCCTCGATACCCCCAACCTCGCGTTCCGCAACCTCGGGAACCTCAAGTTCGCCGAGATCGGCCCCGCGTGGGGATTCGATCATCGCGGCGTGTCTCAAGCCATGGTGCTCGCGGACCTGGATAACGACGGCGATCTGGATCTGGTGGTGGGCAACCTGAACGGCCCCGCCTGGCTTTACCGCAACGAGTCGGACGCCCCGCGGATCGCGGTCAGGCTGCGAGGGCTCGCCCCCAACACCCACGGGATTGGCGCGAGAATCACGCTTCGGGGCGGGAAGGTGACGCAAAGCCAGGAAATACTCTGCGGCGGGCGCTATCTCTCCAGCGATGACTCCCTGCGCGTCTTCGCTGCCGGACCAGGTGACCTCGAACTCGAGGTGCGATGGCGCAGCGGACGGATCAGCCGCCTGAGTGCCGTGTTGGCCAACCGAATCTACGAGATCGATGAGGCCGCGGCCTCCGCCGCCACCCCCCCTCAACCAACCGCCAACGCCCCGGCGCCGGGCCCGCTCTTCACAGACGTGAGTCACCTGCTCGATCACCTGCACGTCGAGGAACCCTTCGACGATTTCGCCAACCATCCGCTCCTGCCCTATCGGTTGAGCCAGTCCGGCCCCGGCCTCGCTTGGCTCGATCTTAACGCCGACGGAACCGAGGACCTCGTCGTAGGTGCCGGAAGGTCCGGTCGCCTGGGGTGCTTCCTGAACCAGGGCCCGGCCGGGTTCACGAACCTTGCGATCGGCCCCTGGAACGAGATTGCGCAGCGCGACCAAACCGGCCTCGTGGGTGTCCCCGCTGCCGCGGGCCGTGAACGCGTCCTCGCCGGCGCCTCCTCCTGCGAGGACGGTCAACCCTCAGGGCCCGCGGTGCGCGCGTTCGAACTGGGGGCCGCCGCCCCGATCGACATCATCCCGAGCCAGGGCGCCAGCACCGGGGCCTTGGCCTTGGCCGACTTCGATGGCGACGGCGATCTCGACCTTTTCGTGGGCGGTCGAATGACTCCGAGCCGCTATCCAGAGCCCGCCACCTCGACCCTTTGGCGGAACCAGAACGGCCGATTCACCCTCGATGCCGAGAACTCCCGGCTCCTCCAAGACGTCGGCTTGGTCAACGGCGCCGTCTTCTCCGATCTCACGGGCGACGGTCTCCCCGAGCTGGTCCTGGCTTGCGAGTGGGGTCCCCTGCGTGTCTACGGCAACGAACAGGGGCGGCTGCGCGACCTCACCGCGGCTCGTGGACTGGCTCGCTTCTCCGGCTGGTGGACGGGGGTGACCGCAGGGGATTTTGATGGGGATGGGAAGTTGGACCTGGTCGCAGGCAACTGGGGCCAAAACACACGGTTCGAACGCTACCGCGCAGACGGCATCCGCCTCCTCTATGGCGATCTGAACGGTGACGATAGCATCGACCTGATCGAAGCGTGGTTCGATCCCCAATTGAAGAAGCACCGCCCCCTGCGGCCGCTCCACGCCGTCGAACGTGCCCAACCCTACATCCGCGAGTTCTTCGGCACCTGTGAGGCCTTCGCCAAGGCGACCCTGGACCAGATCTACTCGGACCGCTTGGCCGGCATGCGCGAACTGCGGGCGGACTGGCTGGAAACCACCGTCTTCCTCAACCGGGGCGATCGCTTCGAACCCGTGACACTCCCCCTCGAGGCTCAGGTCTCCCCCGCCTTCGCGACCTGCGTGGCGGATGCCAACGGCGACGGTTACGAAGATGTCTTTCTGAGCCAAAACCTCTTCGCCGTTCCCCCGGAGGTGGTGCGTCACGACGCCGGACGGGGACTCTGGCTGTTGGGGGACGGCCGTGGCGCCTTCCGCGCTCTCACCGGATCCGAGAGCGGCGTCTTCATCTACGGTGAACAGCGCGGGGCTGCGGTGGCCGATTACGATGCGGATGGGCGGGTCGATCTGGCGGTTGCCCAGAACGCCGCCGCCACACGCCTGTTCCGGAACGTGGGCGCTCAACCGGGCCTTCGCGTTCGCCTCCGCGGCGGCCCCGCCAACCCGCGGGGCATCGGCGCCGTGCTCCGATTGCACTTCGCCGAGACCCTGGGCCCTGCGCGCGAACTCCACGCCGGCTCCGGGTATTGGTCGCAGGACAGTGCCATTCAAGTCCTGGGATGTCCCCAACCGCCGACCGCCTTGAGCGTGCGCTGGCCCGGAGGCCGGACCACCCGCACCGATCTGCCCGCGAACGCCGCCTCCGTGACGATCGACCTCGAGGGCCGGCTGCTGGAGCACTAAACAGACCGGTTCGGAGTCATGCATTCAGGACGAACATGAAAGGGGTGAGCCACATGAACTCGGGGCGAACATGAACGGGGGACGGGCGATTCTCGCGGCGGAGTTCGGGCTGGGATTACGCTTGTATGGTTGGCTCTGCATGCCTTTGAAATACTGCCATGTTTTTACGTCCGTTCGCCCGGCCCGCCGTGGTCACGGTTGGGTGGGTCGGGTTGGCCCTCCTTCTGGCCGGGTGCTCGGCCAAACACTATCGAAATCGCGCCGACCGGCAGGTCTACGGGATCATTCAGGAGGTTGAAAGCCGGGTCTTCGGCCGCACCAACACCTTCTCGATCGACACGCCCTACTCGGGTCGGCCGCCGGATGACATTCTGTCGCCCGAGTTGGTGGAGGACCGGCTCCGGACCAACCAACGGGTGTTGACACTGTCCCAGACCCTGGACGTGGCGGTGCAATACAGCCGCACGTATCAGACCGAGAAGGAGCGCCTCTACCTGACCACGCTGACCCTGACCGGGGAGCGCTACGCCTTTCGCCCCCAGTTCTTCACGACCGTGACCGGGAATTACGACCGCTTGAGCAACGGGGAGCAGACAGGCTCCTTGAACACGCGGGTGGGGGTGAACCAGTTGCTCATGAGCGGCGGGCGGTTGGGGGTGAATATCGTCAACGACCTCTTCCGCTACTACACCGGCGACCCTCGCCGCTCGGCCATCTCGAGCATCTCCGTCAACATCGCCCAACCCCTGCTGCGCGGCTTCGGCCGCAACAACGCGGCGGTCGAGTCGATCACCCAGGCCGAGCGGAACGTGGTCTACGCGGTCCGCAGCTACGCCTACTTCCAGGACCAGTTCGCGCTCGGGATTGTCACCGACTATTTCAACCTGCTCAGCCTCAAGGACACCGTCCGGAATCAGTACAATAACTACCGGGGCCGCGTGGCCAATCGCGAGTACCTCGAGGCGCGCAAAGACCGCGAATCCCGGTCCGGTGTGGATCAGGCCAGGCAGGCGGAACTCACCTCCAAGAACACCTACATCAACGCGGTCTCGTCTTACCTGACGGCCCTGGACCAATTCAAGATCCGCCTGGGGCTGCCCCTGGGGGAGAAGCTGCAGCTCCACGACAGCGATCTCCGAGATCTGCAGGAAGCGGGTCCCAGTCCTCTGGCCCTCGACCGCATCAAAGCCTACCGCCTGGCGGTCGAACGTCAGTTGACGATCGTGAACGCGATCGATCGCTTCGAGGATGCCAAACGCAAGGTCCGGGTAGCCAAGGACCGCTTGCGGGCCGACCTCAACATCTTCGCCGACGCCGCGTTGGACTCGGATCGGCCCACCGACTACACCCAGTTCGATCCCGACCGATGGCGTGGGGGCGTGGGTTTCGAACTGGATCTGCCCTTCGACCGCTTGCGGGAGCGCAACGCCTATCGTTCGACCCTGGTGACGTTCGAGTCTGAGTTGCGCAACCTCACGCTGACGCTGGACAATCTGCGCCAAAGCATCGACGTTGGGCTCCGCAACCTGGCGCAACGAAACCAGAATTACATGATCCAAACCAATGCCCTTGCCTTGGCCCGGGACCGGGTCGACGGCGAATTCCTGCGCCAACAGGCCGGCTTGAACACCCCCCGCGATGTCATCGAAGCCCAAGATGACCTCGTGGTCGCCCAAAATGCCGTCACCGATTCCCTGATCCGTTACCACCTCGTTCGCCTCGGGCTCTTGCTGGACATTGGCGTGCTCGAGTCCGAAGGCGATAAGTTCTGGCTGCGCGAGCACCTGCCGGCCGAGTTAATCCCAGCCGATCCGACCGCCGACCCCGCCTTCCTGGAGGCTGGACGGCTGATTACCCCGGAGGAACTCTTCCCGCCGACCCCATGAAAACCCCCATCCCACTCCCATCCCTGTGGGCCCGTTGCCTGCAGCGCCCGTTCCTGGCCGGCGGCCTGGTCGTCGTTCTCGGCGCGCTGGGCGCGTTGCTCTACGCCAGCCGCGGCCCGGACGACGCGGCCCTGGATTACTTCGAGGTCCGTCAGGGCGATCTCCTCATCTCGGTGGTCGAAGGAGGAACCATCGAGGCGGTGAATGACGTCACCGTGCGCAGCGACTTCGAGGGCACGGCCCGCATCATCTTCATCGTCAAGGAGGGCACCTACGTCAAGAAGGACGACCTCCTGGTCGAACTCGATTCGTCGCAGGCCCAGGACCAGGTGAACCAGCAGCAAATCACCCACGAGAAAAACCAGTTCGCCGTCACCCAGGCCGAGCAACAACTGACCATCCAGAAGAGCATGGTCGAGGGCGAGGTGCAGGCCGCCGACCTCAAGCTCAAGTTCGCCCAAATCGAATTGGACAAGTTCCTGCGGGGCTCCCGCGATTTGGACCGGCGCAACAAGGAAATCGAGATCACCAACGTGGTGGAGAGCCTGAAGATCGCCGAAGACCGCCTGGAGTGGACCCGCCGGCTGCACGACAAGGGGTGGGAGACCAAGACCAAGCTGGATCAGGACGAGCTCTCGGTGTCGCAACTGCGGCTGAAGAAGGAACAGGCCGAGAAGGCCCTTTGGCTGCTGATGGAGTTCGACGAGAAGAAGAGCCTTGAGACCTTGCAGGCCAATGTCCAGGAAGCGTCCGAAAACCTCGCGCGCGTGAAACTGCAGGGAGAACGGCGCCTCGCCCAATACGAAGCCGACCTCAGCACCCAGCGCAGCACCCTCGACCTCAGCGCCCGAAAACTCGAGCGCGACCGCAAGCAACTCGAGGCCTGCAGGATCAAGGCGCCCCAGGACGGCCTCGTCGTTTACGCGGGCGGCGGCGGCGGCTCCCGCGGATTCAGCAGCGAGTCCATGATCGAGGAGGGCGCCACCGTGCGCAACCGCCAGGAGTTGGTCAAACTCCCCGACACCTCCTCCATGAAACTCGAACTCAAGATCCATGAGGCCCACATCAACAACATCCGCGTCGGCCAACAGGCCTTCGTCGTCCTCGATTCCATGTCCGACCAACGCTTCCAAGGCCTGGTCAATCGCGTCGGCGTCGTCCCCGATACCCAGAGCCGATGGGGCAACCCCAACCTCAAACTCTATGCCACCCAAATCCTCATCACCGACCCCCTCCCAGACGTCAAACCCGGCGTGTCCGCCCGGGCCGAAATCGTCATCACGAATCTGACCGCCGTCGTCACCGTCCCCATCCATGCCGTCACCACCCGCAAAGGCCGCCAAGTTGTGTTCACCCCGGGCGACCCGCCCGTCGCGACCCCCGTCAGCGTCGGCATGTACAACACCAAGTTCATTGAAATCACCTCCGGCCTCCGACCCGGCGACCGCGTGCTCCTCTCGCCTCCCTTCGACACCGACGAGAAGGACCTGGGCGGCGCCATCCTGGCCAAGGGCGAATCCCCGCCCCCCGCCCCAACCAACGGCCTCCCTGTGCCGCGCCCGAACAACGGTCTGAACCCGTCCGTCGCCGGCCTGCCAGGCAACGGCGCCAACGGGGAAGCCGCCCGCTTGGGCAGACCACCCGGGGCTGGCCCGGCTGGCGGGCCTGAGGGACCGGGCGGACCCGGCGGACCCGGCGGACCGGGCCGGGCCGGCGGCATGCGATCCCTGCCGCCCGAGGTGCTCAAGGAGTTCGATAAGGACGGCAACGGGGAACTCGACGACACCGAGCGCACGGCCATGATGACCGCCATGCGCGAACGCTTCGGGAACCAGTTCGGCGGCGCCGGCGGCCGGGCCGGCCGTCAGGGCGGCATGCGGGCCCCCTCGCCGGAAATGATCAAGGAATTCGACCAGAACGGAGACGGCGAACTGGACGAGACTGAACGCGACGCCATGCGCGCCGCCATGCGCGAACGCATGGGCAGTCGCAACGCCGAAGGCGGTCGAGCCGGCGAAGGCGGTCGCAGCGGCGCGGGGGAGGGGCGGCGCGGGGGCGAGAGCGGGAACGCCGCTCCCGAAGGAACCGCGCGTGAGCCGCGGCCGTAGGCGTTGTCTGTCCACCATGCATCCACTCCGCTGACTGATCCATGAGCGGGCACGCCATCATTCGCCTCGAGCGAGTCGAGAAACGCTACCAACTCGGAGGCGAGGTCGAGGTGCGCGCCCTGCGGGGCGTGGACCTCGAGATCACCCGCGGCTCCTACACCGCCATCATGGGACCGTCGGGCTCCGGCAAGTCCACGCTCCTCAACCTCCTCGGCTGCCTCGACCGGCCCAGCGCCGGCAGCTACTTCCTCGGCGGCGAAGATGTCTCCCAAATGCCCGACGACGCCCTGTCCGAGGCGCGCGGCCGCCGCATCGGCTTCATCTTCCAATCCTACAACCTCATCGCCCAGCTCTCGGTCATCGAGAATATTCAGGTCCCGCTGCTCTATCAGGGGCACGACCTGGCTCAATTCCACGAACATTGCGTGCAGTTGGCCTCCCTGGTCGGGCTCAGCGACCGCTTGCACCACCGTCCCAACCAACTTTCCGGCGGCCAACAACAACGCGTGGCCATCGCCCGGTCCCTGGTCAACGACCCCCTCATGATCCTGGCCGACGAGCCCACCGGCAATCTCGACTCGAAGACCGGCCAGGAGGTGCTGGACCTCATCGACCAGCTCAATCGCGACGGCAAGACTATCGTCCTGGTGACCCACGACGAACGCGTCGCCAGCCGGGCCCATCGGGTCATCCACATGAAGGACGGCGTCATCGACCGCGAGGTGTTGAACCGGCCCATCCCTGCCCCCGTGCCGGCATGAGGCTCATCAGCTTCCAGCTCGCCAGCATCGTCCGACTGGGGGTGAAGAGCCTCCTGCTCCACAAGCTCCGCTCGGCCCTCACCATGCTGGGCATCATCTTCGGCGTCTGCTCGGTCATCGCCATGTTGGCCATCGGTGAAGGCGCCTCTTATGCCGCCCAGGAGGCGATCAAAAAACTCGGCTCGAACAACATCATCATCCGCAGCGTCAAGCCCCCCGAAGACGCAAAGGCGGCGGCCAGCGGGATGAGCCGAGGGTTCGCCCTCGAGTACGGGTTGACCTACGACGACGGCGCCCGCCTGCAATCGACCATCCCCGGGGTCAAACGCGTCCTGCCGGTGCGGATCATCCGCGAAAACGTCCGGTTCGCCGCCAATAGCGTCCCCTGCCAGGTCCTGGGCACCCTGCCCTTCTACCCGGAGATCGTCGGCCTCGAAGTGGTCCGGGGCCGGTTCTTCGCCGACTTGGACGAGGAAAGCGCGCAGAACGTCTGCGTGCTCACGGCGGGGCTGGCGAGCAGGCTCTTTCCCTACCAGGATCCGCTCGAACACACGGTGCGGATCGATGCCTTCTATTACCGGGTGGTCGGCTTGGTCCGCGAGCAGAGCATGCCGGAACAACGCACCCAAACCGCCAAAAGCGAAGGCGAACCCCTCGATAACAATGTCTACCTCCCCCTCAAGACGGCCCGGGTCCGCTTCGGAGAAGTGCTGATCCGCCGCAGCGCCGGGAGTTTCGAGAGCGAAAAGGTCGAACTCCACCAGATCACCGTGCAGATGCGCGACCTCGCCGCCGTGGAAGCGGCGGACCCGCAGATCAAGACCCTGCTGACGCGCTTCCACGACCGGGTCGATTACGAGACGATCGTCCCGCTGCAATTGCTCCGCCAGGCCGAGGAAACCAAACGCATTTTCAACATCGTCCTCGGCTCCATCGCCGCCATCTCCCTCCTGGTCGGCGGCATTGGCATCATGAATATCATGCTGGCCACCGTCACCGAGCGGACTCGCGAGATCGGCGTCCGCCGGGCCTTGGGCGCGAAACGCCACGACATCAACCGCCAGTTCCTCGTCGAGACCGTGGTCCTCTCCGTGGGCGGGGGCATCGTCGGTGTCATCGTGGGCGTCCTGACCCCGCTGGTCGTCTCCCAGTTGAGCAACATGAAGACAATCGTGACCCCCTGGTCGGTGCTGCTCGCCTTCGGCATCTCCGGCGCGGTCGGCATCGTCTTCGGCCTCTACCCCGCCCGCGCGGCCGCCCGGCTCGATCCCATCGAAGCCCTCCGCCACGAGTAGCGCGCCCGCCAAGACCCGAGCTCACGGTCGCCCAGACCCTGCGTCGGGGAGGAGACGGCTATTGAAATCGGAACCGGAATCCGCCCTTGGTCGCGACTTCCGCCACCACGATGACGAAGAACACGGTGCTCACCACGGCGTTGAGGCGGAAGAAGGCGTTTTGGATCCAGTTGAGGGTGCGCTTGCGCGCCAGCCAATGTTCCAGGACCAGACAGATCACGATCAGCAGCCAGCCGAACAAGTAGAGGAAGCGGAACCGGCAGAGCATGCCGAACGCGAACAGCAGCCCCGCCATCACCAAGTGCGCGATGAACGCCGCCTGCAACGCCGCCTTCGGCCCCCAGGCCACCACCAGCGAGTGCAACCCGTGCCCACGGTCAAACTCGAAATCCTGCAGGGCGTAAATCAGGTCGAAGCCGATCAGCCAAAAAACGACCGTCAAGGCCAGGACGGTCATCTGCAGCATCTCACCCGCGGAGACGCCACTGCCCTTGACGGCCAGCCACGCGCCCACAGGGGCCAGGGCGAGCGCAATCCCGAGATAGACGTGGGTGTAATCGGTGAAGCGCTTGGTGAGCGAGTAGAAGCACACGGCGAACAGGGCCACCGGGGAGAGATAGAAGCACAGCGGGTTGAGCATCCAACTGGCGCCGACCAAACCCAGCGCCGAGACCCCCCACAGCGTCCAGGCGCTGGCCAGCGTGATGCGGCCCGTCGGCAGATGGCGGCTGGCCGTGCGCGGATTGAGCGCGTCAAAGCGGCGATCCACGATGCGGTTGAAGGTCATCGCACAGGTGCGGGCGCTGACCATGGCCACCAGGATGAAGAGGAAGGGCCGCCAGCCGGGCCAGCCCCGGTTCTCGCGGGCGGCCACCGCCATCGCGGCCAGCGCAAACGGCAGGGCGAAGATCGTGTGCGAAAACCGCACAAACTCGCCCCACAACCGCAAGGTCGACCACATGCTCACGAGCCGCGGAGCCGGCCGACAAACCGGGCGATCCGCTCCGTGGCCCTCTCGATCCGCTCGAGGGAGGCGGCGAAGCAGCAACGCAGGTACCCCTCGCCCCCCGGGCCGAACGCACCCCCCGGCACGCAGGCCACCTGCTCCTCCTGCAACAGCCGAATGGCAAACGTCTTCGAATCCAGCCCCGTCGAGCGAATGCAGGGAAAGGCGTAAAACGAACCGCGCGGAAGCAGGCAGGTCAGGCCAAGGTCGTTGAAGGCCTTGACGATGAAATTGCGCCGCACCCGGTAATGCTCGCGCATTTCGACCGTGTCCGGTTCGCCGTGGAGAATCGCCTCCAACGCGGCATCCTGGCTGATGATGCTGGCGCAGAGCATCGAGTATTGGTGGATGCGCATCATCGCCTCGATGAACTCCGCCGGGCCGCACGCGTATCCAATCCGGAATCCCGTCATCGCATACGCCTTGCTGAAGCCGTGGAGGAATATCGTCCGCTCCGCCATGCCCGGAAGCGCGGCGATGCTGACGTGCTCGCCTTCGAACGTCAGTTCGCTGTAGATCTCGTCCGTGATCACCACCAGGTTGTGGCGCAGCACCACCGCTGCGATCGATTCGAGCTCGGCGCGAGTCATGGTCCCGCCCGTCGGATTGGTGGGGAAGTTCAACACCAGCACCTTGCTGCGCGGCGTGATCGCGCGCTCGATCGCGCCCGCCGTCACCGCGAATCCGTCCTCCGCCCGACACGACACCGCCACCGGCACGCCATGGGTCAGGGCGATGCTGGGCGAGTAGCTCACGTAGCACGGCTCGTGGTAGATCACCTCGTCGCCCGGATTGACCAGCGCTCGCAGCGCGATATCGAGGGCCTCGCTGACCCCGACGGCGATCAGGATTTGGCTCTTGGGATCGTAGGTCACCCCGAACCGGCGGGCGATGCTCTCGCTGATGGCCTCCCGCAAGCTGAGCAGGCCCAGATTCGACGTGTAACTGGTCCGCCCTCGCTCCAACCCGTAAATGGCGGCCTCCCGAATGTGCCACGGCGTCACGAAGTCGGGCTCCCCTACCCCCAGCGAAATGACGTCCGGACACCCGAGCACCAAGTCGAAGAACTCCCGGATCCCCGAGCGCGGGATCCCCCGGACGTGATCGGCCACAAATGGAGTCGGTTGGAATGGATCGGCCATGCGGCCCAAAGCAAACTGACAAACGCTCACCCCGAAAAGGAAAATGTTGGCCCCGAACCTGTCACCCTGTCCCCGTGCGCCCCCCCCCCATGACCCCCGCGCCTCCGTTGGACGGAGGAGGATAGGGGGACAGGGTGACAGGTTCACGGTCGCCCTGCTCGCAGTCCGTGGACAATCCCCGATGCACGTGCATTGGCGATTGTCCACGAACCGCGGATACCGCCTCTGTCTCGCGACCGGACATCGGTCAGGTGCGAACTGGGTGACAGGTTCACCTCCAGCGAAGCCACAGGGTGACAGGTTCCCTGTTCATCACCGGGACCGAGGCTACTCACCTGCCAGGATACTGTTGACCAGTTCCCGCGGCTGTGAAGACTCGGGCTATGTCCCTCCACGAACATGCCCCCTCCGACCGCTCGCTCGACCGACGGTCTTTCCTGGAAGCCTTGGGCGCCGGATCGATGGCCGCGGCGTTGGCCGGCGGACTGGCCACGCGCGGTTCCGCCGCGGAAGTGCGCGAGCAACCTGCCCCCTGGCGACCCGCGTCCGACCGCAAGGTTCGAGTCGGGATAGTGGGTTACGGGGTGTGCCGTTTTGGCGCAGACTTCGGTTTCCAGGACCATCCCAACGTGGAAGTCGTGGCGGTCAGCGACCTTATCGCCGAACGTAGGAATGGGCTCATGCAGGCCTGCCGGTGCACTCGATCCTACGAGTCGCTGGAACGGTTGGTCCAGGACGCGTCCATCGAGGCGGTGTTCGTGGCCACCGACGCCCCCAGTCATGCCCGGCATTGCATCGAGGTCCTCAAGCATGGCAAGCACGTCATGACGGCCGTGCCCGCCACCTGGGGTTCGATCGAGGAGGGCGAGCAACTGCTGGACACGGTGCGGCGAACGGGGCTGAAGTACATGATGGCCGAGACCAGTTGCTTTCATGCCTCCTGCTACGCCATGCGGCAGATCTATCGAGCCGGCGGGTTTGGGCGCCTCGTCTTCTCCGAAGGCGAGTACTACCACTACTCGCCCACGCCGATCGATTCGTACAAGGACTGGCGCAAGGGCAGCCCGCCGATCTGGTATCCCACCCACTCGACCGCCTACTACGTCGGCGTGACCGGCGGCCGTTTCACCTCGGTCTCCTGCCTGGGCGTGCGCAGCAAGTTTCCCATGCACCAACCCGGCGCCAATGCCTACGGAAACCCCTTTAGCGACGAGATCGCGTTCTTCCAGACGAGCGAGGGCGGCGTCTCCCGCATGCTCATGTCCATGTCCGTGCGCGGGTTGGTCGACGAGACCGGACGGGTCTTCGGTGAGCGCGGGTGGATGAACGGGATGCGCTACCAGGGGGAGATGGCCGAATCGCTTCCGGATGTGTCACGTCCCCCCCTGCCCCCTGGGGTCCCTGAAGGGGGCCACGGCGGCTCCCATGGCCGGCTCATGCATGAGTTTGTCAGCGCTATCCTCGAGGATCGCGAGCCTATGGTGAACATCTACGAGGCGCTGGCCATGACCGTCCCTGGCATCGTCGCCCATGCCTCCGCCTTGAAGGACGGAGAACGCCTCCCCATCCCGCAGTACGAGCGGCCCCATGGGTGACCGTAAGGGTCCGTCAACGAATGCATAGCTTATTCCTTGACGGACCCTAGACCTGTCACCTCCGCACTTCACAGGGAAGGGCGGGCGGCCACCCGGATGATCCCCACCGCTTCTGGGACGGTGACGACGACGGTTTGCGTGGACGCATCGCCAACGAAGGTGTTGCGGACGCTCCAGGGGGCGTCCCCCCACCGGGCCTTGAACTGGACCTCGTAGGTTGTTCCTGCCACGGTCGCCAATCGGAAGGTGAGTTGACGGTCCTGATAGGTTGGGGACTCGAGTCGGGGCGCGGGGGGAGCCCCGCCATCATCGACCGTCAGTTCGGCCGAGGCGGAGCGCAGGTTCCCTCCGCCCACGCCTGCGACGCTCACCGAATAGGTGCCGGCGTCGGAGGCTTGGACGTTCTCGAGGGTCAAGGTGGCATTGGTCTGTGCCGTGAGCGGCGTCGAGCCCTTGTACCAAAGGTAGCGCAACTCGGCGAAGCCCGAGGCCAGCACGGTGAACGTGGCGGTGCCGCCTGGGGAGACGATTTGGGGAGCGGGCTGTTGGTTGATGACGGGGGTGAGGCTGAGGCTGGCGACGAAGGAAGGGGTGGCGCCGTTGGCGTTGGCGGCGACCACGGTGAAGGAGGCATGGTCGGCAGGGGCGGTGGTCGGGAGGTGGAGTTCCGGGGAGGGTCCTTCGGCGACGATCTGGGTTCCCTTCTTCCAGGTATACGTGATGGGGCCTGCTCCGGCGACGCCGATGCGCAGGGTGGCGGGCGAGCCGATGGGCACGGTGACCGGCATCGGTTGGAAGAAAACCAGCGGCTTCGCGGGGGGCGGCTCCAAGGACAGCGGCGCGAGAGCGGACGGGATCGCGTCGGTGGCGGGGTTGATCACGGCATGGTAGATGCCGAGGTGAGTCGGTCCGGTTGAGGGGATGGTGTAGGTGGCGTTGGTCGCGTGGGGGATGGGGACTCCGTCCTTGAACCACTGGCAGGCGAGCGGGGGAGGGCCCACCGCGGCCACGGCAAACGTGGTGGGAGCGGTTTCGGGCGTGGCCGTCGGTTGCGGGTGGGCCAGGATCTGCGGGCTGCCGGGCTTGGGGGCGCCGAAATTTGCGTAGATTCCGGCGGTGCCGTCCCGGAACTCGACCCCGATGGCAACGTCATCGCCCTGGGCCTCAACCTCGAGGAAGGTCTTGATGCGGTGGCCTTCCAGGATGGCTTGGGTATTGATGAGCGTCTCGAGGGCGCCGTCGGTCCAGCGCTGGATGCTCCCGCTGGTGCCGAAGTAGACCTGGCGCGGGCCGCTGGCCGCCAGGTAGTCGCCAAACCCGATGGCCGCGGCGGCGCCATCGGCTTCGAACTTGACGATGCGGTTCTGAGTGGCGCCGTTGCGGAGCGTTCCCACCACCGCGAACACCAGGCCGCCTTCGACGTCCACGTCGCCGAAGCTGACAACCTGGTTGGTCAGGCCAGGGATGAGGTCGCCCGTGTCGAGGAGTTTGACGATGGGGCCGCCCGGGGTCACACGGTAGACCCCGCCTTCGCCGTTCAACGAGGTCATGGTGGAGAAGACGACGGTGGCGCCGTCGTAGTTGACGGAATCCTCCGTGAGTCGGGCCGCGTACCCGGCGAGGACGCCGGGCAGGTCCGTCGAATCGTCGGCCAACCGCGTGAGGGTGGCGCCGTCGTGGAAGAAGAGGCCGGTGCCTTGGACGCCCGGCGAGCCGAGTTGGAGGCCGGCCGAAATGGCCACGCCAGGACCACGGCGGGCGAAGGAGCCAAGGCCAAAGAACGCGGCTCCGGGGCGCCCGGGAACGGGGGTGGCGGAGTCGATGACCGCGGCGACTTGGCCAGCACGCCATTCATACATGTACCCCTCGGCAAAGTTGACCGCGCCGTCGCCTTCGTCCGTCGGGTAAAACGGATAGCCAAAAGACCCGCCTCCCGCAGGCCGGGGGGTATTGGTGAAGACAAGGGTGGTCAATTGACCGTCGCGCCACCGAACCAACGCGGTCTTGGGCTGGGCCGGATTGAGCGCGTCGCCGTCCGCCCGGGCGACGGCGTGCACGGTTCGGTCATGGAGCGTGAAAAGCGGGCCGAAGGGGGGGACCAGGGGGCCAAAGGGACTGGACGAACCTGGAACGACATCATCCGTGCGGAGGATGCGGACCCAAGGGCGTTGCTGCCGGGTGTGGTCGAGGCCGGGTTGGCGAACGCGGAGGCGGGCGAGGGGGCTGGTGACGGCGCCTTCAGGATTCGAGATCCGGACACTGTAAAGGCCGCCGAGTTGGGGAGTCACGTTGGGGAGGGTGAAGCTGGCGGCGTTGGGGTAGACGGTGTTCGCTCCGTTAAAGAGCCACGCGTAGTTCAGCCCGGTGCCCGTCGCCGTAACGCTCCAGAAAGCGTCGGCTCCCTCGTAGACGCTGGCCGATAGGGGTGGCTGGGTGATGACGGGCGGCTCGGCCGTGAGGTTTTGAGACCAGAAAGCGATGCCCAGATGCAGCCCGCACACGACAATGAGACGTCTCATGAATTTGAGTTCCTTTGATCCTTAGAAATGACGGGGGCGGACTATAGGAACAGCCGGGCGCGAGTCAATGATGGACATGGCCCTGGCAGGGATGCGAACAGGTCTACTGCGAATTGCTGCTTCCTTCGAGCGGGCGGCTGGCTAGGGTGTGGGGAGTATGCAAAAGGGTCTTCTTGGCGGCCGCCTGGCGGGTGTCGCTGCCTGTTTCATGTTCACCGGGTTGCAGGGGGGTAGCCTCGAGAGCGAGTTCCTCCAGCCGCCCGTGGAGGCGCAACCCTGGGTCTATTGGTTCTGGTTGAACGGGAATATCTCGAGCAACGGGATCACGGCGGACCTCGAGGCAATGAAGCGCGTGGGCTTGGGAGGCGCGCTGATCATGGAGGTCGACCAGGGCGCCCCGGTTGGGCCGGTGGATTTCATGGGGGCGGAGTGGCGCCGGCTTTTCGGTCACGTTCAGGCGGAGGCGCGCCGATTGGGGCTGGAGATCAACCTGAACAATGACGCCGGCTGGAACGGCAGCGGCGGGCCCTGGATCCGGCCGGAGCAATCGATGCAAGAAGTGGTCTGGAGTGAGACCAACGTGTTCGGGCCCAGGCGATTCGAGGCCGACCTCGCCCCGCCCCCGCGCCGGGCGGGTTACTATCGGGACATCGCAGTGCAGGCCTTCCCCGCGGTGGGCGCAGAGCGCCTGGCGAATGCGGCGGCGAAAGGGGCCTTCCAACGGCGCGACCTGCACCCGGCCGGAGCCGCCGCCGGAGCGCCGCCGAAGCCGATCGGGCGCGGGGCGGTGACCAATCTCAGCGGGTTGATGTCGGAGACCGGGCGACTCGCGTGGGACGTGCCCGCCGGGGAATGGACCATTGTCCGCTTCGGGCACACCTCGACGGGCGTGGAGAACGCGCCGGCGCCGGCCTCGGGTCGGGGGTTGGAATGCGACAAGCTCAGTCCGGCCGGCATCGAAGCGCAGTTCGCAGGCATGATGGCGCGCTTGGCCAAGGACCTGGGCTTGGAACCAGGGGCGGCCGGTCCCGGTTTGGTGGCCACGCATATCGACAGTTGGGAGAACGGCTCGCAGAACTGGACGCGGCGCATGCCGGAGGAATTCCGCGCGCGCCGCGGCTATGAACTCTGGTCCTATCTCCCCGTGCTCACCGGGCGGGCGCTGGAGAGCGTCGAACTCTCCGAACGATTCCTCTGGGACCTGCGCCAAACCGTGTCGGAGCTGGTCATCGAGCATTATGCGGGTCGGATGCGGGAGTTGGCGCGGGGGCACGGCATGCGGTTCACGGTGGAGGCGTATGGGAGTCCGTGCGATGCGATCCCGTATGCGGGGCAGGCGGACGAACCGATGGGGGAATTTTGGACCCCGAGCGGAGCGTTGGAGACGTGCAAGGGGATGGCGTCGGCGGCCCATATTTATGGAAAGCGCGTGGTGGGCGCGGAGGCTTGCACGGCGGGGGACCGCGAGCGGTGGTTGGAACATCCGGCCCTGCTCAAGCCGCATGTGGACCAGGCGTTCTGCGAGGGGATCAATCGGATGGTGTTCCATCGCTACGCGCTGCAACCGTGGGGCCGGGAGCGGGTGCCGGGCATGACGATGGGGCCGTGGGGGCAGCATTACGAAAGGACGCAGACGTGGTGGGAGTGGACGCCGCAGTGGCACGCCTATCTGGCCCGCTGCCAATTCCTCCTGCGCCAGGGGCTGTTCGTGGCGGACATCTGCCACGTGCAGCCCGAGGCCCCACCCCAGGGACCTGGAGTGCACCGCCGGGACGGCTATGACTGGGACGAGTGCACGGCCGAGGCGGTGATGACGCGCATGGAGGTGCGGGACGGTTTGATCGTGCTTCCGGATGGCATGAGCTACCGCGTCCTGGTCTTGCCCTGGACCCAGACCATGACCCCGGGCTTGTTGCGGAAGGTGCGGGAGTTGGTGCAGGCGGGAGCGACGGTGCTGGGGCCGCGTCCCACGGCGTCGCCCAGCCTGAGCGGCTATCCGGATTGCGACCACGAGGTGCGGCGGCTGGCGGCCGAGATCTGGGGGGAGGCCGACGGCGGGAAGGTGCGCGAGCATCGGCTCGGGAAGGGGCGGATGGTGTGGAGCAACGAGCCGGCGAAAGTGCTGCGTGCAGACGGCGTGCCGCCGGATTTTGCCGCGGGACAACCGCTGCGCTTCCTGCATCGGCGCGAGGGCGACCTGGATCTCTACTTCGTGGCCAACCTGCAGCCTCATCCTGTCACCACCACCTGCACCTTCCGGGCAACCGGACGGGTGCCGGAACTGTGGTGGCCGGAGACGGGTCGCCGGGAGCGAGCGACCCTGTGGAAAGCAGCCGGTTCGGTGACGCACGTGGCGATTCCGTTCGAGGCGAGCGGCTCGGTCTTCGTCGTGTTCCGGGAGCAGACGCTGGCGCGCGAGGCGGGCGGCGAGCTGCGGCGAGACGGCGTGGGGTTGGTGACGGCAGAACCCGCGCCTCCCGTGCGGGTGACGGTGACTCGGGCCCACTACGGGGTGCTGGACGATCCCGCGCGGCGGCGGGACGTGACCGGGGAAGTGCAGCGACGACTCGACGACGGGGAAAGCCACTTCCCCGCGGGGGCGCTGGCGGAGAGTGGCGATCCGGCTCCCGGCGTGGTGAAGACGTTGCGGGTCGAGTATGCGGTCGAGGGGCGGGGGGACGTGGTGCGGGCACGCGATGGGGATTGGGTGCACGTGACTCCTGACAAGCAGACGGTGACGGTCGCGCGTGCGCGCTATGGGGTGTTGGACGATCCGAAGCGGACCCGGGACATGCGGGCGCGGTTGCAGGCGTGGTTCGATGCGGGCGCGACCGAGTTCAAGGTGGCGGATCTGGCGCAGGGGGACGATCCGGCGTTCCTGGTGGTGAAGACGGTGGATCTCGAGATCCTGCGGGATGGAGTGAGGGAGACGTTCACCGGGCAAGATCCGGACACGCTCCGGATCGTGCCGAAGGTCGTGCCGGCGGTGCCGCCCGCGTTCTGGCGGGAGGACGCGGAGGGCCGACGGATCTTGGAGGCGCGGGAGCCGGGGCGATACGAGTGGCGCGGGGCCGACGGTCGGACGGGGTCGGTTCAGGTCGGGGACCTCGGTGAAACGAACGAGTTGGCGGGGCCGTGGGAAGTCCGATTCCAGGCGGGGCGAGGCGCGCCCGCCGGGGTCACGTGGGAACGTCTGGCGTCGCTGAGCACTCACCCGGATCCGGGGGTGCGTTACTTTGCGGGGGAGGCGGATTACGCGACGGACTTCCGTTTGGCGGGTGACCCCGGGGAGAGTGCGGGACGGGTTTACTGGCTCGAGTTGGGGCGGGTCGAAGCGATGGCGCGGGTGCGCCTGAACGGAGAGGACCTGGGGACCCTCTGGAAGCCGCCGTATCGGATCGAGGTCACGAAGCAATTGAGGCGGGGCGAGAACCGTTTGGAAGTGCGGGTGGTGACCTTATGGCCGAACCGGATGGTGGGCGACGAGGAGATGGCCGAGGACAGCCAGCGCCATGCGGACGGGACGTTGCAGCGCTGGCCGGACTGGTTGCTGGAGGACCGGCCCAGCCCGGCGGGCCGGATCACGTTCACGTGCTGGCGTTTGTGGAAGAAGGGCGACCGGTTGGTGGAGGCGGGACTCCTGGGGCCCGTGCGGCTGGTTCCCGGACAACGAGTGGTTGTCCGCTGAGCGCCGGGGACCCCGGGTCGTCGCTGCCGGCCGCCCCACCGTCCAGGGCCGCGCCGGGGGGACCAGGGAAGAGCCCGAAGGAACGGGTCGCACGCCCCGTGGTGGTCTGGGGCTGCGCACCCAGGGCTGGCCAAGGGAGGGGGGCCCCATTACGATGGGGGCGCATGCAGCCGCCCAGTCCCGTCATTCGCCGCGCCACGTTGGATGACCTGCCCGCGCTCAAGCAACTCTGGGCCCAGGCCCAGCTACCCCTGGCGGAGGAGGAGCGGCATCTCACCGAATTCCAGGTGGTCGTCGCCTCCGACGGACGACTCGTCGGGGCGGCTGGGTTGCACTTGCGCGGCAAGCACGGGAAGCTGCACAGCGAGGCGTTCGTTCATCCCGAGCAGGAGGACGCCTTCCGCCCGGCGCTTTGGGAACGGCTGCGCAGCGTGGCGCGGAATCATGGTCTGGTCCGGCTGTGGACGCTGGAGCCCGCTCCGTTCTGGCATCGGGAGGCCGGGTTCCACCCCGCCGCGGACGAGGAGCGCAAGAAGCTCCCGGCGGAGTTCGGCGATCCTCATGCTGCTTGGCAAACGCTTCCGCTGCGCGACGAATCGCTCGACGCGGTTTCGCTCGAGCGCGAGTTCGAGCTGTTCCAGCAAGCGGAGAAGGCCGCCACGGAGCGGGTGTTTCGACAGGCCGGTCGGCTGAGGGTTCTGGCCTATGCTGCGCTGGTGGCCGCGTTGTTGGCGGCGGGTTACTTCGTCGTCCTGCTCCTCCAGCGGGGCACCGGGTTCCTCCAATTGTTCAACCGCTGATGGGCGTGAGGCATCAGGGATTGGACAGCAGGGTCACGGCCGCGTCGGCGTGGTAGGAGCTGCGGACGAGCGGGCCGCTGGCCACGTGTTGGAATCCGAGGGCGCGGGCGGCGTGGGCGAGCTTCTCGAATTGAGCCGGCGGCACGAACTCCACCACCGGCAGGTGCCCGCGCGTCGGTTGGAGGTATTGGCCCAGGGTGAGCAGATCGCACCCCGCCGCGCGCAAGTCCTCCAAGGCCGACAGCACTTCCTCCTCCCGTTCGCCCAAGCCGAGCATGAGGCCGGATTTCGTCCGCAGGCGGGCGCCGCCTTTGGCCTTGGCCATCGTGAGCACCTGCAACGACCGCTCGTAGGTGGCGCGGGATCGCACGGTCGGGGTCAGGCGGCGAACCGTCTCGAGGTTATGATTGAACACCTGGGGGCGCGCCGCGAGCACGCAGTCCAGGGAGGCTTCGCGGGCGTTGAAGTCGGGGGTGAGGACCTCGAGGGTGGCAGCGGGCAGCACCGCGCGCACGGCCTCGATGGTCCGGCGGAAGTGCTCCGCACCGCCGTCGGGGAGGTCGTCGCGGGCGACCGCGGTGATCACCACGTGGCGGAGGCCCATGCGCCGGGCCGCTTCGGCCACCCGGGCGGGTTCGGCGGGATCGAGCGGGAGGGGTTTGGCGGTGTCCACGGCGCAGAAGCCGCAGGCGCGGGTGCAGCGGTCGCCGCCGATCATGAAGGTGGCGGTGCCGCGGCTCCAGCATTCCCAGTGGTTGGGGCATTTGGCGCTTTCGCAGACGGTGTGGAGTTGGAGTTCGCCGAGCAGTCCGCGCGTATCGCGGAAGGCGCTGGCGGTGGGCAACGGCAGGCGCAGCCACGCGGGCAGGCGAGGCCGCGCAGAGGCGGCCGCGGCGGGGGGCGCAGGAGGGGCGGGGGCAGCAGACATGGTTAACGCTTAACAGAAGTCGCCGGAGAGCGGAGCGGTGGTTTCACGGAGCGGGGTGGCGTTGGCCGAGGGTCTTCCAGAATGCCGCCAATTCGCGCGCCCCAAAGTCGCCCAAAACGTGGCCATCGACCTGGATGACCGGGGCGAGCGACTGTCCGGACAATCGCACCATCTCGTCGTAGGCCGCCCGGTCGGCGATGACGTCGAGCACGTCATAGCGGATCCCGTGGTCGTCGAGCCAGTCCATGGCTTGGGTGCACCACCCACAGTAGGGTTTGATGAAGAGGCGAGCTTGTTGCGGTTGATACATGACGCGGCGTTCGCAATCCGACTCGGGTCGGGCGAACCCCCATCGCCGAGCCTGCCGGCCCGCCCAACCCAGCAAGCTCAACACGAGCCCTCCCTGAGGACGACGTCCTCGGTTAACACGGGCGCAGCGTGCGGCTTGGGAGTGTTCATCGAGCCGATTACGAACCGCGGGAACATTGGGGAGGGACGGCGGGAAATCAAGTCCGGCGTGGGGGCAGCCATTCTCATCGCGTTGAAAGAAGGAGTTCCCCTCTCCCCTTCTCCCTACCCATGAACCGTCCCCTCCCCGACCCTCTCCCCCGTTTGGCGGGGGCGAGGGAGTCATGGAAGGGGAGGACGCGACGTGGGACGGTTCATGGTCCCCATGCGCGTCGGAACATCCGACTTGGAAGCTACCCATGAACCGGAAAGGGAGTAGGCAGAGTGCAAGAGGCAGAATTCGTGCTCTTGCTCTTGCTCTTGCTCCCGGTC